>PLBM01000070.1 GCA_003134515.1 Acidimicrobiaceae bacterium | reverse complement strand
ACGATGTTGTGATACCCGGTGCAACGACAAAGGTTGCCCTCGAGGCCGACGCGAACTTCCTCTTCGGTGGGCTCAGGGTTCTCTTTCAGCAGCGACGTGATCGCCATCACCATGCCCGGCGTGCAGTAGCCGCACTGCAACCCGTGGCACTCCTGGAACGCCGCCTGGACCGGATGCAGCGTGCCGTCCTCGTGGGCCATTCCTTCAATCGTGGTGATGTCGTCGCCCGCCGCCTGCGCGGCGAGCACGGTGCACGACTTCACCGACTCTCCGTTGAGCAGCACCGTGCACGCGCCGCACGACGTCGTGTCACAGCCAATGTTGGTCCCCGTGAGTCCGACCGCGTCGCGCAGGTAGTCCACGAGCAGCGTGCGCGCCGCCACGTCGTGGGACTCGGGGGTCCCGTTGACCGTCATATCGACCTTCATCTCAACGTCCTTTCTTCCCGGCGTCGTTGCCCGGCGCCGCTTCGTTGATCGCGTTCCAGACTCGTATCGGCGTGGTGGGCATATCGACGTGGCGCACCCCTAAGTGCGCCACGGCGTCACAGACCGCGTTGTGCAGCGCGGGCGCCGAGCCAATCGTTCCCGACTCGCCGATGCCCTTGGCCCCCAGGGCGTTGATCGGTGTCGGGGTTTCGGTGAAACGAGTTTCGAAGCTGGGCAGCTCGGTCGCCGAGATGAAGGAGTAGTCGGCGAACGTCGAAGTGAGCGGGTTGCCGTCGAGGTCATAGACGACCTCTTCCATCAGCGCCTGGGCCACACCCTGGGCAATGCCGCCGTGCACCTGACCTTCGGCGAGCAAGGGGTTGATGATCCGCCCGGCGTCGTCGACCGCAATATGGCGCAACAACGTCACCTTGCCGGTCTCGGTGTCCACTTCGACGACAGAGATGTGCGCGCCAAAGGGATACGTCGGACCGGGCGACGCGAGGTCGACTTCGGCGAAGAGCGGGTTGCCGTCCTTGGCGACCGCGGCCTTGGCCAGCTCGCCCCAACTGCGCGACACCGCCGGCGTACCCACCACGTGGAAGCTCCCGTTGGACTTATCGAGCACGATGTCGTCGCGGTCGGCTTCGAAGAGATCGGCCGCGAGGTCCTTCGCTTTTTCGACCACGTCCACCGCCGCCTGGTTGACGGCGGCGCCACCAATCTGCAATGAACGCGAGCCCATCGTGCCCGCGCCTCTGGGCACGACGTCGGTGTCACCGTGAATGACTTCAATATCCTCGATGGGCACGCCCATTTGCTCAGCCACCAGCATGGACCACGCCGTCACGTGTCCTTGGCCGTGGGGCGAGGTGCCAGTGCGAACAATGATCTTGCCGTCGGGTCGAACTTCCACGGCGCCGAACTCCCCGTCGGGCAGACCGTTCGTGATCTCCACGTAGCACGACACGCCAATGCCCAATTGGCGAACATCACCCGACGCCCGGCGACGAGACTGCTCGGCGCGCAACTCGTCGTAGCCCGCGACCTCAAGGGCTAGTTCGAAGGCCCGGTGGTAGTCGCCCACGTCGTACACCGTCTCGGTCGGCGTCGTGTAGGGAAACGCATCCTTACCAATCAGATTGCGACGTCGCAGTTCCGCGGGATCCATTGCGATTTCGCGTGCGAACACGTCCATCATTCGCTCGATAGCCGCGGTCGCCTCGGGTCGTCCCGCGCCGCGATACGCCACGGTAGGCGTCGAGTTGGTAACGACCGAAACGCTGCCGAACTCGGCCTTGGGGATTTTGTACGGTCCCGAGGTCATGACCCGGGTCATGAAAGGAAGCACCGCGCCGAAACCGGGATAGGCGCCGCTGTCTTGGAGCACGTCAATGCGGTACGCCGTAACGACGCCCTCGCGAGTTCCGCCCATGCGCACGTGCTGCAATTGCGCGCGACCGTGGCCCAGGCCGAGCATGCTTTCAGAGCGCGTTTCGGTCCAGCGAACCGGGCGCCCGAGCTTAAGGGCGCACCATCCAACCACGATGTCTTCGGGGTAGACCGACGCCTTCGCGCCGAACCCTCCGCCGACGTCTGGCGTCACGACATGCACCTTGTCAGGCTCGAGGCCGAGGAAGCCCGCGAGGGCGTCGCGCACACCGTGGGGCGCTTGGGTCGCGGAGTTGAATTCCAATCGGCCGTCTTTGGTCATGTGACCGGCCGCCGAACGACCCTCCATCGGACACGGCGCGACTCGTTGATTGACCAACGTAAGTTCAACCACGACCTCGCAGTCGTCGAAGAGCGCTTCGTCGCCGCCAAAATCAAGGGTGAACGTGGTATTGGTGCCCGCGTCGGGAAAGAGAAGAGTTTCGTCCTTTCTCGCTTCAACGGAATCAATGACCACCTTCAGCGGTTCGTACTCCACCACCACCGCTTCGAGTGCGTCCGCCGCAATTTCGCGCGATTCGGCGACGATAGCGACGATCGGTTCGCCCACGTAGCGCACCGTTCCCGAGGCGAGCATGGGCGGCGTCATCGCTTCGTTCGTCATGCCCATGATCGTGGGCATTTTGGCCATCCCAAGGTCTTCGTTCGTGTATAGCGCAATGACGCCAGGCATGGCCTTGGCCCCTGACGTGTCGACCGACAGAATTTTCGCGTGGGCCATGGAGGAGCGCACGAAGGTCAAATGGACGGATCCGGGCAGATCGAGATCGGCCACGTAGGTCCCGCCCACCGTGAGGAACTTGGGGTCCTCCCGCCGTACTACGCGATTGCCGAGAATGCTCATGGGCCAGACCTTTCGTTGGTCGTCGTGCCTACCGATGCGTGCCCCTGCTCGGATCTCCCCGAAGGCACTTTCGGGGAGATTAGCAGCGGTGAGGAGTTAACGCTTTGGTTTGCCTCTCGAAGTGCTGAAGGTACCCCGTCTTCCTCGCCACTCACCGAAAGTGGACCGTCGCTACCAACAGTTGAGGTAGAAAAGTGGCGCTCACGACCAGCTCGAAGGTGACGACGTTCCTGGGGTCGTCTACCCTCGGCCGTCGAGGGGCCGCTACTAAATGGGATCAAGTACAAAGTCAAAGCCCGTCTCACCTGTTGAGAAATCCACGACGAGTGAATCGCGTACGCCGAACACCGCGTCCGCGCCGAGGTGTGGCGACGCGGCGTCAAAGACGTGGGTGATCACCGTCTTGTAGCCCGGGCGCGACACCATGAAGTGCGTGTGGGCGGGGCGCCACGACAGCCGGCCCGTCGCGCGCAGCATCTTGCCGACGGGGCCGTCGGTCGGGATCTGGTAGTCAACGGGCACGGTGGAACGCACCTGGAATCGCCCGTCATCGCCGGTGCGAAAGACGCCGCGATGGCTCATCGGTTCGATGGCGGGATCTTGGACGTCGTAGAGTCCCTCGGGCGTTACCTGCCAGACGTCCAGTGTTGCGTCGGAGAGCGGTTCTCCGCCGGCCGTGCGCACCACCCCGGAAATAACGATCTCCACGCCGTTCGAACCTTCGGGCGCGATCGATTCGCCCATGGCCCGTTCGGGCGCACCCGGTACGTAGAAGGGTCCGAGCACGGTAGCTTCGGTCGCGCCGTCGGACGAGTCTTGATTGACCATCTCAACCAGCATCGAGACACCGAGCGTGTCTGAGAGGAGGATGAACTCTTGACGGCGGTCGTCGCATTTATGTCCCGTGGCGGTGAGGAATTCGATTCCACTCATCCACTCCTCGCGCGTGAGGCCGGTCTCCACCACGAACGCGTGCAGGTGGGCGACCAGCGAACGAAGGACCTTCGTAAGTCGAGGGTTCGCGGCCTCGTCGAAGCTTTCGAGCACGTCAGTGAGATGTTGGTCGACAGTGAAGACCGGACTCATCTGAAATTCCTTTCTATACGGGTTGGACTAAGCGAAGCGTGACGCGTCGGGCGGCGCGCCGTCGAAGGCCGCCTGAAGAAAGTCGCGGGCCTGGAGTTCGTTCAGCGGCCGCACGTTTTGTCCCGATGCGGCCACGACGAGCGTCGCGGCGCGGTCGATCCCGTCGGCCGGCATGCCGATTTCGGCCAAGCTCTTGGGCGCGTTGATGCGCCGGGCGAGATCGTAGACCGCGGTCGCCGCGTCGTCGCCGAGCACCTCGCTCATGCGCGCGTACGCCTCGGTGATGGCCGGCTTGTTAAACGCGAGCGCGTAGGGAAGCACGACCGCGTTCATCTGGCCGTGATCGAGATTGAACAGGCCTCCGAGCACGTGATTCGTTCGGTGATGCAAATCGGTGCCAGCGACCGCGAGTGTCGCGCCGGCGAGGTAGGCGCCGTAGAGCACGTGGGAGCGCTCCGCGAGGTCATTCGGGGCGGCGCACATCAAGGGCAGGTGCACCGAGAGAACGCGCACGGCCTCGAGGCCCATTAACGAAGTGATGGGATTCGTCCCCTTGGCGTAGAGGCCCTCGGTCGCGTGCGCCAGAGCGTTCATTGCGCTCGGTCCGGCGATTTCGACGGGCAGCCCGATGGTCAACTCGGGGTCGTAAATGACGGTCGCGGGCAGCGCTTTAAGGTCGCGGCCCGTTCGCTTCTCACCGCCCTCGCTGATGCCCCAGATCGGTGTCAGTTCAGAGCCGGCGTAGGTCGTGGGCACGCACAGTTGGGGCGTCGCCAGTTCCAGGGCCACGGCCTTGGAGAAGCCGGTCGCCGAGCCGCCGCCGACGCTCACGGTGGCGTCGACGCTGAACTCGCGAGCCACTGATACGGCCACAGTCGCCTTGGCCCGCGGCACGTGTTGGACGATGTCGGTGTAGGTGGCGACGCAGATCTCCCCCAAGATCTCGCGAAACTCCTGGAGTCGCTCCTGGTCATGGGGATCAGCGATGAGTAGGACCCGCGAAGCCCCGTGGCGACGCACTTCGTCGGCTAACTCGCGTCGCCTTCCCGAGCCGAAGACGACGCGCCCCGGCAGAGCGTCGTACTCAAAGGACATCACGCCGTTCGCTCCGGATTCGCCGGTGTTAGCTCAGTTGGCACGCGAGTACCAGGGGGGAATCGTCGCGTCAACATTCAGCCACACGGACTTCGCTTCGGTGTACTCACGCATTGCGTCAAAGCCCATCTCGCGCCCGTAGCCAGAACGTCGCACGCCACCAAAGGGCGAGGCCGGGTGCACCCGTTTGTAGCAGTTGATCCACACCATGCCACTACGAAGGGCGCCGGCTACTCGGTGCGCTCGGGCGAGGTCGCGCGTCCACAGTCCGGCGCCCAGGCCGTAGTCGGTGGCGTTGGCGATCTCGAGCGCCTCTGCTTCGTCGCGAAACGACGTCACCGTCACAAAAGGTCCAAAGACCTCCTCGTGGCACACGCGCGAGGTGGGGTTCGCGCGCACTACGGTGGGCTCGACGTAGTAACCGGCCGCCAAGTCCGGGTTCTTCGGTGGCGCTCCTCCGGCGAGGACTTCACCACCCTCCTCGACCGCCAAAGCGACGTACTCCAGTACTCGGTCACGGTGCTGGGCTGAGGTGAGCGGACCCATCTCGGTATCGCTGGACATCGGATCGCCAAGTCTGATCGACGACGCCAACGCCACGAAGCGCTCGACGAACTCGTCGTAGATGCTCTGGTGCACGAGCAGCCTCGAGCCCGCGATGCAGGCCTGGCCCTGGTTATGGAAGATCGCGAAGGCCGATCCGTTGACCGCGGCGGAGAGGTCGGCATCGTCAAAGACGATGTTGGCCCCCTTGCCACCGAGTTCGAGCTGCAACCGCTTGAGGTTGCCGGTCGACGCCTCGACCACGCTGCGTCCCGTGCGCGTCGAGCCCGTGAAGCTGACCTTATCCACGTCAGGATGAGCCACGAGGTGAGCTCCGGCACGCGCGCCGTAGCCGGGCACCACGTTCACGACGCCGCGGGGAATACCAACGTCGTCGAACAGTTCACACAGTCGCAGGGTGCTCAAGGGGACCAGCTCCGAGGGTTTCATCACCACGGTGTTGCCCGCCGCGAGCGCCGGACCGAGCTTCCAGCCACAGAACATCAAGGGAAAGTTCCAGGGCACGATCTGTCCCACGACCCCGATGGGCTCACGCAACACGTAGTTGAGAAACCCGGCGTCGACCGGGGGCAGATTACCTTCGAACTTGTCGGCCATACCTCCGAAGTAGCGAAACGTCGCGGCGGTGCGCGGAACGTCGAGCAGCGTGGTGTCATGGACCGGATGACCGGTATCGAGGGTTTCGAGTTGGGCGAGTTCCTCGCCGTGGGCTTCAATGGCGTCCGCCAGACGAAGCAACCGACGCCCCCGCTCGCTCGCGGCCAGCGACGACCACGCGGGGAACGCCCGCGTCGCGGCCACGACCGCGCGATCGACATCGGCCTCGCCGGCTTCGGCGACCGTCGCCAGCACCGTGCCGTTATGAGGATTTAGAACATCGAGGGTGGCCCCGTCGAGCGCGTCAACGGATGTCCCGTCGATGAACAGCCCGTAATGCAACGCCACCTAGAACTCGACGGGTACGTTCGGTGTCTCGCCTCGGGCGATCATCCCAGGTAGTGCCGCTGAGTTGTTCTCCCACACCAGCAGCATCGAGCGCTTAGGTGAAAAACCCTGGTGTCGAATGTCGGCCGGCATAGCCGCGCAGTCACCGGCTTTCATGACGACGTTGGCGCGCGGGCGGCCCGTCTCACGATCGGCCACTTCCCAGATGATCTCGTCCGAGAGCTGAATGAACCACTCGACACGGTCGTTGCCATGGATGATCGGCAGAATGAACTCCTCGGTCGTCGGACAGTACAAACTGTCCTTGCACACCGACACCACCGAGGGATTCCACGTGACGTCGCTGCGCGAGAGGTACTTGAAGAGACTAAAGGCGGAGACTTCCTTCTCGTAGCCCGGTTCCACCTTCACCTCGGGTTCGCTCTGATCGACGTCCGCGAACATCCGATTCACGGTGTAACCCGACTCATCAGAACGCAACAGCTCGTCGTCGGGCATCCCAATCATTCGCTTGGCCGTCACGCGCGTTCTCGTCACCGCGGCCATATTGTTGCCGGACTTGTCGCCGTAGGCCGAGCCCGTCTCCTGGGGGGCGGCGAAGGGGTCGAAGGACTCGTTGACCCAGTCCCCCAGCATCGCTTCGAAGGTCGCCTTGATCTCGTCGTGAGGAAAATTCTCGAGGTGATCGATCTCCGCCTTGCGGTAGTCCTCATTGAAGCGTCCGGCGAACAGGTCGACGTCGCCGTAGTGGTTCACGGTGCCAATCACTGAGTCGAAGTTGACCGTCCCGTAAAAGAAGTTCCAAGCGATGTCGCGCATCAGGGCCTTCAAGAACGGCTCGACCGCCATGACGTGTCGACCGGTCGGCCAATCGATATGGGCAAAGTGCTCATCTCGTCGGAACGTGAACTCGCCCAGGGAGTATGAGCGATAGCCCTGTTCGTTGGGCTCAGTGGACTTCACCTCTGGTAGTTGCGATGTCGACATATATTCCTCGCTTTCGCTTAGTGCCGCTGGCAGATGTCGGGCCAGCGTTGGAGCGTGTCGGGTCCAAGAATCGTCTGGAGTAGCACTACCGAAGCGTCGCGCGCGCTCATGCGATAGCACCGGTTGGCCGGCAAGAGGGACATGTGGCCACGCTTCGCCACGATCTGACCCATCTTTCTGCCCGACGGTTCGCCGTCAACGGCGACCGATCCGGTGCTAGTGGGGTTCGCCGTGACCGAGTCCGGGTCGAGAAGGTCGATTGTCACTTGACCATCCATGACCAACGCGAACTCGTCGTGCGCGGCGATGCGCCACGGCGACACTCCCTCGGCCCGGATTGCCTCGATGACGTACTCCATGTTCTTAGCAACGGCCACCTTTTCCCATGGCTTTGCACGACTGGCCACCTCGAAGAGGTTTGAAAAGACGTAGTTTTGAGGCGAGTCGTTGATGGCCTCGACGCCGCCCTTTTCGTAGTTGGTCAGCGAACCAAAGACGGTTTTGTACTCCGTCATCCCTACACCCCCTGCGCAGTAAAGAAGTAATGTGTTCGTTGTGCGAACAGTTGTTCCACTGGCACATTATATAGCACTCGCACTGAGGAGGTCTAGTGGAAAAAAGGAGTCGCGACTTTGTGCAATCGCTCGAGCGCGGATTGGCCGTCATCCGATCCTTTAGTGAAGACTCGTCGCGCCAAACGCTGAGCGATGTGGCGCGGCGCACCGGGTACAGCAGAGCGGCCTGTCGACGTCTACTGCACACCCTCGAGGAGTTGGACTACGTCGGTGTCGACGGGCGTGACTTCTATCTGCGCCCGCACATTCTCGACATTGGTTACTCCTACCTTTCGTCCTTGCCGTTTCGACGCGTCGTGGAGCCATTCGTGGAGGAACTCAGTAGTGAAGTCAAAGAGTCAGTATCGGTTTCGGTGCTGGACGGTGGCGACGTGGTCTACGTGAGTCGCGTCGCCACGTCGAGGATCATGACGGTGTCGATCAGCGTCGGCAATCGCCTCCCCGCCTACTGCACGTCCATGGGGCGCGTACTGCTCGCCGCCATGCCGCTCGAAGAACAGCGTCGCCACCTTGCCCAGACGCCTCTCGCGGCGCTGACGAAATTCACCCGTACGGACGAGAGCGTCATTTTGGCCGAGCTCGCGAAGGTCGCCAAGCAAGGTTGGGCCCTCAATGATCAAGAACTCGAGGTGGGACTTCGTTCCGTGGCCGCGCCGATCGTCGACGCCTCACATCGCACGGTGGCCGCCATGAACATCTCGACCCACGTCGGACGGACGAATCTACGGGAGTTACGCGAGAAAATGGTCCCGGCCCTGCTCGCCACGACCCAGCGCGTGAACTCACTGTTGACGAAGCGTTAGCCGAGGCGGCGCCCCCGGCGAAAGGTGTAATTGTTCGCAGGGAGAACAGTCGTTCGGATAATCTGGCGTTGGTCTTAGACGGGGAGAGGATGTGGCTGAGTTCTTAACGTTGAAGTCCGCCGTGGCGACCTACGTGCACGACGGCGACGTCGTCGCGCTCGAGGGATTTACCCACCTGATCCCCTTCGCGGCGGGACACGAAATCATTCGACAGCGACGTCGCGACCTCACTCTTGTGCGACTCACGCCCGATCTCATATGCGACCAGTTGATCGGCGCGGGTTGTGCTCGCAAGCTGGTCTTCTCCTGGGGCGGCAATCCCGGGGTCGGTTCTCTGCACCGCTTTCGTGACGCCGTCGAGCACGAGTGGCCCCACGCCTTAGAACTCGACGAGCATTCCCACGCGGGTCTCGCGAATCGCTACGTCGCGGGCGCCTCCGGCCTGCCGTTTGCCGTGCTGCGCGCCTACGCCGGCACCGACGTCGCGGCGCACAGCTCATCGATTGCCAGCGTCACGTGTCCCTTTAGCGGTGAAGTGCTCGCCGCTGTCGCTGCCCTACGACCCGATGTCACCGTCATCCACGCCCAACAGGCCGACCGAGCGGGCAACGTGCGACTGTGGGGCATTACCGGGGTACAGAAAGAAGCGGTGTTAGCCGCGAACCGTTCGATCGTGACGGTAGAACAGATCGTCGACGACTTTCACGACGACCGAAACGCCGTGGTCCTGCCGTCGTGGACCGTGACGGCCATTGCGCATGTTCCGAGAGGTTGCTACCCGTCCTACGCCGCGGGTTACTCCGAGCGCGACAACGACTACTACGAGGCGTGGGACGATCTCAGTCGCGACCGCCAGGTCTTCGAGGACTGGCTCGCCAACCAGGTGTACGACCAGGGGCGCTCGTCATGAGCGAGTTCAGCACCGACGAGATTATGACCATCGCCGCGTCGCGCGAGTTGGCGGGCGCGCGCAGTTGCTTCGTTGGCATAGGGTTGCCGAGCGTCGCGGCCAACCTTGCGCGCTCGTTGCACGCGCCCGGACTGGTGTTGGTCTACGAATCCGGAACGATTGGCGCCAAACCGACGCGGCTTCCACTGTCGATCGGCGACGGAGAGCTCGCGCGTACCGCCGACGTGGTGGTCTCGGTGCCCGAGATATTCAACTACTGGCTTCAGCCCGGACGCATCGACGTCGGCATGCTCGGAGCGGCCCAGATTGACCGGTTCGCGAACCTCAACTCGACGGTCATCGGGTCATACGATCGGCCCAGTGTCCGCCTGCCCGGCGCCGGCGGCGCCCCGGAGATCGCTGCCTCGTGTCCTCGCGCCATCATCGTGATGCGCCAGTCGAAGCGGACCTTTGTGGACGAACTTGACTTCCGCACGACGGCGGGCTTTGGCGACGGCGCGGGAGCGCGCTCNNGGCGACCTCGTCGAGACGCTCGCGCCCACCGACGAGGAGTTGGAGCACTTGCGCGGTCTGCACGCGAATTCGAACGCCAAAGCGACGAGCTGAATTGGCGTCAGTGCCGTGGAGCCGCAGCTCTACGGTGTGGCCATCGTTTTCGAAGCGAGCTAGGGACTAACTTGACTTTCACCACGGGCGAACCGATAATGGGTTCGTTACTTGGCATATGTGTTCGTTATGCGAACACTCGGAAACGGGGGAATTATGGCTGAAGCCAACAAGGCGATACAGCGACACCATCACATCACGCTGTGCGTCGGTGGAGCTCAGGAAGACTACGACTTTCACACCCAGGTCCTGGGCCTCAAGAGTGTGAAGAAGACGGCTCTGTACGACGGCGACGTTCCGATCTATCACCTCTATTACGGCAACGACGTCGGCCTCGAGTCCACGTTGGTCACGACGTTTCCGATGCGTCAGTCGGGGCGCATGGGCAAGCAGGGAGTGAACCAAACGAAGGTCCTGATGCTCACCATTCTTGAGACGGCGGTCGGCTACTGGCGTGACCGTCTACGCGACCACGGCTTTGACGTCGAAGAGGTTGAGGTCTTTGGCGAAAAGCACCTCAAGTTCAAGCACCCCTGTGGCATCGAGTACGAATTGGTCGGCGTGCCGAGCGACCCGCGTCAGCCGTACTCGGCGGGCCCGGTGCCCCAAGAGTTCGGCATTCACGGCACCCACGGCATCACGGTGTCGGTGCTCGATCTGGGGCTCTCGGCCGACTTCATGAGTGAAGGGTGGGGCGGCCGCCTCACCTTAGAAGAGGGCGACCGAGCCCGATTCGAAGTCGGGGAAGGCGGTGCGGGAGCGATCGTCGACTTCTTGGCCGAGCCCGGTCGGACCCAAGCCGGTTGGATGTACGGCGAAGGCATCGTGCACCACACGGCCTTTCAGGTCGAGGACTTCACCACGCAAGACGAAGTGAAGCACTCGTTGGTCGGGATGGGATTCACCGACGTGTCGGACCGTAAGGACCGCGGCTACTTCGATTCGGTGTACGTACGCACGCCGGGCGGGGCGATGTTTGAGGCCACGGTCTCTAAGCCCACTGGATTCCTCATCGACGAGTCCTTCGAAGAGCTCGGCATGAGTCTGCAAGTGCCGCCGGTCTTCTCGGACAAGCGCGACTTTCTGATTGGCTACCTCGAGCCGTTGCAGTTCTCTCGCTAGCCCCTTGAGCGAGATTGAGATGAGCGGCGCCGACGCGGGGAGTCACGCCGCGTCGAACCCGCACTTTGCACGCGATCTCGTCTACGTGGGCGCCCCGGTAGGCGACTCGCCGCTCACGGTGGTGCTGGTGCACGGTCGCGGCCTCAACCCCGAGTACATGATCGAGAACGTCTTTGAGCGCCTGGACCGATCGGACCTCTCCTACGTGCTGCCGGCGGCGGAGGGTGATAGCTGGTACCCGGCGTCGTTCTTGGCACCCTTGGAGCAGAATGAGCCGCGTCTAAGTTTCGCCCTGGAAAGACTTCGCGCGGTGCACGCCACGCTGACCGGATTTGGCCGAGCGGACACCGAGATCGTATGGATGGGATTCTCCCAGGGCGCCTGTCTCAGCTGTGAGTACGTCGCGCGCTCCAAGGTACGAATGGGCGCGCTGGTGGCCTTCACCGGCGGCTTGATCGGGCCCGACGAGCCGAGTCTCACGCGACCAGAAAACCAGGCGAGCATGCCGGTGCTACTGACGGTCTCGGACACCGACCCTCACGTACCGGTCACGCGCGTGAATGAGACAGCCGCAATCTTCCGATCCGCGCACGCCGACGTCTCGGTTGTAATCTCGCACGCCACCGATCACGTCGTGACCGAAGGGGCGATCACGCTCGCTCAAGAACTACTCGAGCGTGTCGCCCCTCGGCACTAAGCACAAACCTTGGCTAAAGCTAGGCCGCTCGAAGCAACGCGTCGTCCGCGGGTAGCGGGTTGTAGACCGCGCCGAGGTTGAGCCCGAAGATGAGGTGCCACAGGTAGATGGCGAAAATTGTCTTCCAGGTCTCGCCAAAGACGCCTAGGTGGTACGCGGGGTAGTAGACGTACGGCACCAAGAATCCGGCGCTAATCGTCGCGAGGACCATGCTAAAGACGATTGCTTTGCTCATGTTCATCGCCGTCGACACCACTTTGCCCATGATCGGGAAGAGGAAGAAGGCGAAGAGAATCGCGAACACGATGCAGTCGATCTCGTGAATCCATAGGCCAATCACCCACTGCTCAATGACCGATCCGGTGGGATCGATAACGAACCCATTAGCGAGCGGCCAGTCAAGATTCGGCAGGCCCACCCCGCTGAACCAACTTCCCCAAACTGTTGTTATCTGACCGGCAACGATGCCCGCCAGGACTGCACCACCGAGCGGGTGACGGGTCACCCAAACTCGGAGCCGTTTCCCGGCGCTCAGCCCGCCCAGATTCTCATATCCACCACTCATTAAATCCCCCTAATCTTGTCGTAGCGTGTGTTCGCATAACGCACACTCGATTGCTATGCGTTCATACCCTTGCAGGTCTTACCTCGTTCGTCAAGTAATTGCACTGCCTCTTTTTGTCCCGTGATAATCGACCTAGTACCGACTTTCGGAGTGACGTAAGTGGGCTCATCGGCTTTCAGCGGGGTCTCGGGGTACCACAGCGATGGGTGTCGGCTGCTTCGGCGACGTTCTGTTCGCCGCCAGCTGTTGGCGTAACGCTCGCCGAGCGGGCAATCTGCTCGATGCCTTTGGCATACTCTGCACCATGAACGGTGCGTCTCGGATGATCGGCCACCGCGTTCTCGTCGACGGGATGATGGGGTCTGGGAAGAGCACGTTCACACGTGCGCTCGCGAAGAGGACTGGTCTGCCGGTGATTCACCTCGACCTCCACTACTGGAAGCCCGGCTGGGTACGACCGTCGAACGACGAGTGGCGAGAACGCCAGCGCGCGCTGCTCGCCGGCGAGGCTTGGATCATCGACGGCAATTACGGCGAAACGCTGGCCCTCCGGCTCGAGCGCGCGGACACCGTTGTCTTTCTCGATACTCCTTGGTGGTTATGCGCGAGTCGCGCATTGGTGCGCGGGCTTCGAAAGCCCGGTGGCGAGATGCCTGAGGGTTGCGAGGACTCGGTCAAGCGACGCTTGCGCGACGAGTGGGGCGGGGTGGGGAGGATTTGGCGCCACCGCCGATCAGAACCTGAGTACGCACGCTCCGAGATCTTGCGGCACGGGTCTGACACGACGGTGCACGTGCTCCGCTCACGGCGAGAGGCGAGGGCGTTTCTCGATACCGTCGGCCGCTAGCGAGCACCCGAGTTGTTTGGCGCACAGTTCGCGCCGGTCACGAGTACTCAATAAGCTCCTGAAACCCCAAAGTAGTTCATGGGGTTGACCACCATCATCTGCTCGATCTGCTCCTCGGTCACCCCGCGCTCGCGCAACGCCGGCAGTACGTCATTGGTGATGTGAAGGAAATGCCAGTTGGGGAGGGCCACCGACAGTGCCTCTTCGGGGATCCAATCGATGAAGCACGAGGCGTCGTGCGCCAGCACGACGTGATCGGCGTGTCCTCGCTCACAGAGTGCCGCGACCGTGGCGACTCGATCCTCGAAGGACAAGAGGGCGTCCAGGCCGAACCGGTCCATGCCGACATACGAGCCGCGCCCGATCAGTTCTTCGAGATAGTCCAGGTCGGTCGTGTCACCACAGTGGCCGATGACCACTCGTGACAGGTCGACCCCCTCCTCGGCGAAGATTCGCTGCTGGTACGTACCTTGGTGAGTGTCCGCGTGGGTGTGAGTGAGGATTGGTGCACCGGTCAAGCGATGGGCCCGCGCGACCGCTCGAAGCACTCGCTCGACTCCGGGGGTGACCCCCTGATGGTCCGTGGCGCACTTTAAGAATGCCGCCTTCACCCCGGTGTCGGCGATGCCCTCGGTGATGTCCTTGACGAACATCTCCACCATGGGATCGTCGCCACCGAGCACGGTGCCCGGTCCGCGGTAATCGAAGAAGTGCGGTAATTCAGTGAAGGTGTAGAGACCGGTGGCGACCAGGATATGGAGCTCGGTCTGCTCGGCGATGCGCTGGATCCGAGGGATGTAGCGTCCCAGGCCGACCACGGTCGGATCGACGATCGAATCGATGCCGGCCACTTTCAACTGATTTAGTTTTTCGACGGCCTGGGCGACGCGGGCGTCCTCGTCCCAGCCGTAGGGGTGATTGGTCTCGATCTCGGGCGACAACACGAAGACGTGCTCGTGCATCAACGTCGGGCCGAGGGCGCTGGTGGCGATCGGACCTCGGACTGTATCTACCTGTGCCATTACGTGGCTCCTTTTAACGTGGGGGTCGACGGCACGATGGCGCGACTCCGGTCCCCTGGGGAGCCACCCTCGATCTCGGTCCAGAGAGTACTGCTCAACGAAGGGGACGTTCCCATGTGGTCTCGTCACGGAGCCGGTTCTTTAACACCTTGCCACCCGCGTTTCGAGGAAGCGGATCGGCACGGACCTGCACGTACTGGGGCACCTTGAAATCAGCGAGCCGATCGGCGGCGAAGGCGACCAGGGCGCCGGGGTCAAACTCGGTGCCGGGCATCGGCACGACGATCGCGCCCACCTTTTCGCCCATCATGTCGTCGGGGACACCGACGACCGCCACTTCGAAGACACCGGGGCAGCCGGCCAACACGTTTTCGACCTCGACGGAGTACACGTTTTCGCCGCCGCGATTCACCATGTCCTTCTTTCGATCGACGATCGTGCAGAACCCGTCCGCATCGAGCAGGGCGACGTCGCCGCTGTGGAGCCAGCCCTTCTGGAATGTCGCTTCGGTGGCCTCGGGTTTTCTCCAGTAGCCCGGGACCACATTGGGGCCGCGGATCAACAACTCTCCGGCCCCGGTGATGGGGTCGGGCTCGAAGAGATCGAGTTCGACCGGTGGTGCCGCGAAACCAACCGTGTCGGCGTGATCGACCGAGTACTCGTGGGGTAGATAAGTGGCAACGGATGAAGTCTCGGTCAAGCCAAAGCCGTTGCCGAGCAGCGCATTCGGGAACGCGTCCTTCATCCGCAGCACCTGGTCACTTGAGATCGGCGCCCCGCCGTAGGTGAGCCAGCGAATGTTGGAGACGTCCAGTTCGTCAAAGTTTGGCTGGTTCATCGCGAGCCAGTAGATCGCCGGCACCGACGTGAGCAGATTGATCCTCTCTTCAGTAATGACCGTGAAGAAACTCTTCACGTCGAAAGTGGGCATGATGACGGTGGTTCCGCCCAGTTGGCACGTGGGCAGTAACTGGGAGTTGCACCCGGTGACGTGAAATAACGGCACCGACACCAGGTTGCGGATCTCGCGGCCCGCCAATTGGACCACTCGCTGGCACGTCTCGACGTTAGAGAGGAAGCATTCGTGGGTGGTCATCGCACCCTTGGGGAAACCGGTCGTCCCCGACGTATAGAAAATTGCGGCGAGGTCATTCAATCGGAGGTCCTCGTGCACGTGCGCGCGTCCATCGGGCAGGTCGTGGCCCGGCTCGAAGACGTACGTCGCCCCCGAATCGCTGAGGATGTAGCCCACTTCGCTCTCCTGGAATCGGGTGTTCACCGGCACCACCACCGCGCCGGCCATGAGGGTGCCGAAAAAGGCGAGCACCCAGTCGAGGCCGTTGCCGAGGCGTATCGCGACCCGATCGCCTACGTTGACGCCCTCGGCCACCAGCCCACCGGCGACGCGAGCCGAGCGGTCCCAGAGTTGTTGATAGTTGACCCGATCCCCGTCGAGCTCGACCACGGCTTCGTGCGAGGGATCACTTTCGACCCGAGTTCGGAGCATGTCGAGCACGGAGTGTGGCAGATCGAGGTAGTGCAGCGCACCATCAGCGCCGCGCGCCAAACCGGATTCGTCGAAGGGGCGCAGCCGCGCGGCGCGACCTTCCTTTAGAACAATTTCTTCCACGACGTCTCTCCTAAATTCGGTGGAGGGCAACTCCTTGGCGACACGACTCCGGCCCGTCTAAATCCCGATGCGCTGGGCCAGCAGTTCGCGGTGATATGACGCGTCGCCAAAGAGCAGCTCGGAGGACTTAGCCCGCTTGAAGTACAAGTGGACCGGGTGCTCCCAGGTAAAGCCGATGCCCCCGTGGATCTGGATGCTCTCCGCGGTGGCGTGAAAGTAGGCCTCCGAGCAGTACGACTTGGCGACGCTCGCCACCACGGGCAGCTCATCACTGTCCTCGGCCGCGACCCACCCGGCGTAGTACGCCGCGGAGCGCGCGGACTCCACCTCTAAGAGCATGTCGGCGCACTTGTGCTTGATCACTTGGAAGCTCCCAATGGGCTGGTTGAACTGCTCGCGGTCCTTCGCGTACTGCACGGTGACGTCCAAAATCTGTTGAGCCCCGCCGACTTGCTCGGCCGCTAAGGCGACAACGGCGAGGTCGAGCATCTTCGCGAGTGCCGTCCAGCCCTCGCCCTCCGCGCCGATCAGTCGGGCCGGAGTCTTGCTAAAGGAGAGCTTGGACTGCTTTCGAGTTTGGTCCAACGTCGAAAGTGGCGTCGCAACGAACCCAGTGGCTCCTCTATCGACCGCGAATATCGACACCCCGGCGTTCGTTCGGGCAGCGACCAGCACCAAGTCAGCGAGATGGCCATCGGTCACGAAGCTCTTTTCGCCACTGAGCGACCAACCGCTTTTCGATTTCGTCGCAGCCATCGTCACTGCGGCCTCGTCCCAGCGGCCCGTCGCTTCGGCCAACGCCACCGTGCCGATTTTCTCACCGCTCGCCAGCGCAGGCAGGTAGTCGGCCTTGGCCGACTCGTCACCCGACGCCAACAAAAGATTGGCCGCGAGGGCGACGGTAGAGAAGTAAGGGGAACACAACAAGGCCCGGCCCATCTCTTCGAACACGACGATCAGCTCCACGTAGCCAAAGCCCGAACCGCCGTACTTCTCGGGGATGGCCAACCCCGCCAGGCCCATCTGCTCGGTCATCTGACGCCAGACGGCCGGGTCGTAACCGTCGTCGGTCTCCATCAGTCGGCGTACCTCGATCTCGGGGGACTTGTCCTCCAGGAACTTTCGTACCGAGTTGCGCAACTCGTCTTGTTCCGCGCTGAAAGCGAAGATCACGTCCGACCCTCCGACCACTCATGTCCGCAACAACGCGGTCCCGCGATAGTACCGCCGTTCGAGCGGGGCCCGACCCTTCCCGTTGTGAGAGAACCGGGTGTTGGTTCGACGTTCTCGCGATGACACCGATGTCGCCACGAGTGACGCGACGCGTGAGATGAGTTCCCTAGGGCCGATACTGCGTCCCAGATGTACACTTTGGCTCGGCGTCATGCCGTCACGACACGGGGGTGGGGCGTGCGACTCGAAGAGAAGGTGCGAGGAGCGTCGCACCGCGAGGTCGTTGATCGCCTCGGTGCCTTCTTCGGTGCAAAATCGGTCGTCTTAATCGGTGCGACCGATCGCTCGCCCTGGTCGATCTGGACCCACGCGAACCTTCGCCAGTACTCCCCCGGCGTGACGGTCCACGTGGTCCATCCCCACCACGAACAGGTCCACGGCCAAGCGGTGTTGAAATCACTCAAAGCACTTGGGGAGCCCGTGGACCTCGCGTACGTCATGGTCCCGACTTCCGCGGTACTCGAGGTGATGAACGAAGTGGCCGACGCCGGGATCACCAACGTGGTGATTCTGACGGCGGGCTTTGGCGAGGCTGGCCCCGAGGGTGCTGAACTCGAGACCCAACTCGTGGACCTAGCCCACACTCGGGGATTGACGGTGCTCGGACCCAATGGCAACGGGTTTATCAATGCGGCCGGTGGTCTGACGCCCTATGGCCTGCTCATCACACCGCCCCTCGAGGTCGGTCCCGTGGGCATCGTGCTTCAGTCCGGCGGTCTCGCGAGTGCCGTGCTCGCTGGCGCGCAGGCGCGCGGCATCGGGATCAGCCTGCTCGTGTCAACCGGCAATGAAGCACTGACCTCGGCCTCGGACATCATGCGCTACTTGATTGAGGATGACCAGACGAAAGTCATCGCCGCGTTCATAGAGTCCGTGCGCCATCCCGATGAGTTCCGAGAAGTTGCCGAGCTCGCGCTGGCTGCCGGCAAGCCCATCGTCGCGCTGAAGACCGGTCGGACAGAAGCCGGCGCTAAAGCGGCGTTGGCCCACACCGGCGCGCTGGCCGGCGATGACCGGGTGGTCGACGCGGCGTTTCGCCAATTGGGCGTCATTCGAGTCGACTCTTTAGAAGAACTCTTGGCCACGACTGGGTATCTCAGTCACCACTTAGGGATCCGCGGCCGACGAATCGCCGCGATCACTCCCTCGGGTGGCGCGTGCGACTTGCTCGCGGACTTAGCGTTCGAAGAGCAGCTCGAGTTCCCCGAGTTTCCTTCCAACACCTTGGCGGAACTGGGTCGGCTCCTGCCGTCGTTTTCCAACCCCCAAAACCCCCTCGACGTGACCGGCTACGTGGTGATGGATCCCACCATCGCACTCAAGTCACTCGAGATCGTCGGACGTGACGTGGCCGGTAACTACGACATGGTGCTCTACACCGCGACCATTCCGCGCGCTGAGCCGCCCAACCCGGCCATGGTCGAGGAGCGAATGAACGCCTTGGCCGAGGCCAGTAAAGCCTTGGCCGTGCCACTTATTCTTCAATCCCTGATCAGTTTGGACGTGACCCCCTACTCTCACAAGTTGCTCGGGGACCGAGGGTTGTATCTGCTCAGCGGCATCGAACCGGGGATGAGGGCCATCGGCCACGGCGCGAGGTACCACGACCGGCGAGATCGCTGGCTCGCGGTGGGGCCGCCCATTACGACACCAACCATTGAGGTCCCCGCCGGTGCCCAAGGCGTGTGGCCAGAACATATGGTCCGAGGACTGCTCGAAGCGCACGGCATTCCAGTCGCGCCGGCGCGGTTGGCCACGTCGGCGCAGGAAGCGAAGGCCTTCGCGGAAGAGTTCGGTGGACCCGTCGCCATGAAAGTTGCCTCCTCGGCGCTCGCGCACAAGTCGGACATCGGCGGGGTCGCTCTGGGCGTCGACACCGATCAGGTCACCAGCACCTTTGACGACCTGAGGAACCGGCTCGCGGTGGCGCTCCCCGAGGCGACCCTTGACGGCGTGCTCGTAGGACCGATGCGCACCGGGGGCGTTGAGCTACTGGTCGGCGTGGTCACCGACCCCACGTGGGGCAAGGTCCTCTCGCTCGGACTCGGCGGGGTCTGGGTCGAAGTGCTCGGTGACGTGGCGCTGCGCGTACTGCC
>PLBM01000037.1 GCA_003134515.1 Acidimicrobiaceae bacterium | reverse complement strand
GACAACGTCGGCGGCGAGATTCTCGACGTCGTGCTCACCAATGTCGCGATGCACGCGCGCGTGGTGCTCTGCGGGGCGATCTCTCAGTACAACGCCACCGGGGCGCGACGCGGGATCGAGAACACCTCGATGTTGATTATGCGTCGGGGCCGAATGGAGGGCTTCATCGTCTTGGACTACGCCAGTCGATTTGTCGAAGCCCAGGCCGAGTTGGCCACCATGGTGCTCGCTGGCCAGCTCCACCACCAAGAGCACGTCGTGCACGGACTTGAAAAGGCTCCCGAGGCTCTCAACTTGTTGTTCAGTGGTGGCAATCACGGAAAGACCCTCGTGGAAGTGGACGGAAGCGTGCGGCTTGGCTGACGAGTCGCACGAGGCTCGCCCGCGACGTTCTTGGCAACACTTCTTGATCGCGCTGTTCGTCATCGCCCTGGTCGCCGCGTTTGCCCAGTTTGGCGCCGTGGCCTCCCTCGACGACGTGGCGCACCACTTTGGACGTCACGCGTCGAATCAATCGCTCCAGAGCGTGGTCGGACTCTCGGGCTCGGTCCTTGGTATCGGGCTTGCCGTGCTGCGCCTTGCCTCATTAGGCGCATTGCCCCTCGCCTCACTCGCCGATCGGTGGGGCCGCACCACCGTGCTTCGACGCACGTTGCTCTTGGGTCTGGTCATCACGGCCTGCGCGTCACTTAGTCCCTCCTACTGGTTCTTCGTTCTGTGCTTCGCTCTGGCGCGCCCGCTACTGTCGACCACCTCCGCGATGATCCAGGTAATCACCGTAGAACTCACGAGAACGAGTCGGCGCATTCACCGTCTCGTCATTATCTCGGCCGGCGCCGGCATCGGCGCCGGCACGGCGGCGATTCTGCACGGCCTCATTCGTGGTTCCGACTCCTTTCGTTGGCTCTTCGCGTTGGCCCTTCTGCCGATCTTCTTCCTCAAGCCGATTCTGCGACGCGTGCCCGAGCCCACGTTTCATGGCGCTGGAGCCCCGATGGCTCGTTTGGGCGCCGTGCCTCGAGGCGCGCGCGGACGGGTCGCCATTGTCGGAACCATTGTCTTTCTCATTGGGGTGATTTCGGGTCCGGCGAGCGGATTTACGTTCGTGTACGGCGAAGGCATCTTGAAGATCAGCCCCCCGGTGGTGGCGAGCGTGGTGGCGCTCAGCGCCCTCACGGGTCTCGCCGGACTTCTGCTCAGTCGTTACTTGGCCACGCTGGTCGGGCGGCGATGGACGGTGGTCGTGGGTACCCTCACCACCGCGGCCACGGCGTCGCTCGCCTACGGCGGAGGAAAGACAGCCTTCATCATTGGTTACATGAGTGGTGTCATGGCCGGGGGACTGTTGGCGCCGGCGATCGCGGCGCTGAGTACCGAGCTCTTCGCGCACTCGTTTCGCGCGACCGCGGCGGGCTGGATCGTGGTGGCCGGCGTGCTGGGCGCGATGGCCGGGCTCTTGTTCTTTGGCTTGGTCGGCGACTCGGTGCACGTGACCGGCGCTGGCTCGTTGCGAATTCCGGCCCTGGTCACATTCCTGCCGCTGCTGCCAATGCTGTTGTTACTGCGACGTCTGCCCGAGAGTTCGAAAATGGAACTGACCTAGCGAAGTTCGAGGTCGGCCACCAGCGCCAGATGATCACTGCCGCCGTCGCGCGTGAAGCTCTGCCGAGACGCCCATGGACCGCGTCCTAAAATATGGTCAATCTGCGAATGGGGATGGGGCGCGGGCCACGTGCGGCCCCGGGCGAGCGAGTGCCAGCCCGGTAAGAACAGGCGAAGCAACGGACGCCAGCAGTTGAAGTCGCCGCCAAAGAGGACCGGCCGCGTGGTATCCAGAGTCTTCACGAACGCACTGGCGCGCCGGTACTGGCGAAAGGAGCCGTGGCTGAGGTGTGCGCCGTGGATCGCCAGTACATAGAACGAGCGTCCGCCGTCACGTAGTTGGGCCACTATGAGCGCGCGTTGCACCTTTTCGCGTGGCAGGCGTCCGAGCGAGACGACGCGCACGTCCTCGATCTCGAGTCGCGTCAAGAGGCCGAGGCCCCACGTACCCTTCTCGACGTGATCGAGCAGCGCGCGTTTCGCCGACTGGACGTTGGTGAGCGAACGATGTTCCTTGAAGTAGAGACCCTGTTCGCCCACGAAATGGGCCAGGCGAGGCTGCCAGGTCGCGCCGCCGTGGCCCGACGTCACCCGTTCACCCTTGGCTAACGCGGCGAACGCCCCTTCCATATGCAAACTCGTGCGTAGGTCCTCGTAGAAGTCGGGTCCTTCGTCCGCTCGCCAGAGTTCGGGGAGTATCAACACGTCGGCGTCGAGTTCTTTAATGACGTCGAGCGCCCGAGTTGGTCGACCCCAGCCATCGACGCCGGCGTGAAGGTTGAACGTCGCGACACGCACCGCTCAACCTTACCGAGACGCACGAGTCCGTGTGGCAGTCTCTAAAGGTGGAATCCGTCGACGTGACCTTCGGGCATCGACTGTGGTGGGTGGACGCGTTCATCGGCGACACTGAGCGTGGAAACCCCGCGGCGGTGGTTCTGCTCGAACACCCGCTCGCCGACGAGGAACTCCAACACATCGCGTTTGAAATGGGCGTCTCGGAGACGGCCTTCGTGCGACGTGCCGGTGACCAGTGGTCACTTCGTTGGTTCACTCCCACCGTCGAGGTGGACCTGTGTGGCCACGCGACACTGGCCACGCTGCACGTGTTGTTGAACGAGTTGGGCGCGCCGAGCGGTGAGTTTTACTTTGCGACGAGGTCGGGCGTGCTCTCGGGGCGACGACTGCGCGAAGGGCTCTTGGGCATCGATTTGCCAAGGGCCTACCTGGAACCGCTCGACCCGTCGGTGCTCAACGACACCCTGGGCGTGGTGCACGAGATCTATCAGGCGGGCGCGTCAAGCGTGCTCGCGATCGTCGAGGACTACGACACACTTTGTGGGCTCAGCGTGGATCCCATGAGCCTCTTTCTCGTGCCGAGCTCGCTGGTGATCGCGGCGTGTCACGGGGGACCCGGCGCCGACGTGTCGATCCGCGTCTTCGCACCACGCTTGGGCGTCGCCGAAGACCCCGTCACCGGCAGCGCCATGTGCGCGGTCTCACCGTGGTGGGTGGAAAAAGTTGGTTCGCCGACCGTCACAGTGCGTCAAGCGAGCGCGCGCGGGGGCATGATGCACGCGAGACTCTTCGAGCACAACGTCGAAGTGGCAGGACTCACGCGCACGTTCTTCAGTGGTGAGATCCGTTCATGAGCGCGTTTGCGCTGGGCCCCGGAGCGCGTACGCGGGTCCGGCGCGTGGCCAAAAAGGCGCGCTACGACGAAGCGGTTATTTACGAGATCTTGGACCGGGCCCATCTCTGTCACATCGCCGCACTGGTCAACGGGGCCCCGGTGGCCCTGCCGAACTTGCACGCGCGAGAGGGCCGCACCGTGTTTCTTCACGGAAGCCCCTCGAGTGAAGTGATGAAGGCGGTCGTTCGTGAGGGCGAGGCCTTCGTGACGGCCACGCTCTTTGAGGGACTACGACTCGCTCGAAGTGGCTTTCACTCGTCCATCGCCTTTCGCTCGGTCGTCGTGGTGGGCGCGGCGCGAGAAGTAGTTGACGAGAGTGAAAAGTTGAGGGTGCTGAACCTTTTCGTCGATCGAGTGTTGCCCGGTCGGGCGCGTGAAGTGCGTCCGATTAGCCCAAAAGAGATTCGTCTCACCATGGTGGTGGCGGTTGCTATCGACGAGGCGTCGGCGAAAGTTTCGTCGGGACCAACCGACGATGACGAAGCCGATATCTCACTGCCGATCTGGTCGGGTACCGTGCCGGCACGGCTCGTCTTCGAATCACCACTACCCGACGCCAACGGCGCGATGTCGAGCGGGCACGTCGAGATCCCGCCCTCGGTGCGAAGGCTCTTGGGCGAACAGTGACGTTGGAGGATCTGCGCCAACAGATCCAACGCATCGCGCCCGTGGACGCTCGAGAAGAAGTCTCGATTGAAATGACGCTCGAGCGTCTCGCTTGGCCGGGCGACCCTTATTCGGAGAGCGAGCACGATCACCACGTCACGGCGTCGGCGTTCGTCGTGTCCTCACGCGGCGTGATCTTGCACCGTCATCGTCGCCTGGGCATCTGGGTACAGCCGGGCGGGCACGTGGATCTCGGCGAGACGCCCGAAGCGGCGTGCGTGCGCGAAACCATCGAAGAGACCGGCCTGTTCGTTCGTCAACTTGAACCCGTGGAGCTCTTTCACGTGGACGTGCATCCCGGACCCAAGGGGCACACGCACTACGACCTTCGCTACGTGCTCATCGGCGAACCATTGGACCCCCGGCCACCCGAGGGCGAGAGTCCCGAGGTCTTTTGGTTTGACTTCTCGATCGCGCCCGAGCGAGCAGAACCGACGCTTGCGCCAGCACTGCGTAAGTTGGCCGAGTCGATCGACTCTTTTGGAGTGACAGACTTAGAACGTGAGCGAGACTGACGACCTTCGCGCCTTGATGGAGGCCGATCGCTGGATAGAGCGAGTGAGTGCCCAACGTACCCACCTGCCCGAGAGTGAGGAACTCGCGGTACTCGAAGGTGAACTGCGCAGACTCCAAAAGAGTCTCCTGGAGGTCCAGGCCGTCGCGGAGCCACTCAAACGTGCGTACGACGAGGTGGCGCGAGAGTCGTCGCGTTTGAAGCAACGAGCGAACGATCTCGACGCGACCCTCGCCGCATCGACGGCCAACGCTCGAGAGCTCAACGCGCTACAAAAGGAGCTCTCGCACGTGCGCGCCCTGTTGAGCCAGAGCGAAGACCGTGAACTCGAACTGTTGCTCGAGTTCGATCCCCGTGAGGCCGAGATCGCGTCCCTCAAGTCCCTCGCGCAGCCCGGCGTTCTTCGACGCCGCGAGCTCATGGACGTCATCGTCCAGTTGCAGGCGTCACTCGCGGAAGAGATCGTCTCACTGCGCAGTGCGCGCGCAGCACGCGCCGCGGCGGTGCCGATCGAACTTCTCTCTCGTTACGAGGTATCGATGGCCCACGCGGGTACCTCGGGCGCGGCGGGGGTCGTCGCGGGTCGCTGCGACGGTTGTCGCCTGGCGCTGTCACCGCTGGACGTTGATCGCTGGAAGGCCCAGCCGATCGGCACGTTTATGGACTGTCCGGAGTGCGGTCGACTCTTGTTGCCATGATCATCTTGATTCGCCACGGTCAGACCACCACGAACGCGCTGCGACTACTCGTGGGCCACAGTGACGCCGAACTGACCGAACTCGGTGAGCGTCAGGCTCGCGCGTTAGTGCCTTATCTCACCGACGTCGAGGAAGTGTGGGTCTCGCCGCTCCAGCGCGCCCGAACCACGGCCGCCTTGGCGTTGCCCCATCTCGAGCCGATCGTGAAAGAGTCGTTCATCGAAGTCAGCTACGGCGCGCTCGACGGCCAACCCTTGAGCGCCATCTCGGCCGAGCAGTGGCGGGCCTACGAGCACGACCACAATGTGGCCCTCGGCGGCGGCGAGTCATTCGCATCCGTCGACCAGCGCGTGCACGCCGAACTCGACGTCCTACTCGCCAGCGAGGAGAGCCTTTTGCACTCGGGCCAACGCCACTTGGCCATTGTCAGTCACGTCTCGCCGATCAAGTCCGCCGCCGTTTGGGCGCTCGGGGTGCCCGGCTCGGTGGCGTGGCGCACTCGACTGGATAACGGATCGATGACGATGATCGCGTCGCGCGGATCCACGCCGACCCTCGTGCGATTCAACATGGTGCCCGCGTTGGTCTAGTTAGTGCAGCGCCACGCCCAGCGCCCAAAAGTGCAACCCCGCGCCGACCAGTGTGCCCGCGTGAAAGAGCTCGTGATAACCAAAGACCCGAGGAGCCAACCGGGGTCGCTTAAGCGCGTACGCCAGCGCCCCCAAGGTGTACGCGAGACCGCCCGCCACCACGAGAGAAAAGCACCACGCGCCGCCCCCTCGATAGATCTGGGGCAACACCGCGACGGCGACCCAACCCACTACGAGGTAGGGCAAGGTGTTCACCCATTTGGGCGTGTCGATCGATAGTTGGCGAACCGCGATACCAATGGCGGCGCCCAGCGAAACGACGACGAGCAGCATCAGGCGAATCGTGCCGTGCATGGTCAGACCGGCGATTGCGAGATAACTACCCGTGATCGCGAGAAAGATGGCCGAGTGGTCGGCGCGCTTCAGCGCGCGGCGGTGCGCGGGAGTCCAGCGAACCCGGTGAAAAAGGGCACTCGTGACCAGCATTGACTCGACGCCCGCGAGGTAACAAAGGACCCAGCCGACTTGGGACCAGGTCTGGGCGCGCACCAACAAGATTGGTGAGCAGCAGGGCAGAATGACCGCCCCGGCGACGTGGAGCCATCCACGCAGCAGCGGACGGACGGGCAATTCCGGCGCGGCGCTAGGTGACGAGAGTGACACGTGGTTAACCCTAAGGGGCGGCGCGTGAACGCTTGAGACAACGAGCCCGCCTGTTCTGTGATCAGAACAGGCGGGCGCTCGATGTTTGGCCCCCCCAGCCAATAGCCACGAAATTAGTTCGTGGCGTGGCGCTGCTGTAAGAGTAAACGCTCCTAATCAGGGTTTTGTGAGTAATTTCACATGAGGAGGTTGTCGTGAAACGTCGCACGTTAGGACAAGGTTTGTCCCTGTCCGCCGAGGGACTTGGCTGTATGGGAATGAGTGAGTTCTAGGGCGAGGGCGACCACGACGAGGCCGTCGCCACCCTTCACCAGCCCTCGGCCATGACGAACCTCAACGGGTAACCCGCAAAAGTCCATCGTCTCGCAACTCAACGACGTCGCCGCACCACGCAATCACGTCCGGGTCGTGCGTCGCGATCACCACCGTGCCGTTGGTTGTGTTCAGCAGCGAGAGCACGCGCGCCGTCTCTTCACTACCGAGGCCGGCCGTGGGCTCATCGAGCAGGTAGATCTCAGGGCGCGTGACCAGCGCTCGGGCGAGCGCCACTCGCACTCGCTCCCCGCGTGAGAGTTCCTCAAAGCGCGTCGATCGCTCACTCTTGAGACCGAGCGCGGCCAGGTCGTCGTGGGGATCTCTCGTACCCGATCGACCAAGCGCGACGACGTCAACGGCGTATCCGCGTGTGAAGCCCGGCTCACTCATTACGTAGGCCACATGTTGGCGCAGCTCCTCTTCGTCCAACTCGTTGAGCGGTACTCCTCCAATGGTGATGGTCCCGCTTTGCACGTCGTCGAGCGCCGCCAGGGCGCGCAGCAGCGTTGACTTTCCCACGCCGGATTCGCCGATGATCGCGACGTGCGAGCCGGGTGGCCAGGTGAGCGTCGCGTCGCGCACGAGCTCCCGATCGTCTTCGAGCAGCGTGACCTCAACAATTCGAATCGTGGTGTCCGAGGGCCACGGTCGTGATCCTCGGTCGGGCGAGATATCAAGCGCTTCGAGTCGTTCACCTCCGCCACTCACCTCTACCGCGGCGTGCAGGGCCGTGCGAATCGTGTTGAGAGCTTCGAACGTAGAAAGTCCAATGGCCGCCGCGACGACCAGCCACACCGGTGAGGAGGCGGGATGCAGTACGAGTCCCGCCAACGCCAGCAGACTCGCCGCGACGACCAGTAGGTTCGTCCTAGATCGTTGTCGACGTAGTGACGCCTCGGCACTTTCGAGTTCGTTCACTGAAGTCGCGGCACGTGAGAGCGCGAGTCCTTCGCGGTGTAGGAGCGCGAGTTCTGGCATGACGGTACTGAGTTCGACGAGTTGCGCTCGATAGTGGCCTCGCGTTACGCGGAGGCGTTGGTCGTACACAAGTTCAGCTCTCGCGCACCAGCCCATGAAAGTGACGCCAAGGACCTGAATAACGAAAAGGACCAGCGCGTAGGCCCACCAATGTCCGTGGGCCGGAAGGACGGCGATCACCACGTCGCCAAGCACCATGACGGCCGCAGTATCAATGAACGGCACCACGAAGCGCAGCCAGAGGTCTTGGAGTTCGTCGGTATCTCGTAGGGCACGCTCGAGGAGGTCGCCCGAGGCGTACGCTCGCCACTGCGAGAAATTCAGTCGGCCGACGACCAGCACGAGCCAGCGGCGCCAGCGTGTCACCGCGGCGTAACCCAATTGATGCGCCGACAGCCGCTCACTGAAACGAAGTGGCGAGCGAATGAACGCGAAGAGTTCGATGACGACGAGCACCACCACGACGGCGCGCAGACCCGGCCGCGTCGAACTTTCCACCAACAGTGCGACGGCGCCGACGAACAGCGCCACGTTCGTCGTCGAAGCGACGAAACCGGCGATGAGCGCGCGCCACAGGGCCTTTCGTGGTGGCTGTGCTCGTTGAAGCCACCGAAGGAGACGAGCGACGTCGCTGTTCACGGATGTATCTCGATTCGAAGCGTGGCATCAGTGATGAGGGGCGTATCCACCGTGGCCTCAAGAACCGCGAGCTGTGGCAACGCTGCGAGGGCCCGTCGAACGTGGTCGCGCGCTTCAACGTCGAGCACGCCGGCGATGTCGTCCAACACGACGAGCGACGGCGCGCCGAGGAGAACTCGAGCCAGCACCAAACGCACCCGCTCGCCGGCGCTCAATCCTCGTCCGTCCGCCAGGAATTCTACGTCGAGATCGCTAAAGCGTGCGCTGCCGAGACCTAATGTTCGAAGTCGTTCCTTGACTTGTTCGTCGTCGAGACGTTCCCCGAGCGTCAAATTGTCGCGCATCGACCCCGCGAGCACCGCGCTCTCGACACTGACGTAACCCACTGGTGAATCGGTTCGTTGGGACACGCCGCTTTGGGCGTCGCGCCAACCCAAGAGCGTGTGCAACAACGTGGTCTTGCCCACGCCGGACGGCCCAGTAATGACGACACGATCGCCCGCGTTTACGACGAGATTGATGACGCTCGGGTTGGCTTTCGTCACGAGTCCGCGGGCCACGATGAGTTCGTTCGCCAACGGCGGTGAATGAACGATTACCGGCGCATCGAGAGTCACCAACGCCTGTCGAGCGTCGTCGCGACGGTGGAACTCGACGCCGTAGTGGCGAACCTGGGTGAACATTTCGCTGGTGACGAGAACCGCCGCCAGGGCCCGTACGAGGGAGATGTGCCCGTTTAAGAGACCAAACCCGACGACCATCGCCACCAGGCCGATGCTGACGCCACTGAGAAACTCGGTCACCAAGGAGGACTCCAACGCGACGCGCACCGCTCGCAGTGACAGGACATGTTCGCTATCGGAGATGGCACCGATCTCGTTGGCCCCGTAGGTCACTGCGCCCAAGGCGCGCAGTTCGGGTGCGTGCTGAAGTACCTCGAGCTGGCGTACCTCGAGTAGTGCACGACGTGCCTGGTACGCCATTGCCATGGCTTGACTGCGCCGGCCCGCTCGTTGATAGAGCGGTGCCGCGAGCACGAGAAGGCCCACTGTGATGACGAACGGGAGCCAGCCGCCAGCTAAGAGAATGACGACGACGCCGAGTAGTGACGTGGCCGCGCTCGCCGCGAGACGCTCGATTGAAGGTGCCTCGGATGCTTGATCGACGGCCAGGGCCAAATCGCTTCGGGCGCGTTGACCTTCTTGACGGGGAAGGGTGAGATGTTGCGTCAGCGAGCTTCGCCACTTTGCACGAAGACGTCGGGCTGTACCCTCGCTCCATTCGTTCAGGCCTACGGCGAGGACCCAGCGCGCCATCACCACGACCATTATCAGCCCGAGTCCCCGTCCAAATCGGTGCTGGGCCAGGTCAGTGAGCGCGAAGGCACTCAGGACGGCGAGCGCAAGAGCCGCGAGGCTCGTCATGACCCCGAGCACCCGAGCACTTCGTTGGTACGTGGCGCTCATTGACGGTACTTTCGATGCGCGGGCCACCGTTCAATGTTAATGAACTGCTCGATCCCTACAGTGGGTCGTCGCGATGCGGTAGCTCGCGAGCGGGACCGCAGAGCCAGTCCCGCAGCGCCTTGGTGGCTCGACAGTCGTCCTCGTTGTACTCGAGAAGTCGCGTCCGCGAGGCGAGCGCTTTGAGCGACTCGTCACCAGTCGACTCTTCGTACCAGAGTATGGAAGCTTCGCCGCTGGGATTGGGATCTCGCCAGCTAAAGCCGGCCGCCCTCGCCAACTGCTTTAGTCCAAGGGGACCTTCGGTTTGAATTTGGCGCTTAGCGTGATCGTGCAAGTCGATCCACTGCGAGGGACTGGTTCGGCGAAAGTCGGACAGGTCAGCCGCCGTTGGTCCTTTGTCCAGCGGGGGAGTGACCGCGCGATTCATCGCGCCGTCTTCTGCCTGGGCCCAAAAGCAGTACGCCGCGAAGGTGCGATCTTGTTCCTCGCACGTGCGGCGAAGGTCGTGCAACCACGACCAGAGCTGCGCAAAGAGGGTGGCTTCGGCGTGATGGGTAAGTTCGCCCCACTCAGCGAAGGCCCGATAGCCCGACGTGACGTCATTCGTAGGGCGGTTTTGCGTGACGTAGGCACCCCATAGATAGGTCGCGTCGTCGTAACTTTCCATGTCGACGTCAACCTCGACGTCTGCCCTCATACAGCCCATGCGCGCCGCGTCGACAATTCGTAGCGCTGAGCCCCGTTCGTGAACGCGCGCGCGATAAATCAAATCGTCCAACTTGTCGATGGTTCGTCCGAGGTACTCGTCGCGCTCGTGTTGTTCAAGGGGGTTGATCGCCTTATGGCGCGCCCTTCGAGCGCGATCGGGATCAAGGCGGGCGAGTTGAGCGCGGGTCTCGAGACCGTGTTCCCTCAGCAACAGCTGTTGATCAATAGTGGTAAAGCGCACCAGAGACACGTCGTCGAGTGTTTCGAGTTGTGCCTCGCAGTACCCACTGTACGGACAGCCAGGGCAATCGCGGTGCCAGTAGGGGGCAGTGGGAAAGTGAGCGCCCGAGGTGGCCCACTCGTCGTGGGCGCGGATCACGTCGAGGCGTTCCTGATACAGCTTGTCGTAAGTCGAAAGGTTGATCCGCGGGTAGCCGTCTCCGGCCAGATCAAACCACCAAAGCCTCCGATGTCGATCAATGACGCCGACCCTCGCGTTCGGGTCGGCGTGTCCTAGCGCGCCCAACACGCGCGTGGCTTGGGCCAGCGCGAGGCCGGTGCGCGTCATGGGCAGCGCCGAGCGCGTCCCCACGCCGTCGTGGTAGGTGGCGTCACTGGGACGGAGCTGCTCGAGCGAGCCTTCGAGCGTGCGCCTCGTGCTGGCCGCCTCCACCACTTCGTGATTCTTGATGAGCAGAGGCGCATACGTGAAGCTGTCGTTGAATCGTCCGACTCGAACCAGCGCGTGCACCGACGCCACTCGGCGGCCCACGTCATCGCTGGCCAGTCGGGGCATGAGGATCAGTTCAGAGCCCGCCCGTATGAGGGTCGTGGTGTCCTCTTGATTCGGGGACGAGGGCGCGTCGGGGTGCAGAAGACGAAGCAGTTCGAGGGTCGAAAGGAGGTGTTCGCGCGCGTTGCGACGACGACGAGCCANNGTGAGTATCTCGTCACCTCGAAGGTACTCCGTCACAGGTGAAGCCTACGAGGCGGTGGGCTTTTCATTACGCCAGCTACTCCATAGCGCCGCGTATTCACCGTTGAGCGCGACGAGTTCGTCGTGCGTTCCCATTTCGGCCACCACTCCGTCGATGACGACACACACACGGTCGGCGTCGTGCGCGGTGTGGAGCCGGTGCGCAATCGCGATCACCGTTCGCCCGGCCAAGACCGCACTCAGCGAACGCTCCAGATGTCGGGCAGCTCTCGGGTCAAGCATGGCCGTTGCTTCGTCGAGAACCAGCGTGTGCGGATTGCTCAAGACCAGGCGGGCGAGCGCTAACTGCTGGGCCTGAGCGGGCGTGATGGGATATCCCGTCGTGCCGAGTTCGGTGGCGAGACCTTCGGGTAAATGTTGCACCCACTCCAGCGCGTCCACCGCGTCCAAGGCGGCGACGATTTCGCCGTCGGACGCACTGGGTTGGGCGAGCGCTAAATTTTCGCGCACCGTGCCGATGAAGATGTGATGCTCTTGAGTGACCAGGGCCACGTGTCGTCGAAGATTCGCGAGTGGCATCTGCGCGAGTTCTACCTCGCCCACGCGCACTGAACCGACTCGGGGGGCGTCGATACCTGCCAGGAGTCGACCGATGGTGGACTTGCCAGCGCCCGAGGGTCCGACAATGGCGAGCCGCTCGCCGGGCCGAACTGTCAGCGTTACGCCGTTTAGGACGTCGTGGCCTTCGCGGTAGGCGTAGTGCACATTGTCCATAGTGATCGTCTCGTTAGTGGGTTCGGGGCCCCTCAGCGGTCGATCGTCTTTCACGACCGAGACGCCCACCAAGCGGGCCAGCGAGGTCTGGCCGATTTGAAGTTCGTCGAGCCACGAGACGATCCGGTCGAGCGGATCGTTGATCTGCACGACGTAGAGCGTCACCGTCGTCGCTGCACCGATTGAGACGTGTCCGTTGATGGCCAGCCATCCGCTCCAGGCCAGGGTCACGGCTATCGCGACGGCGAAGGCACCTTCCACCGTAGGAAACCACACCATGCGCAGCAAAAGCGTGTACATCTCGGCGTAAAAGGACTCTCGCACACTCTCTTCGATGCGATCGGTCTGTCGATCCCCTAACTGATGCGCGTCGATGGTGCGAGCCCCTTCGGCTGTTTCGGCGACCGAGCCCGACATTGTCGCGTAGCTAATTCGCTCGCGCCGATAGCCCGGCGTGGCGTAACGCAAGTAATAACGAGTGGAGAAATAGAGAAAGGGCAGCGATACCAAACTCGCGACGCTGGCCAACGGGCTGACCAACAACATCGCGATCAACGTGAGGACGGCTTGGAGGATCGCGACGAGCCATTCGGGCATGGCGAAGCGCACCGTTCGAGAGAGCGACTCCATGTCGTTGGTGGTGCGGCTGAGAAGGTCACCGGTGCCGGCTCGCTCGACTTCGACCAAAGGCAACGCCAGCACGCTTTCGAGAAACTCTTCTCGAAGCTGAGCGAATACGGTCTCACCTAAGACGTAACTGCGACGTCGAGCGAAGTAGGTAAGGACGGCGTAGCCGAGTGACGACACGACCAGTGTGCCCACGTAAAGCGTGATCTTGGACGAGGTGAGTTGATGCTTGGACGCAAAGTTCGTGATCTCGCCAATCGCCCAGGCGGGGATGAGCGCCATGATCGCGGCCAACGCGTAGAGCGAGAGCATGCGCGCCAACGGCCGGCGGTGCTGGCGGATCAGAACGCGCGCGTAGGTGAGAACGACTTGAGTGCTGGCGACGGGAAGTTGCACTAGGCGTCCTCTCGCAGCACGACCTGGCGATACTTCAAAGACCTCGCGATGAGCTCATCGTGGGTCCCTTGATCTGCGACGTGGCCGTCGAGGACCAGGAACACCGTGTCCATTTTCTCGAGCAGCAGGGGACTCGTCGTGGCGACGAGCGTCGTGCGGTCACCACGCACTTCTCGAAGTCGAGCGGCGATACGACCTTCGGTGTGGGTGTCGACCGCCGAGGTGGGCTCAACCATGATCAAGATCTCCGCGTTGGTCAAAAAGGCGCGCGCCAGGCTCAATCGTTGACGTTGGCCACCCGAGAAACCCCGACCGCGTTCTTCGACGGTGGTCGAAAGACCGTCTTCGAGCGCGTCGAGCACGTCGAGCGAGCTGGTCGCTTGGAGGACGTCATAGATTCGCTCGTCGTCGACGGGACCGTGGGGCATGAGCTCTCCACGCAGTTCGCCCGAAAAGAGTCGAGGCTCGATCTCACTAACAACAATGTGCGAACGAACGTCGCCCAGGGAGAACGAAGTGATGGGCGCGCCGTTGACGAACACGCCGTCGGCGTCAGACACGAAGTGCCCGAGACGATCGACCAAGAGCGCCGCCTCGTCGGGGGTCACCGTGACGAGGGCCGCGAGTTGGCCCCGCTCGATACTCAGACCACTTCGTCGGTCCTCGAGACGGTAGAGCCGAGCGGGCCACGCCAACGGGCGTTCGGGATCGGTGACCGTGGGCTGCACGTGCAAAATGCGAAGCACGCGGCCCGCGCCCACGTACGCCCGCGTCGACATGATGATGTAGTCAATGGCCGTGCGTAGCGGAGTGGTGAGAAACGTGGTGTACCCAAAGAAGGCCACCAACTGACCCGGTTGGAGTGAACCGTTCATGACGTCGCGCGCGCCAAGGAACGTCACCAGTCCGGTCAAGATGGCCGGTAACAGCACCTGGCCCGATTCGAGACCGGCTTGGGGCGCGGCGATGCGCGTGCCCGCGACGCGAACCCTTTGACTCTGCTCGCGGTAGTTCTTCAAGAAGACCTCTTCGCCGCCGACGCCTCGAAGAATCCGCAGTCCCGCGACGGTGTCAGCGCCCAGCGATGCGAGTCGTCCGGCGGCTTCGCGCTGGGCGGCTTGGGTGTCGTGCAGCGGTTTCATCAGAGGGGTTGTCAGGGCGCCAAGGATCGGCACGCCCAAGAGCACGATGAGGCCGAGTTGCACTGACGTGGAAAGCAAGATGAACGACACGACGATCCACGCGACGATGGCGCCGGCGAACCGGGCGAAACTGTCGTACGACCCGCCAATGCGCATCGCGTCCGCGGCGACGGTGTTGACGATGTCGCCGGCGGGGATCTCGTCGGTCAACGCGGTGCCGGTCTTGGCGACGTGGCGGCCGATGAGTTGCACCGTGCGATAAGTCGCGTTCATCCAGTTGGTGACGGCGAGCTGGTGGCGAAACGCCCCACAGAACGCTTGAATGATGCCCAAGGCGATGACGACCGCGACCCATTTGAACAGTTCGGTGTCGTTGTGGCGCTCGACGCCGTGATCGATGGCCGCGCCGACCGCGGCCCACACCAACGCCTGAGAGACCATCCAGCCGATGCCAAAGAGGGCGTTGAGCGTCAAGAGCCAGCGCTGGTGTCGCGCCAGCCATACCAGGTAGCGAAACGGCGTTCTCGTGTCAGGCGTGCCCGGCTCAGCTATCGGGAGCTCGCGATAGGGCAGGTGCAGCACGGTTCAATCTTTCAAGTAGTTGGTTAGTAATAAAGAAGCGGATGGTGAGTCGACCTATAAGCGGGGTTCTGTCCACCTTC
>PLBM01000019.1 GCA_003134515.1 Acidimicrobiaceae bacterium | reverse complement strand
GGCTCACGATGCCGAGTAACTCTTCGGGGTCGTGTACCGGCTCGTCGCTCCCCAGCGACGGCGCGGGCCCTTTTTTTCGCCAGTTGAGGTGCGACACGACTTCGCGGCACATGCGGATCGCGTCCATCTCGTCTTCGGCGAAGTAGTCACCAAGTCCCGACACTTCCGCGTGCATCAAGGCGCCGCCGAGGGTTTCGTCGTCGGACTCTTCGCCCGTTGCCATCTTTACGAGTGGTGGACCGGCGAGAAAGATCTTGGACTGATCTTTGACGAGAATGTTGTAGTCCGAGAGTCCGGGCTGGTACGCCCCACCCGCGGTCGAGGAACCAAAGACGACGCACACGGTGGGCACGCGCATCTTGGACAGCTCGATCAGGTCATAGAAGAAACGACCACTCTCGGCGAAGTGACCGGTCTGCATGCGCCCGCCCCCGCCGCCGCCGCGCCCGACCCGCAGGTCCGCTCCGGCCGACTCGACAAAGCTGACGTAGGGGATTTGGTTGTCGCGCGCGATTTCGAGCGCCCGCATCCACTTTTTGGCCGAATACAACGTCAGTGCGCCGCCCAGCACTGAGGGATCATTGGCCATGATCAGGCACTCCGTGTCGGCGATGACCCCGATGCCCATGACCATGCCCCCGCCGATCGTGTAGTCCGAGTCGTAGCCGGCGAGCGCGGAGATTTCGAGGAAGGGCGAATCGGGATCGAGCACGTTCGCGATGCGTTCGCGCACGGGCAGTTTCCCCCTGGAGCGCATTCGCTCCATGGCTTTCTCGCCGCCGCCCGCCTCGGCTTGATCCAGTAATTCATCGATCACTCGGAGTTGCTCGAGCATGTCGTCGCGATTCTTTTGAAACCCTGCTGAAGAGGTGTCGAGTGTCGACGCGAGGGGAGGTGCGAGCAGAACGTGCTTCATGCGCAAATCCTAGTTACCGCAGAAAGCAGCGGTTTTGACGGGCTCGACGCCCGCGATGTCGCAACGACGATGCGACATGCGCTCCAAACGCGTCGTGGTTTCGAACCGGTGCATTGAAGAGCGAAAGGTAGGGTGTGGTCAATGCGTATTGCCCTCGGCTCGGATCACGCCGGCTACGACTTGAAGACGCTGTTGAAGTCGACACTCGTCGCCTGGGGCCACGACGTGCTCGACCTCGGGACCACCAGCGCCACTGAACCCGTGGACTACCCCGACTTCGGCGCCGCGGTCGGGCGCGCGGTGGTGTCGGGCGACGCCGAGCTAGGCGTCGCGTGTTGTGGCACGGGGATCGGCGTGGCGATGGCCGCGAACAAAGTGCCGGGAGTGCGCGCCGCCGTCGTGCACGACGTGACCACGGGGCACTTGGCGCGCGAGCACAATCACGCCAACGTGCTGTGTATGGGCGGGCGTCTCCTCGGCTCGGTAGAAGCGATCGAGTCGCTCGAAGCGTGGCTGAACGCCAAGCCACAAGCGCGTCACGAAGTACGGATCGAAAAACTGCGAAAGCTTGACATTGAATTGGCGAACGAGGAGAAGTAGAGACGTGAGCACATCACCATTGGATGCGTGGATTACCGACGACGACGAGATCGCGTCACTGCTGCATCAAGATTGGGATCGTCAAACGACGACAGTGCAGTTGATCGCCAGTGAGAACTTCGCCTCGCCGTCGGTACTCGCGGCGACGGGTTCTATTCTCACCAACAAGTACTCCGAGGGCTATCCCGGTCGTCGCTACTACGGCGGCAACCAAGTGGTTGACGAAGTGGAGGACTTGGCCCGTCGCCGATTGACCGCGCTCTTTGGGGCCGATCACGCGAACGTGCAGCCGCACTGTGGCGCCAACGCCAACGTCGCGGTCTACGAGGCCCTACTCAACGCGGGCGACACCATTCTCGCTATGCGACTTGACCAGGGCGGCCATCTCACGCACGGCTCGCCGGCCTCGATCACGTCGAAGTTCTGGAAGTTTGTCTCCTACGGAGTGACCCCGCGTTCGGACGATCCGGAAAAGCCCGGCGAAATCATCGACTTTGACAACGTGCGGGCGTTGGCGCACGAACATCGACCCAAACTCATTGTTGCCGGAGCGACGGCCTACGCGCGAGAGATCGACCCCGTGCCGTTTCGAGAGATCGCCGATGAAGTGGGCGCGTTGTTGATGTTCGACTCAGCCCACGTGGCCGGTCTCATCGCCGGTGGCTCGCACCCCGACCCGGTGCCTTACGCCGACGTGGTTACTTTTACGACGCACAAGACGCTGCGTGGTCCGAGAGGCGGCGCCATTATCTGCCGGGAGGAGTTCGCGAAGAAGATCGACTCGGCGGTCTTTCCGGGCCAACAAGGTGGCCCGCTGGAACACGTCATCGCGGCCAAGGCCGTGGCCTTCAAGGAGGCCAGCCAGCCGAGCTTTTCGATATACACCCAGCAGGTCGTCGCGAACTGCAAGGCCTTTGGTCGCGCGCTCGCCAGTGAGGGATTCCGATTGGTTTCGGGCGGGACCGATAACCACATGTTGCTGCTCGACCTTCGCGATTTCGACGCTGAGTTGACGGGCAAGGTCGCCCAGGAGGTGCTGGACCGCGCGGGTATCACCACGAACCGCAACACCATCCCCGACGATCCGCGCAGTGCCTTTATCACCTCCGGGCTTCGCGTTGGTACCGCCGCGGAGACCACGGCGGGCATGAAGGAGAAGGAGTTCGAGACTATCGCGTCGTTCATGGCCCGCGCCCTGCGCCATCGTGACGACGACTTGGCCCTCGCCGCGGTTCGCCACGAAGTCGCCGCACTGTGCGCGGACTTCAATCCGTACTCGAATTTCACGAAGTAGCTCATGGGCAACATTGCCGCCTATATCGCCGTCGCGTTGGTGGGAGCTGTGGTCACGCTGATCGCGAATCGACCGGCGCGGGTGATCTCGATGCGTGCCGGCTACACCGCGTTGCCCGATGAACGAAAGGTTCACCAGCGCGTGACGCCCTACGGGGGCGGCGGTGCGATGTTGGTGGGCTTTTGCCTGGCGTTGCTCTTCGCCTTTCTCATCCCTTCACTGCGCAGTGTCATCACCGCTTCGCACGAGATGCTCGGGGTGTTATTAGCGGCCGGCGTGATCTTCGTCGTGGGCGTCGTGGACGACTTTCGTGAGATGAGCGCCCCGGCGAAAGTGGCCGGACAGTTTCTCGCCGCCTCGATTCTCTACTTCTCGGGCGTGACGATGTACCAACTCAAGTTGCCCTTCGCCGGGTTTGTCGTCTTAGGTCCGTCGATCTTGCCGATCATCACCACGGTGTGGGTCGTCGCGCTGTGTAACGCCATCAATCTGATTGACGGATTGGACGGCTTGGCGGCCGGCATCGTCGCCATCGCGTCGGGGACCCTGTGTGTCTACGGACTTCGTCTCGAGACCCTGGGCCTCTTGCCGGTCACGAACATCGGACCGCTGGTCGCGGCGCTGACCTGTGGAATCTGTGTGGGCTTCTTGCGCGACAACTTTCATCCCGCGAAGCTCTTCATGGGCGACGCCGGCGCGCTGATGCTGGGGCTGCTCATGAGCGCCTCGACGATGGTCATTGGCGGACGCACGCCGCCGGCCAGTGGAGTGACGTTCTTCTTCTTTGCGCCCCTCTTAATTCCGGTCTTCATTCTCGGTGTCCCGCTCATTGACGCCGTGTGGGCCTTCGCCCGTCGAACGGCCTCGGGACAGGGCTTTCACACCCCCGATAAGAACCACATTCATCACCGGCTCATGCGCCTCGGCCACGGGCATCGCCGGACCGTGATCATTCTGTGGTCCTGGACGGCGCTGCTCTGTGGTTTTGTGTTGGTGCCCCTCTTTGACACGCGGGCCAACGTCTTCATCCCGCTCGGCGTCGCGGTGCTCGTGATCGCCCTCTTTACCTGGTTTAGCCCTCTCCTGTGGCGTCGACGCCAACGTCGCGAAGAGGCCGACGCCCTCGATGAAAGTGTCATGAAGTGAGCGACGCTTCCGCGCCGCGTCCGACGGGCCATTCGGACCAGGAGAAATCGTCGGCGAGGGATTTGCCGGGTCTCGCGGCGTTTGCCGCGATGGGTACGACGATCGCGTCGTGCATTGCCGTCGGCGTTGTGCTGGGTCTGTACGCCGACCACCTCTGGCACAGCGGGCCGGCGGGTCTCTTAATCGGGATAGTCTTAGGAACGGTCGCGGCCGTCGCGAGCGTTGTCAAACTCGTTCGGCGCTTCCTCTAAAATTGACTCTCCGTGTTAGAAAACCTGCCCGCCAACACCCTCCCACGTCTCTTGCGCCGAACCACCCTTTCGGCAATCTTGGTGGGATTCGTGGCATTCGTGGTCGCGCTTTTGATTGCTCCGCCCTTGGCCGCGCTCGGGGTGGCCCTGGGCGTCGGACTGGCCATTGTAAATCTCCGTTTTTTGGATCATCAGGCGGCCACGGTTGAGCTGCGAGGTGAGCAGAGCGCCAAGGCTGTTCGCCGCCAGCTCGGGGGCAAAACCACGGGCCGACTCCTGGTCGTGACTCTCGTGGCGCTGGCCTTTGTCTGGCTCAACGCCCCCTTGGGAATCGGTAT
>PLBM01000052.1:4657-4899 GCA_003134515.1 Acidimicrobiaceae bacterium | reverse complement strand
GGCAAAGACCACCTGGGCCCACAGCACGGGATCGGTCGAGGCGACCACGGCGCCAAGCCCCGTGGCGAACAGAGCCATCGCGAGCAACGTCGACTCCTTCAGAGCGTTTCGCGCGCGCGTCACGAAGGCGAGCCCGACGAGCGAACCCAGGGCACTGAACGCCAGAGCGAAGGCGTACCAACCAAGGGCGGCCGACTCGCGTCGAAGGACGAAGGCCAACAAGAACGTGGCGAAGCCCACGC
>PLBM01000052.1:0-4615 GCA_003134515.1 Acidimicrobiaceae bacterium | reverse complement strand
CACCGTCGCGGCGACGTACACGATTGACGCGGTCACCAAGACGCTCGGTGCGCCGAGTCCCTTCAAGAGGCCGGCGCCGAGCGAGCCCGCGAGCAAACCCACGAGCGTGCCGAGCAGGGTCAGTTGGGCGTTGAAGCCNNCGCGCCGCGGGTCACGACGTAGAGCTTGGAAGAGACGAGCAGGAGAAACGCCAAGGGAAAGAGCCACAACGATTTCAAGTGCTCGGCCATCATCCAACAGAGCACCACGCGCACCCCGGCCGAGACGGCGACGAGAATTCGTCGCCCATTGGCCGATCGGTCGATCAAGGGTCCGAGTAACGGCGAGACGATGGCAAAGGGCGCGATGGTGAGCAGCAGGTACAAGAGCACCTTGCCCTTGGCCTCGCCCGGCGAGACCGAGAAGAAGAGTGAGCCGGCCAACGAGACGGTCACGAGGGTGTCCCCGGCCATCATGAACACGTGCACCAGGGCCAGACGACCAAAGGCGGTCGTCTGGTCGAAGAGGTCCTGCGCGGACGCCCGCGCTAACGAGGTGATTCCTAGGGCCCGCACGACTTCAGAGCGTAGGTGATGGCGCGACGCGTCAAGTGCGCGCGTAGCCGCCGAGTACTACTCCCGTGGGCTTTCATCACCGCACGGCGCCACGCCGAGGCGACCTCTAGTTCGAGTTGCAACCCCAACGTTCGACGTAGCGGGGCAACCGGTGATGGTTACAGTACGTGAGTCGAGACGCGTTCTGCCACCGCGACGCCGTGGAATCGTAGTGCAGCACTTCGGTCACGCCGATCTCGTGCACGCCGTTGCCCACCGTCGCCCAGAGGTAGGCCCAAGGTCCGACGCAACCGAAGCTGGCGACGCTGTCGACCTTCAACGGTCCGGTGTAGGGCGTGGACAGCGCCGCGGCGTTACACGGAGTTGAGATGGGGAACGTGCGTGACTGGGCCGAAGCGCGAGAGACCCCGAGGCCCAGGGCCGCTACGACGAACAATGCGGCGGCGAGGCGAAACCACTTCATACTCGCAGTTCAGCACACCGCGCGGTGTGCCCAGACCTAGCGCTTCAACAGATCCGCGAAAAGCGCAGCGATCGACGAGCCCCACTCTGCTTCGTCAAGGGGCGTGTGCGAAATGTCGTCGAGGGCCCGGCCGAATACAATGATTTGGAGGAACGCAGCGAGGAAGGTCGCGGGCACATCGTCACGAAGCCACTGGCGATCCTGGGCCAAGAAGATGAGGCGACGCCACTCTTCGGTCAGACGGGACTGCGTCTCGCCGATGAGCGCGTGCAACTCCGGACGGGTCATGGCCGCCGAGACAATTCTGACCCGCAGGGCTCGCCGGGCGGTTCGCTCCGGGCCCGAATTCATTGTCGCGACGATTGGCAGAATCGCCGCGATGTACTCCTCCAGGGTCACCACGGAATCGGTGGCCTCACGAATGATCGCCATGTCCTCTTCGACCAATTTCGAGAAAATCATGTTGTACGCGGCGTCGATGACGCCTTCGCGAGAACCGAAATGGTGGTACACCGAGCCATAGTTGACGCCCGTTGCTTCGCATATTTCTGGTATACGAATTAATAACTCGTCCCCTACCATCAGGCGTTCTGCCACCGCGTCCAGCACCGCTTGCATTACTGGCGCCGATCGACTTTGTTTTGCCACGCAATCAATTTACTTTGCTAAAACGACAAAATGACATAAGCAGTCATCAATTGGACGAATTGAACGCGAAAGAAACAATTTTTCTGATGGTCCTCACAGTTTCGCCAAGCGCTAGGAATGCGCGCAATCCCTGACGAGCGGGATTTTTGGGCCCAATCGTTAGGCTCATCGCCTATGACAACCTCGAAACCCTTGCTGGAAGTCGTCATTGGCAGCACCCGACCCGGCCGTGTCGGGAGAACCTATCGCCCAATGGTTTTATGAGCTGGCGCGCGAGCAGGACGGCTTTGAGGTCGAACTGGTGGACCTGGCCAAGGTGAACCTCCCGCTTTTTAACGAGCCCCAAAATCCCATTCGCCAGCAGTACGTCCACGAGCACACCAAACGCTGGGCGCAGATCGTGGCACGTGCCGACGCGTTGGTGTTCGTTATCCCTGAGTACAACCACAGCATGAACGCCGCGATGAAGAACGCCATCGATTACCTGCACATCGAGTGGCGTTACAAGCCCTTTGGCCTGGTCTGTTACGGCGGCGGCGCGAAGGGATTGCGCGCGGCCCAGGCACTGAAGCCCTCGCTCGTCGCGCTGAAGATGCCCTTCGCGGGCGAACTTGGGATTGGATTAAGCACCTCGCCCGTCGTTGACGGCGTGTTCAAAGGCGACGAGCAGTTAGATACCTCGGCCAAGGCGCTACTCGACGAGCTCGCTCGCCTGACGCCGCTCTTCCAGTCGCGTCGCACCTAGTCCGTCCCGACGTCCTCGGCCTCGACCAGCGAGCTCGGCCGAACCCGCGACGGCCCCCGCAACTCGTGAGACCCGATCTACCAAGGTGCTTTGAGTACGCCTTCAATGGCCGTGGCGATGGCCGTGTAGCCCGCGTCGTTGGGATGGATATTTGGTCCCATGGGTGCAGGTTGACACATCCAGGTCAAGGCGCAGGCGTTGGCCACGTTCTCGGGCACCATACCGACACCCACCATGTTTACCAAGGCAACGTCACGGCTCTCAAAGGCGCCGCCGACCATCGCCATCGAAACGCCGGTCCTTGCGTATACGCCTTGGAGGGTCGCGTTCAATTGACCAACTACGTAATTACTGGTAGCCGAAATAAGCTTTCCCACTCGGCCCTGGAGCGAGTCGGCCAAGAACGGGTTGTAATGTCCCAGTCCGACAAAACTGACGTCGGGACCGGCGGCACTCTTGAGAACCTCAATCATCATTGGCAGCTGCTGATGGATTTGACTCAGTTCATGGGTTACGCACAACGAATCGACCGTTTGATGTTCGAGGCAGAGACGAAGATTGTTGAATCCCAGGTCAATCGTCACCACGCCCGCTTGGGTATTGTGAGCCAGTAAGAACGCCATAGCTTCGTGGAGTTGGGTTTCGCCCGCTGCGTAACAGTGATCGCCGCCGAGGAGCATGGTGGCCGTGGTTTCGCCCGGACAGCCCAACTGAGTCAGCGCCAGGGTCACACCGCGAGTTCCTTCGTACGCCACAAGATCGTTCGCGTAACCGGTAGCTGTCCATTGACCTCGCGGATTAATGAGCGTCGGCTGAACCCCCACCGACGCGGAACCGCCGAGATCGAGGTAGAAGGTGGGCAACGTCGAGTCGGCGCCGGCCGGACTCGAATTGACGACGCCTATGACCGCAAAGGGCGCGGCGCTCAAGGAAATGACGGCCGCGGTCACGACCCGGGACCAACCTTTGCTCTGTCGCTTACTCCTCACCACCTGCAGTCAGTCCTCTCTTTTTCTTCGACGATCCAATACCCACGTAAACCTGTATGACGGAGTCATGCATGGCCGACGGCGACGTCAACACCTCCCCCAATTCGAATTAATCGACTAGGGCATGACGCGCGCCAGAGGGAAAACTCGTTAATTCAGGGTACTGTGGCGATTGTTTTTATAGTTCTCGCCCTCGTCACTTTGTCAAGCGGCATTCGTGAACTACATGCGAAGAACCGTATGAACATTTTGCATTCGCTCAAGACGCTTTTAAAGCGTCACGCAATCTTCATGCGTTCGGTCCTCAAGAATGGGAGTTACGCCGCGGAAGTCATCGTGCACGCCTATTGGTCCGGATGCCGGTACGTGGGGTGCGCCGACGAAATCGTCGCCGCCAAGAAAAAATGACAACCCTAATTTAAGGGGCCACGGTCGTATGAAAGGCCACGACGCGATCATTCGATGTCGCAAGCATGAGTGCGTCACCGACACTGGGGGTAGGAAAATGGTTGGCCGGCACGCCCACCGAGGCCTGCTGGCGCGCGGCCCCGGTGGACGGATTAAGTCCGTACAGAACGCCGTTTTGGCCGATTGTCCACACCAAGCCCGCGGCGACGATCGCCGGACCACCACCCACGTTCGAACTCCACAAAACCTTGAGCGACGGCGGTGACGCCACCACGCGAACGGCGACCGTGCCGCTCAAGCACGGGAGATAGACCGTGGTACCCACGATGGCAGTGCCCCCGGCGACGTCCTTCGAACAGACCCCCGACAGGCTCGTCTCCTGATTGCCAATACCGCCAAGGTGGGCACCGTTCAATAGGTACACACTCGGTGACTTACCGGCTTGCACCACTTGGCCGTCTGCGAGCAACGCCGGCGACGCCGACATGTCAGCGTCACTCGCGTTGTCCTGCGCCCAATTAGCTGGTGCGAAATATTGCTTGAGTCGAAGAGACGGCGTCAGCTCGAGCACCGAATCGCTGTCGTCGTACGCGTGGCCCGCGGATTGTACGGAGCCGTTACCGACGCTCACCCACACGTTGCCCTGGGCGTCGATGACCGGCGCCGCTCCGCCCATCCAGATCGCGCCCTGGCTGTTGCCGGCGCTCGCATCCACCGTGAAGTAGCTGGGCGTCGAGCCCGCTTCGGCGACCGAGACCACCCGACCGCGGTAACTGCCACAGTCGCCGTAGTTGCCGCCCATTCCAAA
>PLBM01000017.1 GCA_003134515.1 Acidimicrobiaceae bacterium | reverse complement strand
CCCGGCCCATGATCTTCGCGCCCAACGCGTTCAGGGCTCCGGAGACGAGAAAGAACAGCGCCACGATCACGAAGATGGTGACATGGTTAGAGGGATTGAGGTTGGTCTTAAACCAGAGGTTGACCAGAGCCACAACGTACAACACCGCGCCCGAGTCAACGGAGGCGACGGTCGCCAGTAGTGCGAAACCGTAGATCCAACCCACGTACCAGCCGTAGCGCGGTCCGACGTTGTACTTGCCGTACTGATAGAGCGCGCCCGAGAGCGGGTACTCGCTCGCCAGTTCCCCAAAGACGAGCGCCACCAGCGTCATGCAAGCAACGACGATGGGTATCGTCCAGATGTAGCGCGGTCCGCCGGTGCCAAGGCCGAGTGTGTACAGCGAGTAGATCCCCACCATCGGGCTCAGGTAACTAAAGGCCACCGAGAAGTTGTCGAAGAATGACAGCACCCTCTTAAGCTCTTCACGGTAACCAAGCGCGACCATTCGTGCGTCTTCGCCGTGACTGGCGTCGCTAACGTCGCTAGCGTCACTGACGTCGTTGTTAGTCATATTTCCTCCCGGTTAGGACCTCCAATAAAGTCCTTTGAGAGGAACATACACGTTTTGGAGAGATCTTGTAGGAATGTTCTACGGCGACGAGTAGGTCACTCCTTCGCCAGCGCTAGCCGTCTCGCGAACCATCGCGAGGCCGGTCAATCCGATGGCTCACTATCCAAATGACTGCGCCGGTTACACCCGCCGCTATGAGTCCACCAAGAGGTCCGTGAATGCCGGAAATGTCAACAAGGACAATGGTGATCACCCCAGCAATCAGCCCGGCCAGCACACCCGACTTAAGACCCCTCGTCATCATCCTCCTAGGACCACTGAACGAATGATAAGGCCTCTCGTAAATGCCCTCGGAAAACTTAAGTGCGTCGTTGCCTCACAGTTCAACCGAACGTGTCGGACGTCGCCGCATGGAGTTCGCGCAACGCCCTTCCGACTCTCGCAGACCCTGGGCTCGCTGACCCTTTGCGTGTACTAATTGAGCCGGATCCCCATCTTCTACACGGTGCTCGGATTCGTGCCGATCGTCGGCGTCATTTACTTCTACGCCGCGAGGAAGCATCCACTGGCGGTCGTACCACCCGCCGCGACCGGTGCCTTCGTCATTCCGCCCGAGTTACTGCCGTCCGATGTGATCAGCGAGCAGTAAAAAGGTCGGCAAACTGGCCCTCACCGGTCATCGACGGACCGGCTCAGGTTTCCCCTTCACGATCATTGGCTCACGCCTGGAGCATAAAACGTAGCTGCCCTCGATGACTCGAAGCGTCCGTTCGCCTTAAGAGGTCGCGAGCCCCAAATGCTTCAAGAATGGGCGTGCGATGGCGAGTTGTCCGGGTGAGGGCTGGAGCGCGAGGAACACCTGGAACTCGCTCTTCGCGAGAGCTCGATTGTCGGGTGTCGAGTCGGCGACGATCGCGTAGTACAGACGAGGCGCGGGGTTTCGCGGAGCGTAGTAAATGGCTTCTCGAAGATCCTTCACGCCGAGTTTCACCAACGCGGGATTCGCGTCCGAGCTGCCCGCCGAGAAGTCCAACCATCCTGACTGCGTGAGTGCGGGCACGTTCTTAGGACTGAGGGCCAGCACCTGCTGGTAGGCGCTGAGCGCCGCGACGACGTTGCCGTTGGCGATGTCGGCTTCGGCTTCGCTCAGCAACTGCGTGACGTGCTGGGCGCGTCCCAGCGAGACTGAACCGGTGATCGAGTTGCCCGGCTGACGAGGTGAGAGCGAACTCCAGAGCAGTAACGAGGCCGCCACGAAAAAACAGACGAGCGCGACGAGCAGCATCCAGCGGCGCCGTGTGCGAACGGGTGGGCGCATCGGGCCCTCGGAACTAAGTTCACCCAGGGCGCGACGCGCGGTGTCGAGAGCGGCGAGTTCACGCGCCTCTATCGAGGCCGCGTCGGACGAACTGAGCTCACCCTTGGCTAACTCTCGTCGCACGTCGGCGAGGGAGGCCTCGCGCAGCGCGATCTCGTCGCGGATCTGTTGCGCGCTTCGCGTCATCGTCGCCTCGTCAGGCGAATGGCACTCGCGACGAGTAGTACCACGACCAGTACGGGCACGATCCAGAGCAACACGCCCACCCCCGACGTCGGGGGACTCAACAGAATCGACGTGCCGTAGACGGATTCGAGCGACGTCAAGATCTGGTTGTCGGACTGTCCCTCGTGGACCTTGGTCGCGATTTCGTGGCGAACGGCGAGGGCCGAGGTGGCGTTACTCTCGCCCACCGAGAGATCGAGGCACGAGGGACAGCGCACCAGCGACTCCAGATGGGTGATCCGCGAACTCGCACTCGAGCGGTGCGGATTGAGCGCGATCGACAGGGCCGCGACCACGAGCAACGCCGCGCACCACAGTGAAAACGATCGAAGCAGTTTCACGACCTCACCTGGGCGACGACCTCTCTCAGTTGCTTGGCGCTCACGGGACCGAGCAGGGTGACCTCGACGACGCCCTTGGCGTTCACAACGAAGGTCGTCGGCGGTGACGTCACGCCGAAGCGATTGGCGATGACGCCGCCGGCGTCGATGACCGAAGGATAGAGCGAGCCGTAGTGGGCGGCGAAGGCGTTGGCGGCACTGACGGAGTCGTCAAAGACGACGCCCACCACGTCGACGCCCTTATTCCTCTCCTGCCACGCGAAGGTGGACAGCTCGGGCGCCTCCACTTGACAGGGCCCGCACCACGAGGCCCAGAAGTTCACGACGACCACGTGACCGAGATCGCTCTTTAGGTTCAGCGTTCCGCCGCCGAGTCGATCGCCCGAGAGCGCCGGCGCGGCCATACCGAGCAACGGGCTTGGCGCCTCGGTGGCACTCGTGACCGGATTACGGGTCGCGAGAAAGAGCGACAGCGCCACCACGACCACGATGGCCGCGAGCGAGATGGCCATCACTGATCGTTTCATGACGTGGCCTCGTCGCTGTAGCGCCGGCGAAAGAAGGACAGACCACTACCGAGACCGATGATCAGTCCCCCGAGCCAGAGCCACGCGAGCAGGGGCTCGACGGTGACCCCGAGCACCACCGAGCCCGCGGGCAGATTGTTCTGCACCTGTGCGCCCGAGGTCGAACCGTTGCCGCCCACGGCGTCAAAGGTCACGTAGACGTCCCGAGCGAGATTCGAGTCGATCGCCGGCGTGCCGACCGTTTGGCCGTTTCGACCGTTATAGGTGGTGACGGCCGGGCGAATTTGATGCCCGTCGACGCTGACGCGCAGTTGTGTCGCGCTTTCCAGGGCGCTCTTGACGCTATGAAAGCCGGCAAAACTCACGATCTGCCCGTCGACCACGGTGCGCTGACCCGTGGCGAGAGTTACTTCATCGCGCGTGACGTACGTCGTCGAGGTCACGATGCCCAGCGCCAAGATCACGACCCCTAAGTGCACGATCATCCCGCCGGTCGTGGTTGAACGAAGGACACTTCGCCACGAGCCGCGCCGAATCGCGGCGACGAGCGCACCGCGCAGGGTTCGTAGTGCCGCCCCGGCGGCGAGCACCGAGAGAAAGACCGCCAACACTTCCGCCGGGCGTCGAACCCCGAAACTGAGCAGCACGGCGACCGCGCCAACGGCCGACCACGCGCTGACGCGCATGCGACCCCAGAGCACCTTCGCGTCGGCGCTTCGCCAACTCACCAGCGGCGCGACTGCCATGAGTAACAACAGCACCACACTCAGCGGCGCGGCGACACTGGCGAAATAGGGCGAACCGACGGTGACCTGCGTGCCGTTAATTGCCTGGTAGAGGAGGGGAAAGACCGTGCCGAGCAGGACCACGATGGCAAAGCCCACGAAGAGGATGTTGTTCGCGACGAAGAGTCCCTCGCGTGAAAGTGGGTGGTCCACCCCGACCGGCGCACGAAGTCGGTCGCCGCGCCAGGCGAGCAGTCCCGCGCCGAGCACCACCACCACGAAGAACAGTCCAATGAGCAGCGGCCCGAGCGTGCTCGAAGAGAACGCGTGCACGCTCACCAAGACCCCCGATCGGGTAAAGAACGTGCCCAGAATCGTGAGCGCAAATGTCGCGATCGCCAGCGAGAGGTTCCACACGCGAAAGAGTCCCCGACGGTCCTGGACAATGACTGAATGAATGTACGCGGTCGCCGTCAACCACGGCAACAACGCGGCGTTCTCCACCGGGTCCCAGCCCCAGAACCCGCCCCAACCGAGTACCTGGTAGCTCCACCACGCCCCGAGCACGATGCCGAGCGAGAGCGAGCCCCACGCGAGCATCGTCCAACGACGTTGCTCTAAGGGCCAGCGCTCTTGCACGCGACCGGTGATCAGCATGGCGATCGCGAAGGCGAAGGGCACGCTAAAGCCGACAAAACCCAGGTAGAGCAGCGGGGGGTGAATCGCCACGAGGGGATTGTCCTGAAGTAACGCGTTAGGTCCCGCACCCTGGTGTACGAGTGCGGCGTTCGCTAAGAAGGGGTCGGCCGGGCCGATCAACAACGCCGTGAAGAACGCGCCCACGCCAAAGAGCACCGCCGTAGCCCAGCCCACCACGGCGTCAGCTTTGTCACGGCGGTAGTAGTAGAGAACCCCCAACGTGAGGGCAATCTGTAAAAGGACCCACAACATCAGCGATCCTTCGAGCGCTGACCACAGTCCGGTGATCGAATAGAGCAGCGGGGTAAACGTCGCGTTGTTCTCGGCCACGTAGGCCAGCGAGAAGTTGTGGGTGATGAAGGCGAACTCCATCACGCCTACCGCCGCCAGAATGCCCAAGAGCGCCAAAGCGGCCCACCAGAGCGCTCGCGAGGCGCGTTTTCTTTGAACGGCGCGCAACTGTTCGACGACGCCACCGATCGCCCCGACGAAGCAGACGTACAGCGCGGCTCGTCCGAGCCACGTCAGGATCATTGCGTCGTCCCGTTGGGGGCCTTCACACGCTTGGGGTGTGCCGCGATGTACGAAGCCGTGTGCTTGACCAAGATCTGTGTGGCGTCGAAGCGGTCCGACGTCGAGCTCGTGAAGTGCCCGACGACGACGACGGGACTGTTCGCTTGAAAGAGCTGCGGGGGCGAACCGTGCGCGTTGACGAACACCTCTTGACCCTTACCCCCGGTCATCCAAAACGACGCGCCGCTCGACGTGCGGTCAATCGTGTGGGATTTCACGATGCCCTCGAGGCGAATGGTCGTCGTGCCGAGCGTGGCGCGAGCACTCATCGCCTGATCGATGGTCTCGAAGTAGTTCAGCGAGTGCAGCAGACCCTGGCTAAGAAGCGCCAGCATGGCCAGCACGAGCACGACCAACACGGCGATGGTGCGCCGCCGACCGCGACGCGGCACGGGCGGGGCGGCAACGGGTGTGAGATCGAGGGAGTCAGCGTCGGGCACGTCGGACCCGCCACCAGATTGACAGCGCGTACAGCGCTAACCCCCCAAAGGCGAAGGCGTAGCCCGCCACGACGTAGCCCATCAGCGAACGCCCTCACGGCGCCGTTGCACCAGCGCCTCGTCGAGGGCCACCTGGTAGCGCGCGCCACGAAGGACCTCGAGTCGATAGCGCGCTCGAAGTAACCAGAAGAAGAGCAGCGTAAAGGCAACAAAACTGATCAGCAGCGTCCAGGCCATCAGACCGTGAATCAAGAGCGTCCGATCGGCCGTAAAGACCGTCGCGCCCTGGTGGAGGGTCCTCCACCACTGCACCGAGAAGTGGATGATCGGCACGTTGATCGCGGCCAGGAGCGCGAAGACCGCGCCGCGACGAGCCCTCAGATCGGCGTCGTCGTTCGCTCTTCGAAGCGCGAGATAGGCCAGCGCGAAGACGCCGAGTATCGCCGTCGAGGTCAGTCGAGCGTCCCACGCCCACCACACGCCCCAGGTCGGTCGACCCCAGATCGAGCCGGTGATGAGCGTCAAGAGAATAAAGACGACGCTCACTTCCATCGCGCAGTGCGCCACCCGGTCCATGACGAGCGACCTGGTGCGCTTCCATAAATAGAGGGCACTCGCGATCGTGGCCGTGCCAAATGAGACGTAGAGCGCGACCCAAGCGACGGCCGGGTGGACGTAGACCAGGCGCGCGAGGTTGCCCTGGGTCTTGTCCGGCGGCGTCAACCAAAGACCCAACCAAAACGTCAGCCCCAGCAGCACGAGCGTGACCGGTCCGAGCAGGCGTTGGGAGAGCTGTTTCATCATGAATCCTCTAGAACACCGTAAAGGAGAATGCCCATCGCCAGGTAGGCAACCAGCGCGACGAGGGAGATGACCCACCACTGCCAGAACGCCCCGCCGTGCAACGACGCGCTAAACGATCGCTCACCCGCGATGAGAAGTGGCGCGAAGCCCGGGAGCGACAAGACCGGCAACAAGGTGGCGGGGCCCTGCCCACCGCCGCTGAGCGCGCCGTAGAGCGTCCCCGCCGCCGCCAGGGCCGCGAGTATCACCACCACGCTTGGCAGCGCCTGAAGGGTCCCTACCAGGGCGGTGTGCAGGACTAGTACCGCGCCGGCGAGCAGAACCGCGCCGGTGATCCACAGTTCCACCGCGAGCGCCAGGGCTTTACCGAGAAAGACACCGGCCGGATCGAGGCCCAGCGTCGCCACTGAGGCCCGCGTGCCGCGAGAGCCCTCAATCGCTTGACTGCGATTGATCATCAAAAGCGTGACGAGCAGCATCACCAAATAGAAAAGACCCGGGCCAGCACTCGAGTGTCCGGCGTGCGTGGGACCGAGCGCGAGACCGCTCAAGACGAGTCCCATGACGCCAAAGGGCAGCACCTGCCAGAGCAGAACGCGCGAGCGTCGTTCGATACGCAGGTCCTTCGCGGCGACCAAGAGCGCGATACGAATCACCCCTCGTCCCCCACCACGAGGCCGCCCGCCAAGGTCAACGTGCGAGGGTGAAGATTGCTCGAGCGAAGAGGGTCGTGCGCACTCACGAGCACGGTGGCGCCACTTCTCACGACGTCCCCGACCAGTTGATCGAAGAACGTACGCCCTTCGTCATCGAGCGAGGCGTAGGGCTCGTCGAGTAGCCACAAGGTCGGACGTCGCAAGAGGATCCAGGCCAAGCCGAGGCGGCGGCGCTGGCCGGCACTGAGATGCTTGGCCGCCATGGACGCGCGACTCGTGAGACCAACCCGGTAAAGGACGCCGTCGATCTCACTGGTCGGGCGTGAGAGGGCTTTTGCGGCGAAGACGAGATTCTCCTTCGCGCTCAAGTCGTCGTAGAACGAGCCCTCGTGGCCGAGCCAGCCCACCCGGCGACGAAGTTCGCGAAGGTCCCCGGTCGCAAGATCGATGCCGCTGACTTCACCCGTGCCACTCGAGAGACTCACGAGTCCGCCGACGAGACGCAACAAACTGGTCTTGCCGGCGCCGTTCGCGCCCGTGACGACGCTCAAGGTCCCGGCTTCGAGATCGAGATTCACCCCACTGAGGAGAGGAAAGCCCCCCACGAGCACGACCGCGTCGCGCAGCGTCACTATCGACGTGGGACTACTCGCCATCAAGACAAATTAACGCTGGAGCGCTTTGAGGTCGGCATCGACCATCATCTCGATCAGCGCGTAAAAGTCCGTCGCACACTTCCAGCCCAGGACGTCGCGCGCCTTGGTCGCGTCGCCCACCAAAAGGTCGACCTCGGCCGGTCGAATGAAGCTTTGATCGATTCGCACGAACTCCTCATAGTTGAGCCCGGCGATACGAAAGGCCACTTCGCACAGCTCTCGCACCGAGTGCGTCGTTCCCGTCGCGACGACGAAATCTTCGGGCGCCTCGCGCTGGAGCATCAGCCACATCGCACGCACGTAATCCTCGGCGTAGCCCCAGTCGCGTTGAGCCTCGAGGTTGCCCAGACGCAACTCGGTGTCTAATCCGGCCTTGATGCGCGCGACCCCGTGGGTGACTTTTCGAGTGACGAACTCAATGCCCCGACGGGGCGATTCGTGGTTAAAGAGGATGCCGCTCGAAGCGTGCAGTCCATAGCTCTCGCGGTAGTTCACGGTGATCCAGTGGCCGTAGACCTTCGCGACGCCGTAGGGGCTACGGGGGTAGAACGAGGTGTTCTCGTCTTGAGGCACCGTCTTGACCCGGCCGAACATCTCCGATGAGCTGGCCTGGTAGAAGCGAATCTCGGGGTCGACGATGCGAATCGCGTCGAGGAGCCGGGTTACTCCGAGTGCGGTCGCTTCACCAGTCAAGACCGGCTGGGCCCACGAGGCCTGCACGAAACTCTGCGCGGCGAGGTTGTAGACCTCGCTCGGGCGATAGTCGCGCAGCACGTTGATGAGCGACACCTCGTCCATCAAGTCGCCCGACACCAAGGTCAGTCGCTCTTGAATGTGACTGATGCGCTCGATGTTGACCGTCGAACTTCGTCGCATGAGGCCGATGACTTCGTAGCCTTCACGGAGAAGGAGTTCGGCGAGATAGGAACCATCTTGACCGGTGATGCCGGTTATCAGCGCGCGTTTGGCCACCGAGATTCCTCCACTGCATCGGCACTGACGGGGCGTCACTACCGCGAACAACTCTACTACTGAGAAATTGTGACCTCTCGGCCTAGCCTGGTTACGTGGCCGATCTCGTCGTCGTGAGTTTTCGCCTAGGCGCCCGAGATGGCGTGAGCATCGAAGCGCAAAAGTGGATCGACGCGTTCAAGCATCTCGGCCACCGTGTCACGACCCTCGCCGGTGCGGGCGACGCGGACGTGGTGATGCCCGAACTAGCTATTGGGGCTACGTCGGCGCCGTCGCTCGGCGCCGTGTCACGGGTGTTGCGCGACGCGGATCTCGTCGTCGTCGAGAATCTCGTCTCGCTCCCACTTAACGTCGCAGCGCGCGCCGTGCTCTACCGGGCCCTTGACCGACGTGACGCTCTCTTTCGACACCACGACCTGCCTTGGCAACGAGCGCAATGGCGAAGTTTCGAAGCTCCGCGCGACCAGAGCACGTGGCATCACGTCACGATCAATGAACTCTCTCGACGCCAACTCCAAGATCGTGGCGTGAGTGCCGTCACGATTCGAAATTCGTTCGACTGTGATCCGCCCTCGGGACGGCGCCAGCTCACACGCGACGCCCTCAACCTAGGTAGCGAACGGCTCGTACTCCTGCCCTCGCGCGCGATCCCTCGAAAGAACGTCGAGGGAGCGCTCGAACTGGCGGCGGCCCTTCATGCCACGCTCTGGCTGCTCGGACCGGCCGAGGACGGCTACGGCCCCGCGCTCGAACAGCTGCTCGCGAGCGCCGCGGTACCGGTACTTCGCGGTATTCCGGAGGGATTCGACGTGCATGACGCCTACGCCGCGTGCGACCTCGTCACGCTTTCGTCAACCTGGGAGGGATTCGGCAATCCCGTGTTGGAGTCAGTGACGCACCGACGTCCGCTCGCCGTGTATCCCTACCCCGTGTTGCACGAGATTCAATCGTTCGGCTTTCGTTTCTTTGATCTTTACGACGTTGAACACATCGACTCTTTTCTCAACGATCCCGACTCACAGCTCTTCAACGACAATGTCTCACTCGCCCGACAGCACTTCAACGTGGCCGACCTTCCGCGACGACTAGCCAGCCTGCTAGAGGCGATAGGAACTAACTGAGTGCGGATAGGCTTTCCCCGATGGTGATTAACGACGAGCGATCCCCCCAAACCGAACGCGACAGCCACGGCGAGCGACGCGAACAGCTTCTTTTGGTAGCGAGATCCACCTTCGCCGAGCGCGGGTTCCAAGCGACGACGATGGACGATATCGCCAAAGAGGCTGGCTTCACCAAGCCCATTCTCTATCAGTACTTTGAGTCAAAAACCGAGCTCTACCGCGAGATCGTGAACCAAACGGCCGAGAAACTCATGACCTCACTACGCAACGCCGTTGACGAAGTTGACTCGCCGCGGGCCAAGATCGAAGTCGCCTTTCGCGTCTACTTCGAAATGGTCGTCAGCGAGACGGACGCCTTTCGCATTCTCTTTATCCACTCTCACGAAGGCGAGACCAAGGGCGACCTACGTAACGTCGAACTCGGACTCGTCTCTTTCCTCGAACCGCTCATCGCCGTACGTATCAAGCCCGACCACCGTCGCCAATTGGCGGCGGGCGTCGTGGGCATCGCCGAAGGCGCGGCGACCGCATGGTTGATCCAACAAGAGGGCAAGGGCTGGCCCCCGCCGCGCCCGGGCGTCGCCGAGCGGCTCGCCGCTCGGAGCGCCACCTTGGCTTGGGGTGGGCTGCGCTCGGTCGAACTGGACTAATCCAACGGGTCGTCGCCAACGATCGTCGTGAAGACCTGCGCCATTTCCCACAGTTGGACCGCGCACGCGTCGTACACCGCTTGATCCCCGCCGGCGGGATCGTTGACGTCAAAGATCTCTAAGGGCCGTCGCGCGGCGACGAGTTTGAGCTGCTCGCCAAAGGGCTCGTCGAGGGGCGCGCCGCGAAGGAACTGGCGCAGTGACACCGTCTTAGGGCAGCCATCGGGAAAGTGTGTTCGAACGAAGTTGACGTGATTCGCCTCACTCGTCAAGATCACGTCGGCCCACATAACGTCGTCACCCGAGAGTTGATGGCTTCGGTGCGAGTTGTATTGGTGTGTTCCCAGGTCGTCGAGACTGAGTAGGGCGTCTCTCGTGCGAGAACTCATCGCACTACCTTCGATCACGTGAGTGCCGGCGGTACGAATCTGCCAGTCGTAGCCGTTCACTTCGGCGAGCCTGGCCAGCATGTAGCCCAACATGACCGAGCGCGCAACATTGCCGGTACATAGTGTCACGACCTTCAAGCGATGAGTTGGCACGGTTTGGCCCGGGGACATTTTCAAAATCTAATCCTTGACGACGACGTCCTTGACGAGCGACGACTGGAACGACCGTCGAAGATGTGTCGACACACCGAATCAATGGGACCGTGAAGCGAGATAGAGAGCGTCAGTTGGCTCGCTCATTCATCGCTGACTCCGTCAAGCACCCCGCCTCTAGCGAATCTGCACTCCCGAGATAGCGCGGGCGATGATGAGACGTTGGATCTCGCTCGTGCCTTCGAAGATCGTATAGATCTTCGAATCCCGGTGCCAGCGCTCGACCGGGTAGTCGCGGACGTAGCCGTAGCCGCCCAGGATTTGAATCGCCTCTTCGGTGACCTTCACGGCGGTCTCACCCGCGAATAGCTTGGACATCGACCCTTCGCCGCTGGTGAAGGGCTTGCGCGTGGCGGCCATCCAACTGGCGCGCCACACGAGCAGACGCGCCGCGTCGATGCTCATCTTCATATTGGCCAACTTGAAGGCGATGGCCTGATTCTCGATAATGGCCCGACCGAACTGCTTGCGCTCTTTGGCGTAGTCGAGCGAGTACTCATAGGCGGCGCGCGCGATGCCGAGCGCTTGGGCGCCCACGGCCGGGCGCGTCGCCTCAAAGGTCGCCATGGCGGCCTGGCCCGAGGACCGCTTGCCCTCGCGCACGCGCGCTAACTTCTCGTCCAGCTTCTCTTTGCCGCCTAAGAGACAGTTGCCCGGCACTCGACAGTTCTCCAAGATGACCTCGGCGGTGTGGCTCGCGCGAATGCCCATCTTCTTGAACTTCTGGCCCATGCGGATCCCCGGCGTGCCCTCGGGCACGATGAACGAGGCCTGGCCCCGACTGCCGAGCTTGGGATCGACCGAGGCGACAATGACGTGAATGTTCGCGATGCCGCCGTTGGTGATCCAGGTCTTGGTGCCGTTCAGGATCCACTCGTCCTTGATCTCGTCGTAGATCGCACGAGTGCGCAGCGAGGAGACGTCGCTGCCGGCGTCGGGTTCCGAGACGCCAAAGGCCGCGAGCTTGATGTCGTCGGGCGTGCCAAAGCAGCGCGGCACCCACTCCATCTGCTGGTCGGGCGTGCCGTTGGAGACAATGGCCGCCACGCCCAGTGTCGTACCCATGAGGGCCATGCAGAGCCCGGCGTCGCCCCAGGCCAGCTCTTCGAGGGCGATCATCATCGAGAGACCCGTCGGATCCTTGAAGGCGTTCATCATGAAGTCGAGCCCGTACACCCCGAGCTTGGCGGCCTCTTCAATGAAGGGCCAGGGCGTCTCTTCGCGCTCGTCCCACTCGGCAGCGATCGGGCGCATCTGTTGGACGGCAAAGCCGTGCAGCCAGTCACGCAACGTCACCTGGTCCTCGTTGAGATCCATCGAGAAATCGTTCATCAGCTCACCTTCGCTTCAAGCGTTACTTGTCAGTAACCAAACGTACCGTAGGGCCCGCTTGGGTACAAAAAAACAACCGCCGCCCGAAGGCGGCGGTTGCTTACTTCGAAGAATGGTCGTTAGTTAAGAATGACGCGCTTCGCCAACGGTCCACGATCGCCGGGTTCGATATCGAACTCGACGGCCTGACCCTCGACGAGCGTCTTTCGCCCGTC
>PLBM01000018.1 GCA_003134515.1 Acidimicrobiaceae bacterium | reverse complement strand
CAATAGGCCCTCTGAGAGTTCAACTTCTTGGTCACCGCTTCGTAGCCGGCGCTCGGGCACAATGGGACAATGTCCCCAGAGTCGAGCGCGCCGCGAGCAGCTTCTCTTGGCGCTACGACGACCAATGCGAGTCCCTGGGCCGTATTCTCCGAGTGCCCACACTGTGGATCGCCGCTCAGCCCCGAACACGCCCACTTTCGCTGCACCAGCTGTGGCTGGCGCGACAGTTGCTGCGACTAAGGGTCTGATCCTCTAGCGTTTTTGGAGTTCTTTTTCATTTCACTCGGCCTGTGACGGGAAGTCACGCGCCGTTAACTTTCCTTTCCTAGGTTGCTCTTGGCAATGCGTTCAAACGTCGATTCGTCGAATCACACCGCACCACTTTCTTTAGGAGGAAAGCCAGACATGATGAAGAAACTTGGAGGAAAGCTAGGCGTGGCGTTAGTCACACTGGGACTCCTCTCAACGTTCACGATCACCAACGCGGGAGCTTCGGCGACTCTGACGGGTGACCTGACCTTTACGGCGGCGAACGGCGCGAACGGAATAAATCCGGCGATGGGTGGATCGAGTTTTGACGAACCGTTCTTCAACGCCGCGATTCCTGTGTTCATGTCGGCGGCCGCGAAGGTGTCGGGGACCTCGAACGCTCCTCAGAGCATCGCGCTCTACTCGCCCACGGGTTCGACCGCTGGCAAGAAGGGTGTCGTCGCCGGTACCTACGCGGTGGGCGCGTCGGACGTGCCCATGGGCACGGTCGTCAACGGCGTCAGTTTGGACGCGTCGATCCTGACCGGTTCGAGTGCGGCGACGCAGTTGACGTCGTACGTGCAGATCCCCGTCGTGCTCGGTGGCGAAGGCCTGATGTACAACTTGCCCTCGTTGAAAAAGAAGTTCTCTAAGGACACCGTGTCCTTGAATTCGAGGATCCTCGCATCGGTCTACGACGGCGCCATCACGACCTGGAACAACCCGGCGATTTGCAAGTTGAACCCGAAGATCGTCAACGTAAAGAGGAACAAGCAAGGCAAGGTCATTTCATCGAAATGCGCCATGCCGAGCATTCCGATCGTTCCGGTCTACCGTGCGGACGGTTCCGGTACGACGTTCATCTTCATGGACTATTTGAATCAAACTCAGGGCGCCAACTTCAAGAACACATCCGGTGCTGAGGTCTACCCGAACACCACGTTCAACCAGGGAGAAGTTCCCAGTAACGCCCTCGGTGGTCAGAAGAACGCGGGCGTCGCGGCCGACGTGCAACAGACGGTGGGAGCAATTGGCTACGTCGAGTACTCCTACATCTTGCTGCAGCACACGCTGCCCGCCGCCCTCATCGTGAACGCCGCCGGCCAAAAGCAAGCGCTGAACCCCAAGAGCGTCGCCGCTGACGCCGCGGCGTTCGCCTCAACGCCACCTTCAGAGAGCGGTGGCGGCGTGGTGTCCAACTTCTCGATCGTGAACGGTAAGAACAAGGGTGACTACCCAATCTCTGGCTACAGCTGGGCCATCGTCCGTGAGGACTGGAACGGCCTAGGCACCGTAGGCGGAGCGACGGCATCTTTGAGCTCCGAGCAACTCGTCGCCAAGTTCCTCGACTGGTGTGTACAGAGCGGAACGAACGGTGGTCAAACCGTTTCCCAAGAGCAGGGCTACGTGCAACTTCCGTCATACGTTGCGGCCGTCGCCCGCCAGCAGATCGCGTTGATGACCTTTAATGGTCAGTCGCTCGGTCTCAGTTAGCTACGTCGACGTGTAGAGCAGGAGAACCAACTGTCAATAAAACAGGGTCTCGAAAAGGATTCGAGCGTATCGAGTCCCGAGGTGGCCGAGAGAATTCGTCTCTCGGCCACCTCCGACCGCCCCTATCGATTTCTACTTCGTGGTACTGCCCTCTTTTTTGGCGCGGTCATAGTGCTGTTCGTATGGAGCGTGGTGCACACCGCGTGGCCGGCGATTCAAACTTTTGGGATTCACCTCATAACGGGCAAGACTTGGGTACCCGGTACGGGTCCCTACGGAGCCCTCCCTCTCATCATCGACACTCTCTTGACCACGGCGATCGCCCTCGTCATCGCCGTGCCCGTCGGACTCGCTTCGGCGTTGGCGCTGTTGTTCTTGATTCCCCAGCGACTTCGTTCCGCGTCCTCAACGTTGATCGAACTCTTGGCCGCGGTCCCCTCGGTCGTTTATGGGCTGTGGGGTCTCTGGTTCTTGATTCCTTGGCTCAACAAGACCCTGGACCCCTTTTTGGCGGGCATCACTGGCGGACGGTGGCCCTTTAATGGCGCGCAGGAGGGTTTCAGCGTCTTGCTCGCCGGCATCGTGCTTTCGATCATGATTTTGCCGACGATTGTCGCGATCTCGCGCGACGTGATCTCCGTCGTTCCCAAGGATTTGATTGAGGGCGGCCTTTCACTGGGTGCGACACGAAGCCAAGTCTTGACGCACGTGGTGTTGCCGAGCGCTCGAACGGGCATACTGGGCGCGATCGCGCTCGGCGCCGGTCGGGCCCTGGGTGAGACGATCGCCGTCGCGATGGTGATCGGTTCGAATCCTCAGATTCCCCATTCGCTCTTTTCGACGGGCGCGACGCTGGCCTCGACGATCGCGACGGAGTTCGGCGAGGCGTCGGGCAATACCGGCAGCGCCCTCGCGGCATTGGCGTTGATGTTGATGATTATCACCGCCAGCGTGAACGCGGGAGCGCGCGTACTCACGAATCGAGCGCAAGGCCACGTATGACCGACACGCTCAACTTCCTTCCGCCGGACCCGATATTAGAGCGTCGCGAAAAGATTCAACGCCGCGCGGCCAAGACGCTCCGTCGTCGAACGATCGCGTCGCGAGCGTTTCTGGTCATGTTGGTGGGCGCCTTCGTGCTCGCGTTGGTGCCCCTGGGTTCGGTGATCTTTGCGCTCATCGAAAAGGGTGTCTCGTCCATCACATGGAACTTCCTTCGTACGCTGCCTCACCAGCCGAGTCTGATCGCCCAGAACGATATCGGCGGCATCGGTAACGCCATCGAAGGCACGCTGGTACTGGACGGGCTGGCGGGACTGGTCGCGATACCTATCGCCCTGTTGATCGGTCTCTATTTGGCCGAGACGCTCTCACGATCGGCGGACTTTCTGAGGAGAGTCATTGAGATCATGACGGGCCTACCGTCGATTCTCCTTGGCGTGTTCGCTTATGAATACGTGGTCGTACCGATGAAGACCTTTTCGGGTCTTGCGGGCATCGTGGCCCTTTCGGTCTTGATGGTGCCCTTCATCGCCAAGGCCAGCGAACTGGCATTTCGAGGCGTTCCCTCGTCACTGCGCGAAGCCGGTCTCGCGCTCGGCGCGCGCCCCTCTCGCGTCGCGCGCGGCATCATCTTTCCGGCGGCGCTGCCGGGCGTGATCACCGGCGTCCTCTTGTCGTTGGCGCGCGCCATGGGTGAAACCGCGCCGATCCTTTTGGTCATTGGCGCGTCGGGAACGTGGGGATGGAACCCGTTGCACCAGATGTCGAGCTTGCCACTGTTGACCTACAACTACTCGGGGTCCCAGTACCCGAGTGAGCGCGCCGCCGCGTGGGGCGTGGCACTCACCCTCGTAGTGATGGTGATGGTTTTAAGTGTCGGCAGTCGATTGGTCGCCGCACGCATGAGAAGGGAAAGACCCTAAATGGAGTCCGTAGAGTTGTCCAATATTTTGGCGGGAGTAGCGGGTGGGCCGCCGGCCACCGACTCCGCGCACCGGGTCGTCATGAGCTTGAAGGACGTCGCGGTCGCCTTCAGTGGGCGTACGGCCGTGCGTGACGTCAACTTCAACGTGACGGCCAACCGGGTCACGTCGCTGATCGGGCCGTCGGGTTCAGGTAAGACGACACTGCTCCGTGCCTTAAACCGCCTGCACGACCTCACCAAGGGTGCCGTCGTGACGGGGGAGATAAAACTCGGCAACATTGATATCTACCGTGGCGGGCTGCCCACCACGCTCTTACGTAGCCGCATCGGCATGGTGTTTCAACGTCCCAACCCTTTTCCGACGATGTCGATCTACGACAACGTCGTGTCCGGTTTGCGGTTCAACGGGATTCGAAAGAAGGCCCTCCTCGATGAGGCCGCCGAATCGGCCCTCGTGGCGGCCGCGTTATGGGACAGCGTCTCCACGAGAATGAAGGCGCACGCCGTGACGCTGTCCGGGGGCGAACAGCAGCGCCTCTGCATCGCTCGCGCGCTCGCGGTCGAGCCCGAGATCCTGCTCATGGACGAGCCGACGTCGTCGCTCGACCCCATCGCGACCCAGGCCATTGAGTCGCTAATGGGTGAGTTGAAGAATCGCGTGACCATCATCATCGTGACCCACAACATGCAACAGGCGCTGCGCGTTTCGGACGATTGCGCCTTCTTACTCATGGGCGAAGACCGCGCCGGTGAGCAGATTGAGTTCGGTCCAACCTCCAAGATCTTTGGCGATCCCGACGACGAGCGCACGCTGAACTACATCGAGGGCCGCTTCGGTTGATTCCTCGCCGGGGCGGACGTGACAAACTACCCAGGACAGTCGTTCTAGGGAGTTGCTAATGGCAAAAGAACTGTGGCAAGAGTCGGCGTCGACGTTGGCTCAACTCATTCGTAGTGGTCAAACGTCCTCGCGCGAAGTCGTGTCCGCGCACCTCGCCCGCATTGACGCGGTCAACGGGGCGGTCAACGCCGTGGTGGAGGTGCGACCCGACGAAGTCCTCGCCGAGGCCGACGCCGCGGACGCCGCGCAAAAGTCCGGTGCACCGCTGGGCGCCTTGCACGGCGTGCCCTTTAGCGTGAAGACCAACCTCGACGTGGCCGGTTACGCCACGACCGAAGGGACGGTCGCGCTGAAAGACGTCATGGCCGCTTTTGACTCGCCGATCGTGCAAAAGATGCGCGGCGCGGGCGCGGTGGTGCTCGCGCGCACCAACATGCCCGATCTCGGACTGCGCGTCAACGCCGAATCGTCGCTCTACGGCGCCACGCACAACCCCTGGAAGCACGGTCGTACGGCGGGGGGCTCGTCGGGGGGCGAAGCGGCCGCCATCGCCTCGGGCATGAGCCCGATCGGTCTGGGTAACGACATCGGAGGGTCGCTGCGCAACCCCGCGTATTGCTGTGGCATCACCTCGATCAAACCCTCGCGCGGCCGAGTCGCCCAAGGCAACCCGAGCGCGGTCTTCGAGATGGCCGCTAACGCCCAGGTCATGCTGGCCGACGGGGTGCTCGCTCGTCACGTCGGCGACGTTCGCCGGGGTCTCGAGGTCGTGATGGGTGCGCACCGCGGTGACCCCCAGACGATCGACGCGCCGCTGGAGGGACGGCCGGTCGCCAAGCGTGTGGCACTCGTGGCTGAACCCTTGGGCGGCGAGACCGATAAAGACGTCGCCGAAGGCGTGCGAGTGGCCGGACGTGCCCTCGAGGCCGCGGGGTACGAGGTGGAAGAAGTTGAGCCTCCGTTGCTCTTTGACGCCTACTTCGCCTGGACCGAGTTGATGTTGACGAGTCTGAGGGTCACCATGCCGCGCCTCGGGCCGCTGATGGGCGAGGGCGGCCAGCGATTCCTCGCGCTGACCTCGATCGAGTTCCCTCCGTCGACCGGCGCGTCGATGGCCCTGATGTGGGAGAACCGTTACCGCGTGGCGAGGGCGTGGCGAGAGTTCTTCACGACGTATCCGTTAATCGTCGGTCCCACGTGGACCCAGCCCCCGTTCGAACACGGCTTTGACATCCAAGACGCGGAGTCGGCGATGAAGGTGGTTGAGCTCTTTCGCTTCGTGCTGCCGGCCAATCTGCTCGGTCTGCCGGCGGTCTGCGTACCGACCGGCGTCGCCAATGGCCTGCCCACGGGGGCCCAAATCATCGGCGACCTCTTTCGTGAGGATCTCTGCTTGAACGCCGCCGAGGCCGTTGAAGCCGCCGTGGGAGTTCTGACACCCATCGATCCGCGACCTTAGGGCGTGCAGGTCATCGTTCGCCGCATCGCTCTCGACGACGTCGAGGCGGCCTCGCTGGTCATGCAGGGTGGTTCGATGACGCCCGAACGAGAGCACGAGCACGACGTCGACGCCTACTGGCGCGCCGTCGAAGAGACGCGGCGTCGTGGCGGCGAGGTGTTTGTGGCCGAGGTTGACGGCGAAGTCGTGGGCCTCTGTCAAGTGATGGTCTTTCCTCACTTTCAGAACACTGGCGGTTGGTGCTGCGAGCTAGAGAGCGTGCACGTACGAAGCGACCGGCGAGGTCAGGGCATCGGCGGCCAACTGCTCGCGAGCGCCGAAGCGCTGGCTCGCGAACAAGGTTGCTATCGCGTACAGCTCACGAGTCGCATCGTCCGAGAAGACGCGCACCGCTTTTACGTGGCCAATGGCTACGTCGCGAGCCACCAGGGTTTCAAGAAGATCCTGTAGGCGTGAACGGCGTTGCCTCGCGCGGGCAGGATCCTTCGAGAGGGCGATCAACAAGGTGGCGATGAATGGGGGACCGGGCCCCGTGCGCGGCCCCGTGCACTGTGAGTATTTGACGGAGCCCAGGTGGCTCGACGGGCCTAGAAGTCGTAGTTGAGGTGTTTGATTCCGTTGATGAAACTTGATGCCAGTTGGACCGGAGGACCGGTCGGATGAATTGTGGGGGTGTGCTTTAATAGTTCGCGCCACATCACCGTGATCTCTCGTCGCGCGAGATGTGCACCCAAACAGAAGTGGGGTCCCGGGGCGCCAAAGCCGAAGTGGTCGTTGGGCGTTCGCCCGATGTCAAAGACGTAGGGGTCGACGAAGGCGTCTTCGTCGCGGTTGGCCGAGTTGTAGAACATCACGACCTTCTCGCCGGCCTTGAGATCAAATCCCGACAGGGTGTAGTCGCGTGACAGCGTTCGCCGCATCCAGATCACCGGTGACGCCCAGCGAACGATCTCGTCGGTGGCGGTCTTGGCTAAACCCTCGTAGTCGTCGACGAGACGGCGCTGTTGCTCGGGGTACTCGCCAAAGGCGTGCAGGGCGTGGGCGATGGCGGTGCGCGTGGTTTCGTTGCCCGCGGTGACCAACAGCACGAAGAATGACGCCAACTCTTGCTGGGTCAGCTTCTCGGATTCGATCTCCGCGTTCACTAACGCACTCGTGATGTCGTCGATGGGTTGGTCCACTCGGTACTTACCCAGTTCTTCCATAATGCCGGTCAAGGTCGCGCCGGCTTCGAGGAAGGCGAGGACCGGGTCGGTGCCCTCGGGAATGAACTCGGGGTCACCGTTGGAGAGAATGATGTTCGAGCACTTCAGCACAGTCGCGTACTCGCTCGGCTGTACGCCCATCATCGAGCAGATGATTTCGAGGGGAAAGGGCGCCGCAATATCGGTGATGAAATCACCGGAGCCGTCTTTTCGAGCTCGCTGAACCATTTCGTCGGCGAGCCGTTCAATAGACTCTTCGACAGCACGAACGTTTCGCGGGTTAAAGGCGTTGGAAACGATCCGGCGAAGCCGCGCGTGCTTGGGATTGTCCGTCGAGATCATGCCCGAGAAGTACTCCACCATCTCGGGCGGCAGGTCGAGCAGCGACACGGCACCCGGACCCGAAAGAAAGACGTCGGGATGGCGAGAGACTTCGGAGACGTCGGCGTAGCGGGTGAGGGCATAGTAGCCATGGCCCGCAGGAAACTCGATGGTGGTGCCCTCCAAGAGGGGCTCGGCGAAGTGGCTGACGGGCCGCTCGCGGCGCATTGTTTGAAAGGCGCTTTCGCGTTCGCTGTAGGGACGCCGCCAGAACTCCATGTCCGATAAGTCGATGTCGTCGACGTTGAAGGTATTCGTGGGTTCACTCACGTGTTTCATCGTAGCGAGTCGGTCCGTTCGAGCTCGTAACGTCGATTTCACCACCGTCGGGAAGGGTCGACCTCACCGATCAAAGACGAACCAACTTCCACTGGACGTGCAACGCGGCACCGGAACTATTGCGCTTGTTGGCGCCAGCCGCCGATTTTGACGCGTCGCGACCGGAACTGGCGATGGATAGGAGATCACTCTGATTTGGGAGCGAACGTGACGAACGAAACGAAGGGCTAACTAGATGATCACTTCCACGAAAAAACGTCGACGGTAGTCATAGAATCGACTTGATGACGCCGAGCTCTCCCTGTAATGGACGTCGGGGCCCCGCACGCCGCGTCCTTGTGGAACGCTTGGAGATCACAGCGGCCTGGCACGGCTGTCCTTCGTGGAGTCGTTTGTCTTGACGAAGGTGCTGATAGTCGAAGATGACCAGGAAATCGTCGGGCTGTTGGAGAAGTTTCTCACTTCAGAGGGCTACGAAGTGCTCGTCGCGCCCGACTTCGCCAGTGCCCTCAGCGCGACGTCAGCGCTCGCTCCAGATCTCGTCCTGCTCGACATCGTTCTGGGTACCGAAGACGGTCGCGACGTGTTTCGCGAGATACGCCTGATTAGTGACGTGCCGACGATCTTTCTTACGGGCCGGGGTCTCGAGTCGGAGAGAATTGCCGGGCTCAAGATGGGCGCCGACGACTATATAGTCAAGCCCTTCTCACTGGGCGAGGTGTCGGCCCGGATTGAATCGGTCCTGCGCCGTTCGAAGTCGAGCGCGGCCCCCCACGGCGTCGATACGCCAAATCTACGCTTCGGCGAACTCGAGATTAATGAAAGTACCCATGAGGTCATACTCGCGGATACCATCCTCGAGCTGACGTCGAAGGAGTTCTCGCTCCTCGTCTTCTTAGCTTCGTCGCCTCGGCAGGTCTTCTCGCGCGACCAACTCCTCCAACACGTCTGGTCCTCCTCCAGCGACTGGCAGAACGAGGCGACGGTCACCGAACATATACGTCGGCTTCGAACGAAGATTGAGGTCGATCCGGACCGTCCCCTGTGGATTAGGACCGTTCGCGGGGTCGGGTATCGCTTCGAGCCGGGACCGAGCACGGCGAATCTGCCGGCGAGCGACGCCGCTCGAGAATCGACGTAAACCCGACGCCATGACCACGTCACCTCTAACGCCGAGGACGTTATTGGGTGAGAAGCCGCGCGATCTGGTCGATGAGTTCGCTCGGCCTGAAGGGCTTGGCGAGAAAGGCGGCCGATTCGGAATGAAGACCGTCGAGTACCGTGGCCCCCTCGCTCCCCGATATCAACAGGACTCGTAAGTCCGGATTGGACTCTTGCAGCGTGAGGGCCACTTCACGTCCAGACAATGTCGCCATCACCACGTCGCTTAAAAGAAGGTCAATCGTGCCGTCGTATCCATTGGCCATCTCGATCGCCTGTTCTCCCGTGTTGGCCTCAAGAACCTGATAACCGTTTCGTCTCAGCACCTGCACAATGAAATGGCGAAGGACCTCGTCGTCTTCGGCGAGCAGCACCGTCTTCGAGCCGAGAGGTCGATCCGGAGATCTTGGCGTTGAGACGTGGGCGGCGGCTTGGGCGATCACGGGTAGGACGATTTCGAAGGTCGTGCCCGTCCCCACCACGCTGGTGCATCGAATCATCCCACTGCTGTCTTCGACGAGACGCCGTGCGGCTGAAAGTCCGAGTCCAGATCCCTTTAAGGGACCCTTGGTAGTGAACATCGGCTCGAAGCATCGCCGCAGGGTTTCTTCGTCCATGCCGTGTCCGGTGTCGGTGACCTTGATCTGCACGTAGTTGCCTACGGGAAGGAGGGCGTCGACGTTCTCGGGCGCACCAATCAACACCTGGGCAACCGATATTCCCAGTTGACCGCCTGCGGCCATGGCGTCGCGTGCGTTGAGCGCTAGGTTCAACATCATCTGCTCAAATTGATCGGCGTCAATAAACACGTTTCCCGATTGTGGAGCGAGGGACCAGACCATATCAATGTCGACACCAAGGATTCTTTCGAGAACCTCGGCAATGGATTCGATGGCGGACGCTGGATCGAGCACCACCGGTTCGGCGGGCTTGGTGCGTCCGATGGCCAGCAGTTGAGCCGTGAGGCCCGACGCCCGGGCCGCGGTCGCTTGAATATCCGTGATCATTTGCAGCGAGCGATCATCGGACGCGAGGCTCTGCGAAAGGATCTCCGCGTAGCCAGAGATCNNGAGATTGTTGAAGTCGTGCGCGAGGTTGCTCGCCACCTGTCCACGAATTTCCATTCGATGGGCGTGGCGATTTTCGGAGGCCATTTGCCGCTGGTCAGTGACGTCATCGACCAGGGTCAAGATTCCCCTGGCGCCTTGGTCGTTCGACGGCAAGAGGACCGCGGAGGCGGTTAGGTCTCGCCGCCGGGTACCAATCTCCACGTCAAAGAAGTCACGGCCGACGGCGTTGGTGCCGCTGAGGACGTCTGACCAGAGCGAGCGCAGTGGTTGCCAGGCCGTTTCCGGAAACAGCGGTTCGAAGATCTCGCCATCGCCGGAGTGTTCGGGCCACGAAAATATTTTGCTGGCGGCACGGTTCCACCATTGGACTCGGTTCGTGGCGTCAATCTCGACAATCCCCACTGGCGCGGTCTCCACGAGCGCGCGCCAGCGAGCTTCACTGTCTTGAATCGTTCGGCTCATTTCCGCGCCGGCGAACGCGGTCGAGGCGGTTTGCGCGAGCAGAGTCAAGACTTCCACATCCTCGGCACTGAACACAGCGCCGGAGTCGTGGCGAATCGCTACTACGCCTCGAGCTCGGTCCCGGTGTTCGAGAACCGGCGCGACGAGCCAGTCGTTCTCGGTCCACGGCACCGTCATGCCGAGGCGATACGTGGGGAGGAATCCGAACCTGGACTCGTGCTCGGCATTGAGGCTGGTTGCGGCTTTCCCCTTTTCTGCCATCACGCGCGTCGGCGTTGCTCGATCCGCCTCGAGAGAGACCATTGCGCTGTCCGCACCGAAGACACTTTGCGCGCTCAAGGCCACACTCGTTGCAATGTCCAGTTCGTTCGTGAGTGAATTCACCGTGAACGACGCCGCGATGAGTTGATGGAGTTGGCTGGCAATGTGCTGGGTTCGCCGCACTGACTCACGAGCTTCTCGACGCAGCTGCATCCGTTCGAGGGCCTTGGAGGTGGTGGCGGCGATCTCCTCGGCCGCACGAATCTCGAAAGATCCAAAGCCCGGGTGCGTCTCGTCAGTGACAAACGTGATGACACCGAAGGGGTCGTTGCTAACGCGAAGGCCCACCACTACGCACCAGGGTTCGCCGGCGTTGCGGGTTGGGGGCCAGACCTCGGTTACTCCGCTCGCGCATACTCGACCAGCGAGTTGGACAACTTCGGGCACCCGGACGAGCAGCGATTGATAGCCGACCTTCTCTCCTTCATCGTCACCCTTCGTATGTTCCAGGCCCCGATGACGGAGCGCCACTCTTCGAAGCTTGCCGTGTTCGTCCGCGAAGTCCACGACGCACCAATCGCTGAAGGAGGGCACCGCGGTGTCGAGCAGTGGGGTCAGGACGTTTTCGTAACCTGGGCCCAGGCCACCCCGCGGTCCTTCGGAGTCGGCGAGCAACGCCGCGTAGCGCCCGACCATCCGCAAGAGACGAGTGCGCTGGTCTCCTTGATTTTCAGAGTGCGACACATCTTGAGGTCGGATCAGTTCCCCACGGTCATCGTTCACTTGAAACTCTGGAGCCACCAGACGCTCTTCCCGTTCGTTTTCAATACCTTGAGGATAAGCGACGCACTGTCATCGATAGGGACAGTGCACCTCGCACTGTTGAGATTGAGACGGCGTCGCGCGCGAGGAAACTCTGAACCGACCTCAGAGGGGCCGACCAGAGAAGATCGCGAAGTCTTCTAGGAATTGATCGATCTGTTCCGCTTCGCGGGGAGCGGAGAAGAGAAAGCCCTGGCCCAAGTGAATCTCTTTGACTTGGAGGCGTTGACGTTGATCGATGTCCTCGATACCCGACGCGACGATGAGCAAGTTGAGCGACTTGCCCAACTGCACGAGTGACTGGACTAGTTCTACATCTTGTGGCGACTTCGAGATTCCGTTGATGAAATTTCGATCGAGCTTCACGATGTCAATGGGGATCTGTTGAAGAGTAGAAAGTGGTGAGACGCCCGGCGTGAAGTCGTCGACCGCAATTCGGATGCCGAGCGCCTTTAGCTGTTCGATCGTGATCGCCGTTGACTCCCCACCGCGCAAGAGAGATTCTTGTGAGAATTCCAACACGAGCAGCGCCGGATCAAAGCGCGTCATTCGCAGCGCGCCTCTCACGTCTTCGACGAATGTTTCCGATTCAAGTTGCTTGACCGAGTTGTTCACCGATACCGCAAATCGGTAGCCCCTCGCGTGCCAGTCCGCGCCTTGTTGACATGCCGTGTCGAGCGCCCATTTGCCAACCTCACATATCTGTCCGCTGCGTTCGAGCTCGGAGATAAACATCTCGGGCGCTACCACGCCGCGATTCGTCGTGCGCCATCGAATGAGGGCTTCCACACCCACAAAGGCGTTCGATTGCAAATCGATCGTTGGTTGATACACGAGGAAGAACTCGTCGCGCGCCAATGCGTGTGAGAGTTCCTTGAAGAGTAAATCGTTATCTCGTTGGGTTTCGAGAAAAGGCGGTTCGTTCACCATGGCGCCTCACCTTCCTGAGATTGCGCGAAGTCGCGAACGTCATGAACAATATTCAGCGCTCCGCGATGGCGACGCTATCAGTTCCTGGGGACTTCCGCGATGAGCCGCTGCGCCAGTGCATTTATCATGGCGCGATTGTGATGTCGCCGCGGCAATATCGCGCAATGTTTGTATTGACGGGTCTCTCATCTTCGCACCACGGCCATCATTTCAAGATCGTCGCGGTAAGCGCACGCACGATGTGTTGGTAGAGACCGTCGTGCATCGTGATCAATTCTGACACTATTCAAAGAGTCACGTGTAAAAAAATAACGCCGCGATCAAATGTTGTTAGAAAATTGATACAAGCGACTACGTAACCACGATAAAGATTGAGTGTTGCGATGAAGACCGTTTGGCAAATGGTTCAACGACCTACATACATTGGTTATGGCGACTTTTTTAAGTTATCTGCGAGGCGGACATGGAGTTTAAGAAGAGAGAGAGAAAGGCCCAACGCTCAAAATCAGGATTGCCAGAAGTTGTCGACAGCGCTTCGAGCGAAGTTGATAACGGCGATGGCAAGACGGGTCGGTTAAGTCCGTCGAGAGCGAAGGAACTTGCGGAGTTGAATTGGGCTTCCTTCACGTCGACCCAACACGCCCCGGGTACTTCAGTAGTGACGCTTGACCAGGAAATCCCACCGGATTTTAATGACGCTGCGGATTCACCGCGTGCGGCGCCGGATGCGGCGGCCCCAGCGCCCAGCGAAAACGGGCGACCCCCCCCGTCCGACGCTTCGTCCCCGCGTGAGATCTTCGTCAAAGGAAAGGGTCGACTCGGCGATCATCTTCTCGATCGACACCTCATCACGCAAGTTCAATTAGACCAAGCACTCGCCGAACAGCGCGAGTCCGGTCAGAAACTCGGCAACGTCCTCGTGAGCATTGGGGCGCTCGACGAGTTGGTTCTGGCCGACGTGCTGGGATCGTTCTTTGGTCTGGTCTCGTTGAACCTGCGTCGCGAAAATATCGACCAAGACGTACTGCTGTTGATTCCAGAAGACGTCGCTCGAGAGAATCTAGTTATCCCCATCCGATTTGGTGAAGGTGGTTTGCACGTCGCCGTGGCCGAGCCGAGCGAAGAACTGTCGACACTCCTGGCGCGCAGGAGTGGTCACCCAGTGCGTTTGATGATCGCCCCCATGAGCGACATTCGTTGGGCCATCGACAGCAACTATCGAGCATTGGGCAATGTCGCACGACTGGTACAGGCTTTTGAGGCGGTGGAGGAAGCGCGGAAGCGCAACGTCAACGGTTCAGAGGTCGAGATCCTGGGTGAGAACGCCCCGGTGGTGCAAGTGGTCGACCGCATCTTGACCCAGGCCATTCGCGATCGCGCGTCCGACGTGCATATTGAACCCTCCAGCGATGATGTTCGAATTCGCTTTCGAATCGACGGAGCGCTAACGGAAGTCTTGAAGTTGCCCGCGGCCATCGGCCCGGTACTGGTGAGCCGAATCAAAATCATGGCGAACATGAATATCGTCGAGCGCCGACGTCCCCAGGACGGCCAGCTCACCATCACCATCGACGACAAACAGGTGGACGTTCGAGTGGCGACCGTCGCGACCATCATGGGGGAGAACTGCGTCATGCGTATTCTCGACAAGACCCGCTCGGTTCTTCGATTGAGCGAACTGGGCATGCCGCCGGACACTCACGCGACGTATATGAAACTGGTTCGAGCTCCTTTTGGCATGGTGCTCTGCGCCGGACCGACGGGCAGTGGCAAGACGACGACCCTCTACTCCACGTTGGGCGAGGTGAGCGACTCCAAACAGAACGTTATGACCATTGAGGATCCCGTCGAGTACGTCTTTCCCTCGATCAACCAGATCCAGACCAACGAGCAAGCGGGCCTCAACTTCGCCACCGGACTCAAATCCATCCTCCGCCAGGACCCTGACGTGATCCTCGTCGGCGAGATCCGAGACGTCGAGACGACGCGTGTCGCCGTGCAATCGGCCCTGACGGGCCACTTCGTCATATCCTCGATGCACGCCACGGACTCGGTCTCGGCGCTACACCGACTCTTGGACATGGGCATCGAGTCGTTTCTCATTGCCTCCTCGGTGCTCGGCGTCGTTGGTCAGCGACTTCTGCGGCGAATATGTCCGTCGTGCAAGACCCGCTACACGCTGACCGAAGAGGAGCGGATCTTCTACGAATTGAGTGGGGGTCCCGAGAAGTCGGACTTTTATCAGGGCACGGGATGCAATTTCTGTAGCGACACGGGCTACAAGGATCGGATCGGTATTTACGAATTGCTTGTGATGACGCCTGAAATTAAGCGTCTGATCGTGGGCTGGGCCACCCAGGAGGAACTTCGCGCGCTCGCCGTCAAGCAAGGCATGCGCACGTTACGCCAGGAAGCCATGAGTCTCGTGGCTAACGACGTGACGTCAGTCTCGGAAGTGATTAGGAGTGTATACACGTTATGAAACGTCAAAATACCGCGATCAAGTACCGCTACGAAGCCCTCGACGACGCTGGCTCGAAGGTTAAGGGCGTGGAGGTGGCCGCGTCGATGAGCGCCGCGCACGCCGCCCTGGTCGAGCGGGGCATGCAGCCAATCGGCGTGAGTCGGCGCCGCAGCATCCTCGCGTTCGAGATCACCAAGAAAAAAGTGCCTCGAAAAGACGTCATGAACTTCTCTCGCCAGCTAGCGGTCTTCATGAAGGCCGGCATCCCGATCATGGAATCGCTCGAGGTCATCGAGGACGAAACTTCCGAAAAGGTCCTTCGCGCCGTGTTAAGGGACGTCGTCGAGAGCCTGCGCGGTGGCGACACCTTCGCCGCCGCGGCCGCCCTGCACCCCGAGGCGTTTCCCAACTACTACGTGGGAATCTTGGAATCGGCCGAACTGACCGGCAACCTCGACACGGTGTTGAACCAATTGGCCGACTACATCGAGCGAGACACCAAGGCTCAAACGAAGGTGAAGGCCGCCCTCATTTATCCCAGCGTCGTGGCGGCGATGTCGGTCGTTACGGTCGGGATTCTCGCGCTCTTCGTGTTACCCCGATTCGTCGTCTTTTTCAAGTCGTTTCACGCCAAACTTCCTTTGCCGACACGCATGATGCTGAACTTCTCCCACTTTCTCACCCAGTGGTGGTTCGTCATTCTGGCGGTGATCATTGGACTGGCCGTCGGATTCATCGCGACGCACCATTCCGAGGGCGGCAAGGCGCGCCTCGACGCGCTGCTCTTGCGTCTGCCGGTCTTTGGCGACCTCACCCAGGTGGCGATCCTCGAGCGGGTGTGTCGGATACTTTGCTCGTTGCTTAAGGCCGGTGTCGATCTGCCGCGCTCCATGGCTGTCACGGCGGAGTCCGCCAATAACTCGGTGTATCGCCGAGCGCTCACGAAGGTTCGCGAGGAAATGCTCGAAGGACAAGGCCTCTTTGGCCCCATCGCGCGGACCGGGCTTTTTCCGGGCGCGGCGCAGCAGATGTTTCGCGTCGGAGAAGAGACGGGCACGCTGGACCAGCAGTTAGAGGTCGCGGCCGACTACTACAGCCGAGAGCTCGAGGCGAAGGTCGAACGCACCACCGCACTGTTCGAGCCGGCGATCATCATCTTCATGGGCTTGATCGTCGGCTTTGTCGCCGTGGCCCTGGTCTCGGCGATGTACGGCATCTACAGTCAGGTGAAAGTGGGGTGAGACGCCGCCAATTCCGGGCGTTTCGCGTACGAAGGGTACGCGCCCAGGGCCCGCCACGCGCCGCGCACGAGCGGGGCGTTTTCGAGACGTCCGAGAAGGGTTTTACCCTGATCGAGTTGCTCGTCATGGTCGTGGTGATTCCACTGGTCATCGGCGCGATCGCGGCTGGACTTCTGGCGGTGTTCTCGTTTCAAACGGGCGTGGCCAATCGCCTGTCCGACTCGGGCGACGCCCAAGTGACCTCTGCGTATTTTGAAAAAGACGTACAGAGTGCGCTGCAACTGACCGTGAGCAGCGGGGCCCCCCAGTGCGGCTCGGGCAATCAACTACTCGGACTCGAGTGGAGTCTCAATCAGCAAACGGGCACCTATTCGACGGTGGTCTCCTACGTCGAGACACCGACCGGATCCACGTACTCGCTCTTGCGCCAGTTCTGTTCGTCCGGGGTGGCGACGACGCCCACCACGTCAACAACCGTGGCCTCGGACTTACTGGTCAGCCAGCCCCCGCCCAACATTTCACCCAGCGCCGACGCCACCACGGCGTCACAGGGGTGGATCTCCACCCAAAGCGTGACCAAGGTCAATTTTGTGCTCACCGAGCCCAAGAGCAACTACACCTACGCCCTGGCGGCGGTGCCCAAGTCAAGCTTGCCGCCGAGTCAACTGGGTTCGTCGCAGACCTCGCCCACGGCCACGTGCGGGTTCGCCACTCCGGGCACGGGCACCTACGCCTCGACCCTGTGTTTCGTTGACTTCAGTTCCTTTAGCCAGGCGGAAGCTTCGTCGGGGGGCCAGGCTTTTTCCGTCGGGATTGAAGGCACTCCCTTCACCATATCCTTTGACCTCTCGGCGTCGTCGGGCGCAGTGGCGGGTCACTCGTTCCCCACGTACGCCAATCCACCCACCAGCGAGGCGTTCTTGGGTAACAACGGCTTCTACACCGGAGTGCCCAACAGTCCCGCGTTGTACCAAACGACCGAGGGCACCACCACTACCCTCACTTTCACCAACTTTCAAGTCTTGGATTCGCGCGGCAACCCCGCCACCGACTGGGAACTCGTGACCGGCGACGCGGAGTCCACCGATGCCGGCGAATCGATTACCTGGACGTCTGATCAGAATTTGAACTTGATCCCGAACGGCCCTAACTCGCCCGTAGGTAACGCGTGCAATAGTGTGGCACCGGGCACGAACGCCCAATATTTGACCGGAGTCGGCACCACGACCGTGGAGTGTTCGGCGACCGTCAGCTCAGACAAAACGGGCACCGTCATGTTGGACGCCCTCACCCCGAAATCGCTCGGCGTGACCTTGGTGGGAACGGGCCTCGAAGCGGTTTTCGTGGGACTGCTGCTGCCGTGAGGTGTGCCGTGCCCATCGAGGACGCTGTCGAATGAGACGAACGCTTCGACAACTGCGCCGGCGCATGCGACGACTCAGCGTTCGCAGTGACGCGCGTCGATCGGAGGCCGGCGACACGTTGGTCGAGGTACTCATTGCGCTCGTCGTGCTTGGCGTGGCGTCGGTCTCGCTGCTGGTCTCTTTTGCGACATCGATCTCGGCGACGTCGAGTTACCGCGACGTGGCGACGCTCGACGCTGTGTTGAGGAGCGCGTCCGAGGAAGTCCTCACCCAGATACAACAGCAGCCCGCGGCGCTCTTCCAATCGTGCGCTGGCGCCAGCAACGTCTCGTTCAGTCTCCCGGTGGGCTACTCGGCCGCTATCACGTCGGTGCAGTACTGGAACGGTTCGGCGTTTGTTTCGACGTGCGTACCCAACGCCCCCCAGTGGATCTCGCTCACGGTGACTGAAGTGCTGAATGGTAGGTCCGCCTCGAATAACTTCATCGTCGATGACCCGTTGGCGCGCCCGATCGCTACGCCCGGCCAGGCGACCCAGCTGGCGTTCATCGAGCAGCCAGGTAACGCCACTCTCAACTCCGCACTCGCGCCCGAGCCCATCATCGCGGTCGAAGACGCCGCTGGCAACATCGTGACGACGGACCTGTCTCCCGTGACGATGGCCATCACGTCGGGCACGGGGCCGAACGGCGCGAACCTCTCGGCGAGCTGTTCGGGGACCGAATTCTACGGGGTCGTCACGTTCTCGGGCTGCACCATCGACACGGCGGGCGCGGGTTACACGTTGACCGCGTCCGACAGATTGTTGACCGTGGCGACCAGTACGGCGTTCAGTGTGTCCACGGGGTTGGCCACCCAACTGGTCTTCGCAACCCAGCCGGGCGGTTCGAACGGTGGCTTAGCACTTTCCGTGCAGCCCGTGGTCAAGGTCGAAGACGCCAATGGCAATGTCGTGACGACGGACTCGTCCACGGTCGCACTGGCCGTGACGCCCGCGACGGGCTCCAGCGGGGCGACGCTCTCGGGCTGTACGCAGACCGAAAGTTCGGGCGTGGTCACGTTCTCGGGGTGCGCGGTCACTCTCGCGGGGAGCGGGTACACAGTGACCGCGAGTGACGGCGCCTTGGCGACAGCGATCAGTAGTGGTTTCAACGTGGCCATAGGAGTGGCCACCCGCCTGGTCTTTACCACCCAGCCGGTGGCCGGCGCCTCGGGCGCCGCGTTCACGACTGAGCCAGTAGTGAAGGTGGAAGACGCCGCCGGCAACGTGGTGACGAGCTCGTCGGTGACGATCGCGCTCAGCGCCTCGGGCGGCACGTTGGCCACCTGCGCCGCATTGAGCGCGGTGTCGGGCGTGGTGAACGTGACGGGCTGCACCTTCGCGGGCCTGGTGGGCACGAACTACACCTTGAGCGCCACCTCGGGGGCGCTCACCCCGGCCACCAGCGCCACCTTCGCGCCCTCCACCTACGGCAGNNAGTTCGAGTGCGTCCTCCTCGTTCAGCGTGCAGCCCGTGGTGAGCGTCGAGGACTCTGGCGGCAACGTGGTGACCAACGCGTCGGTGTCGGTGACCTTGTCGATTAGCGCCGGTGAGACCTTGAATTGTTCGTCGGGAGATTCGAAGACGTCGCGTCGTGGCGTGGCGAGTTTCTCGGGGTGCGCGGGCAGCGCCTACGCCTCCGGCGTGACTTTGACGGCGTCGGGCTCGGGTCTCGCGAGCGCGACGAGCGCCAGTTTCAACATCACGAATGTGGCGACCCAACTGATCTTCACCACTCAGCCCACGAGCACCGTGACCGGTTCTACCATCACGCCCTCGGTCGTGGTCAGCGTCGAAGACTCCTCGGGCCGCGTGGTCACCACTTCCTCGGCCTCGATCGCCATCGCGATCGCGAGCAATCCCGGTGGCGGGACGCTCTCGGGCACCACCCCGGTCAACGCCGTCAATGGAGTCGCCACGTTCTCCAACCTCTCAATCAACCGTGTGGGCGCGGGCTACACCTTGCGGACCTCCTCGGGGGCTCTCGCTTCGGCTATGAGCAGTGGATTCAACATAATCACGGGCGCACCTACGCAGTTGGTCTTTACCACCCAGCCGGTG
>PLBM01000110.1 GCA_003134515.1 Acidimicrobiaceae bacterium | reverse complement strand
CCGATCAATGGGGTCATGCTCACCTGGAGGCGGCGTCCGGATTCGAACCGGAGTACGGGGCTTTGCAGGCCCCTGCCTAACCGCTCGGCCACGCCGCCAGAACTGTCCATCCTAGTGGCCCTTGGTAACCGAGCTAATGCTTCTTGAAGTAGTGATACACCCCGTAACCGATGGCTACCACGATCAGTATCACGAGAAGTGCTTTGATGATCGCGATGAGGACGCCGGCCAGCGAGAAAATAATCCACAGGGCGAGTAAGACAACAACGAGCACCCCCATCGTCTTCACTACTGTCATCGGCCACCCCTTCCGTAAACCAATTGTAAGCGTGTCGCCGCTCGAAGGTCGTTAACCTGGGAGAGTGATGCGCCGTCTCAAACTCGCCAGTTGCGTGGCCGTCGTGATGATGACCACGACGCTCCTGCCCTCACTCGACGCCTCGGGGGCCACCACGTATCGAGTTTCGGCGACCTTTCCCGCCACCCTTTCAGTAAATCTGCCACTGTTACGCTTGCACTTCAGCGCGCCGACCAATGCCCGCACATTGCCACCTTTGATCGCCAAGCCCTCACTCTTGACCAAGTGGCAACAGATTGGACCGAACGACGTTCAAGCGATTGCCATTGGCCCCCTGGCACCGTTAGCGACGTATACCTTTATGACGCCTACAGAGATGCGTTGCATCACGTCGTGTAAATTCAGCGCGACTCGCCCTCGGGTCGCGAGCGTGTCAACCAGTTTGACTTGGGAAGCACAGCTGCTGGCCGAACTGAACTACCTGCCGCTGACCTTCACGCCAGCCACGTCGCAGAGTGATCTCGCTCAACAGGTCAACGGCACGTTCACGTGGGCCTATCCAAATCTGCCCACAACTCTAAGTTCGCAGTGGCGCCTAGGCAGCGACAACGCGATTCTCCGTGGCGCCGTCATGACCTTTCAAAGCCAATCGTCACTGCCCACTACCGGCGAAGCCGACGCGACCACGTGGTCAGATCTCCTGCGCGCCGTCGCCGCCGACCGCGTCGATCCGGTGTCGTACAACTACGTGGACGTGGCCATGACTTCGCCCGAGATACTTACCCTTTTCGTCGCGGGTCACGTCAAGTTCCACGCGCTCGTCAACACGGGCATCTCGGTGGCGCCGACGGCGACCGGCACCTACCCGGTGTACGTGCGCTACCTCACCACCACGATGTCGGGCACGAATCCGGACGGCTCGCACTACAGCGACTCAGGTATTCCCTGGGTCTCGTACTTCAACGGGGGCGACGCACTGCACGGCTTCATTCGTTCAACGTACGGATGGCCCCAAAGTCTCGGTTGCGTGGAAATGACCTTCGCGTCGGCGCAAACGGTCTTTCCCTTCACGCCCATCGGCACCCTCGTTACCGTTCGCTCGTAGCGTCACTTTCGTCGCGCGCGACCTCCGGGCCAAAGGCGTGACGGCCCCGCTGAGTTGCAATTTCGACCCCGTGTTCGCTCAATTCGCTCGCCGTGCCCACCGAAGTGCGGCCAAAACGTCGGCGAACTTCGTCGACGGCGTCGCGCAACGCTTCGCTACTGACTTGGCGCTCCCGAGAGATCTCCGTGGCGCTGGACTTTGCGTCGAGCGAGACCGTATCCAAGCCAAAACTCAGTTGCATCTGATTTTCATTTCGCACGAGAAACCCCGAGGCGTGCAGGCCGAGGAGCCGAATGGTTCGAGAGAGATCTACCGACTGCAGCAACGCTTCACCAATGGCCCCGATTGCGTGCTCGTCGTCCACGCCAAACGAAAGCGTCTGTGATCTCGACACGCTCGTGAGATCATCAAAGCGCACGACCACGCTGATGGTGCGGGCCACGAGGTCCTTTTCACGCAGCGCTCGGGCCACCACCGCCGCGTGGGTCTTTAACGCCTCGTACACTTCGTTCGCGCCACTGAGCGAGCGCGCAAAGGTCTGGTCGTGACCGAGCGACTTGAGGGCGCGATCGACCACGACCTCACGACGGTCCTCGCCCTGGGCGTAGGCGGCCAACGCGGCGGCCATGGAGGCGCCTACGTGCTTCGCCAACGTCGTCTCGTCGACCCGGGCCAGATCACGGACCCAGGTCAGACCGAGTTGAGCGAGTTTCGCCGCCGTGGCCGGACCTACGCCCCAGAGTGCGCGAACCGGCAGAACCGCGAGCCACTGTGTTTCGAGTTCGGGGCTCACCCAAAAGACGCCGGGACCCTCGATCAGACCGCGATCAACTACGCGAGGTTTGGACTCCTTCGAGGCTAGCTTCGCGAAAAGTTTGTTTCTCCCCAGTCCCACCCCGCAGAAAAGTCCCAACTCTCCGTTAATCCGACTTCGCAATGCCGCGGCCGCGTCGAGTGGGCGAACCCCGAGTCGACGCAAACTCCGCAGATCGGCGAAGACTTCGTCCAAACCGAGTGGCTCGTAGTCGGGCGTGAGATCGCGCACGATGTTGTGAAACTGTCGCGAGTACACCTCGTAGCGATCGAAACGACCGGGGAGAATGACGAGTGCGGGACAGACTCGTTTAGCGACGACGCTCGGCATCGCGCTACGCACGCCGAAGCGGCGCGCTTCGTAGCTTGCGCTCGCGATGACGCCGCGCTCGCCCGCGCCGCCCACCGCCACCGGTTTTCCCCGTAACGAGGGGTCATCGAGTACTTCCACGGAGGCGAAAAAGGCGTCCAAATCCGCGTGCAAGATTGGGGCCTCGTCGACCGTCGGGCTCTTAGAAGACGAGTTCAACGCAGCGAAAAGCCTCGCCAAAGGCCACTCCGATTGGGCGGCCCGCCTGCTCGGCGCGTTCGAGGACGACGCCACGGATCGCGTCGGCGTCGCCGGCCAACTGCGAGTCGTGCGCGAGGACGGCTTTCACCTTGGTGTCAATGGTTTTTGACACGTCGGCGACGACGTCGGGCTCGTGGGTCCCGCTAAGAAGGAGCACGCTCACCTGATGGGGCGGACCTTGAGCCGGGAAATAGAGCGGCATCGCCGCGGCTGGTGCAACGGCGTCGAGCAGCGCCCAGCCCGTTTCACGGTGATCGCGATGATTCACGTAAACCCCGCCGAAGAACGTGGCCGTCGGATCGGGACCGAGCACCACCTCGGGTTTAAAGGTGCGCACCAATCCCACCAGCGTCTCACGAAGCTCTTCGCAGTTCGTGACGGCCCCGTCGGGCCAATCGAGCGACGTGACACTCTTCGCGCCAAGGACGTCGGCCGCCGACTGAAGTTCCTCGCGACGAGTCTCTCGCAGGGCCGCCGCCTCGGAGAGTGGAGAGTGCGAACCCTTGGCGCCGTCGCAGATCACCACCAAATGGACTTCGGTGCCCTCACTCGCCCACTGCGCCAAAAGTCCGCCCGCGGCGACGTCCGCATCATCGGGATGAGCGTATATCGCGAGCGCCGAGCGCGGTGCCAGATGTAGTGCGCGCACGACTAACCGCGATATTTGGGCGCAGTGGTCTTGACTAACATGCCGATCTCTCGCGCGAAGTCTTCGGTGCCCTCGAAACCCTTATAGACCGAGGCGAAACGAACGTAAACGACGTCGTCGATCTCGCGCAGGACTTCAAGGGTCGCCATACCTACCTCTTCACTCGTGACGTCACGGTTGAGCAAGCGCATCGACTCCTCCACGCCCACCGCGACGCCCTCGAGCACCTCGTCGTCGACGGGACGGTTCTTCGCGGCCGAACGCACCCCACTGAGGATCTTCTCTCTCGCGAAGGGCTCACGGTCGCCCGAACGCTTAATGACGTACAGGCCGATCTCTTCGATTCGTTCAAAGGTGGTGTAGCGCTGTGCGCAGTTGGCGCACTCACGGCGCCGACGAATCGCCACGCCATCTTCGGCCAAGCGCGAATCAACGACGCGGTCGTCGTCGGCAGAACAGAATGGGCATCGCACTATTTCACGATACACCTAAATACCTAATTTTTCAGGGGATTAGGACGTGCTCGCCCGGCACCACCACTGACGAACGGAGTTCGTGCACGAGCATTGCACGCGCGAACGAGGGATCGACCGGGTTCACGTTCTCTGCGATCGAATTAATGGTGTCGCCGGATTGCACCACGTAGTCCATTCCCGATGCCAACACCGTTGAGTTCGCGAGATCGCTTGAGAGTCCGGCACCGTTCGTTGCGCCAAAGGTGTGACCGGGCAGCGCGAGAATGGTGAGCGCGATCATCAGTACCAGAGCCACCGCGGCACGTCGACGACGCTGCGTCGCACGAACTCGAGCGGCCCGACGCTGAGAGAGCGAAGGACCTTGACGAAAGGGCTGGGGGGTGGGACGAGCGGCCACAAGTCGCAAATAGGGTCCGGCAGTGATCTCTTCACTTTCGGTAATTTCAAGAACTTCCACTGCCACCATCTCCGACACTCCTTGCGTCTACGAACACCTGTTCGCCATCATAAAGCGAACAGGTGTTCGTTGCAACTATTTTTGGAGATATCTCGAAACTCCTGATATTTCAACGCTTTCACGCAGCTTTCGGCCCACCCGACCGAAGTCGCCCCATCGCGAAGCCGGCGTCGGGCGATTGGTTCGAAGTACTTTCGCCGCCTCGGCGAGGTCTCGGACCATCGAGATCCGGTGACGACGAACGAGGTTCGCGCACTCAACGCTGAGTGCGTCGTCGGGGTGGTCGTGCGAATCCGTGACCTGTCCGTCGGTCACCCAGATCACCGGCTCATTCGCTCTCCGCCGCGCGAGGACCCAGCGAAGTACCGGACCGTCCACTCCGTTGCCCACGTTTCCCGTAGGGCAGCGCGTCGCAACGCGACCCCGTTCGGCCAGCAGCCAGAGATTGGGCGTGGCGCCAAGATCGCCCGGTCGATGGCTGTAGCCCACGACGAGCGCGTGCGGCGAACGATTGACGAGGGCGCGGACCTCTTCACTGACCAGATCCATCGAACCCGACTGATCGATCACGACCACGCCACCGTGACTTCGCACTCGCTGAGCGAAAGCTCGGCGTTGATCATCGCTGAGGAGTCGCCCCGGATAACGCAGCACCGTGCCCGAGGTCGTGGCTCGAGATCGACGAACGCTCCCTCCCCCTCGAGGGGCCCCCGGAGCGACGGAGTCGTCAAAGACGAGCGGCGCGAACCGACCGGTCGCGGGGCGACGTCCACCCACTTCGAGCGAGCGGCGAAACGCGCGCAACTCATCGGGCGTCGTGGGCGCTCGGGCGGCCAAGGACTGGGTCAACATCCGCGCCAACACCAAGGTCGACATCGCATACCCGCCCGGCAGACCCTCTTCGTTGAGCCGCGTCACGCCGAGCGACGCCGTCGTGAGCTGATCGACCAGCGCGAGAGCCCGCTTGCGAATCGCGCGAAGTCCGCCCAGCCACGAGGCCTGACCTTGACGAATGCCCGCGAGGTACTCCTTTTCGGCGCCGGTCCCGAGGACGGCCAGCAAAAAACACACCGCCTCGCCCCACTCGCCCGCCTCGGCCAATCGACGCCCACCGATCCTCTCGGTCCCATCTCGCAACAGCGCCACGTCGAAGTGAAGTCGTGCGAGCAACGTATTGACTCGAAACTCCTCGGCGCACTCGAGTGCCCTCGGCGACACTTCGTCCAGGGCCTTGATCAAATGTTGGACGTGGGGACTTACTCGAGCGTGCATCAGCTCATGCGCGCGCACGACTCGGGCCAGCCCGCCCGGACCTAGGGGCACTTCCAGCACTCTTTCGGAGAGATTGCAACTTGCAGCGCCCCGCATGGTCGAACTCTCTCGAACGGTCCAAGGACCTACGGGCCCGTCGTCTGCTCGCCCGCTCAATAGCTCCGGAAAGATGACCGCTCTCGTCACGACACGGCGCCGATCGTGAGCGCGTCCAGCACGCTTTGCGCAATATCATCACCAAACACGAGGTGCGCGGCGCGCGAGGAACCGTGATGTCGACGTAGTTCATCAAAGGCGTAGAAGCAACGAAGCGACACTCGACGCTGTTCGGGACCCACCGATCCCGAAAGGGCTGGCGCGCGAAGATCACCGCTCAGGCGCGCCACGGCGGCGGGGTGCGGTCGGTCGATACGAATACTCACCGGGAAGCGGTCACGGAGGGCGCGCGGCACGTCGTCGAGATCTTCGATGTTCGAAGTCATGACGACGGTGAACTCTGCTCCGGGCTGCACCCACTCGAGCGTCTCAGGGTTACGCCAGCGCGCCGACTCCGGTGAGTCGGTCATCGCGAGCAACGTGGCCAGCGCGTCGCCCGACGCTCGATCGACTTCGTCGAGCACCAGCCGTCCGCCCCGTCCGTCGATCCCTCGCCACGCTCGAATCGCGGGACCTTCACGCCACTCGAAGCGACTCTCGCCCGAGGGCATCCAGGTTCCGGTGATCTCACCCGACGTGAGATCCTCGGTGCAGACCAGGCGCTCCGCGAATCCCTGAGTGACCCCGTGGTGCAGCGCGGCGAACGTTTTGCCCGTACCCGGCGGTCCGTAGAGCAGCACTCTCGCCAGACCCGCCGATATCACGTCGGCCAGGTCGCGCCAGCACGAACCCACTAACTCTTCACGCTCCACCGCGTCTCCTTTGAACCCGACCCAACGGTCGGGATCTGAGTGACGAAGGTTACGAACGAGTCAGCGTGACCGCCGTGGCGCCAGTCAATCGACACAACTCGTCATACGTCGTGGCAAAGACCGCGTTCGGCGTGCCACAGGCCGACCAGATCACTTCAAAGTCGGCTAACGAATCATCGATGTATACCTGAAGCCGGGCCGGCCATCCGGTCGGCGAGACGCCCCCGATGGGCTGACCGGTCGCTTCGCGAACTTCTTCGGCGGTGGCACGACGAAGGTTCGTTCCCCCGACGAGTTGGACGAACTGAGCGGTGTCGACACGAAATGCGCCGCTCTTTAGAATCACGACCGGCTTGTCGTCCAGCACGAACACGAGACAGCTCGCGATGGCGCCAAGTTCACAGCTCAGCGCCGCCGCCGCCTCGGCCGAGGTCTTGGTGGATTCCTGGAACTGGCGAACCGGACCTTGGATACCTAGCTCGCCCAACGCTCGAGCGACGCGCGCCGCACTCGGATGGAGGCCCTCAGTACCCTGCATTGACTTAACCTTCGACGGACTCGCCAAGGTAAACCGCGCGCACGCGCTCGTCGTTTAGCAAGTTCTTCGCCAGATCGCCAAAGGCAATTCGGCCGTTCTCCATGACGTAGCCCCGATCCGCCAGGTGCAGCGCGTGCGCAGCGTTCTGTTCGACCAAGAGCACCGTCGTGCCGCTGTCACGAATCTCGCCGATGATGCCAAATATCGTCGCGACGATCATCGGTGCGAGTCCCATTGAGGGCTCGTCCAAGAGCAGGAGTCGCGGCCTACCCATCAGCGCTCGCCCGATCGCCAGCATCTGCTGCTCGCCGCCCGAGAGGTTCGCGCCGATTTGCTTGCGCCGATCCTTCAGTATGGGAAACGTGGCGTACATCTTGTCCAAATCTTCACTGGTCGAGCCCTTTCGAGTAAAGGCCCCCATCTCAAGATTCTCCTGAACGGTCATCTGAGGAAAGATCCGGCGACCCTCGGGTACGTGACAGATGCCGAGCTCGGCAAATTCGTGGGCCTTGGTCTTGGTGACGTCCTTTCCTTCGAAGAGAATCTGTCCGCTCGCGGGCGCGTGCAGACCCGAGAGCATGCGCAAGGTCGTGGACTTGCCCGCGCCGTTGGCTCCCAAGAGCGTCACGATCTCGCCCTGTTGGACGTTGAACGAGATCCCGTGCAGGGCGGTGATGGTGCCGTAGCGAACGACGGCGTCTTTGACGTCCAACATCACTTACTCTCCGCCTCTTCGGTCGAGGTGCCGAGGTAGGCCTCCACGACCACGGGATTCGCGCGCACCTCATCGGGCGAGCCTTCGGCGATCACACTGCCGAAGTTCAACACGTAGATCCGCTCGGCCAGAGCCATCACCAACTTCATGTCGTGCTCGATCAAGAGAATCGTCACGCCCATTTCATCGCGCACCCGCCGGATGAGTTTGACGAGTGCCTGCTTCTCGGACGGATTGGTCCCGGCGGCCGGTTCGTCCAAGAGCAGTACCTGGGGATCGGTGGCCAGTCCTCGGGCGATCTCCAAGCGACGGCGATCGCCGTAGGAGAGTGAGGCCGAAATGGCGTTGGCCTTCTCGGTGAGTCCCACGAACTTCAAGAGCTCGATGGTCCGGGCGTCGGAGTGCTTCTCGTCCCGACGCGTCGCGGGCCCGCGTAACATCGCGCCCACCACGCCAATGCCGCGATGACTCTCGGCACCGATCTTGACGTTCTCGAACGTCGTCATGGCGCTGAACATACGCGAGGCTTGAAACGTGCGCGCGACACCGGCGTTCGCCATGCGGTACGCCTTACGGCCAATGATCGAGAGGGGTTTACCGTTTTTTCCCACGAACGTGATGGTGCCCTCTTGGGGCTGGTAGACCCCGGTGAGTGAGTTAAAGAGTGATGTCTTACCCGCGCCGTTGGGGCCAATGACCGCCAGTATCTCGCCTCGATCCTGGTGCAGACTCACGTCGTTGAGCGAAATCACGCCACCGAAGCGCAGCGTCACGTGTTCGACGTTGAATATCATGTCGCTCACGTGTCATCTCCCGTCAGCACTTCGTCCAAATGACCTTCGTGCTCGGCTTCAGAGAGCCTGATCTCTCGCTGTCGCCGTTTCGATGGAATGAGGCCAGACGGGCGAAAGATCATCATCGCGACGAGCAAAGCACCAAGGTAGATATAGAGGTCCTGGGGCTGGTAGCCCGACGGCGGCGAATGGAATAGAAATTCGGTCACCGTCTGGATGAGGATGGCCCCGAAGACGACGCCGGCGATCGAGCCCATGCCACCCAAAATGACCAGCACCAGGATGTTGATGGAGAACTGCAACGTGAAACTCGCGGGGAATATGAAGATCAACTGACTGGCGGTGAGGACGCCGGCGAAGCCGGCCGACGCCGCCCCAATGGCGAAAGCCATGACCTTGTACTTCAAGGGGTTTATACCGACGGACTCCGCGGCGACTTCGTCTTCACGAATCGCCGTCCAGGCCCGCCCAACTCTCGAGCGTTCAAGCAATGAAAAGATGATGATGAACAGCACCACGAAACCCAACGCCAGGTAGTAATAAGGCACGGGCGCCAGCCCCCAGATGTACTTGATGGGCCCCAAGTGGATTGAAGGATGGGGAATCTGATTCGAGCCCAGCGAGCCGCCGGTTATGCCGTAGAGGTTGTTGGCGAAGATCGTGATGATTTCGCCAAAGCCCAAGGTCACGATCGCTAAATAGTCCCCGCGAAGGCGCAGCGTCGGTGCACCCAAGATGATGCCCGCGATCATAACGATGGCGATGGCTACGGGAATCGCGAAGAATGGATTGAGCGCGTGATGAAAAAGTGCCGGAGTCGGTAACGCACCCGTGACCCAGGCCGTCGTGTAGGCGCCGATGGCGTAGAAAGCCACGTAACCAAGGTCCAAGAGACCGGCGAATCCGACCACGACATTGAGCCCAATCGCCAAGAGCACGTAGACCGCGATCTGCTCGACCATGGCGGCCTGCCAGAACGGCGCGGTTTCGACGTGAGGCAAGATAATCGCGAACCCGAGCAACACCGCCATCGCGCCCCAGCGGACGGGCCGCTTCTGGGTCGCCGCGCGAGGAAACGCCAACGCGTCATGCACACTCTTTCTCACTCGCGAACCCTGTGATATCCAGAAGCTCGCGACACCCCAACAGATCAAACCGACGAAGAAGAAGGTCACCCAGCGCTGCGTGCGAAACAGTCCAAAGAACGACGAGGATTCGCCGAAGGAGTGGCTAAACCCGTACACCGGCTGCGAGTTCGAGCCCGCTGGACCCGTCATCAATTCGATGACGGCCACGATGGACTGCGTGATCAACAGCCGCCGCACAATCGCCTTAGTAAGCCACACTCTCATCAGGCGGCCCGCCCTAATCGCTCACCCAAGATGCCGGTCGGGCGAACGAGCAACACGGTCACGAGAATTCCAAATGCGACCACGTCGATGTAGGCCGCCTGCACGAAGACCAACGAGAGACTCTCAAAAATGCCCAGTATCAGGCCCCCGATCATGGCCCCGCGCAAGTTGCCAATGCCCCCCAAGACCGCGGCCGTAAAGGCCTTGAGCGCTGGCACGAAGCCCATCGTGTACACGACCCCGAAGTTCAAACCAAACAGGAATCCGGCGGCGCCGCCCAGGGTTCCCCCCACAATGAACGTGATGGCGATCGTGCGGTCAATGTTGACACCCATCAACGACGCCGTTTCGGCGTCCTGGGCGACCGCGCGAATGCCCCGACCCAACCGGGTTTTGGAGATGATCCGATCGAGAGAGGCAAACATGACCAGTCCGACGAGGAAGATGATGACGAAGTACATCTGCACCGGTGCGCCGAAGATATGAAAGACCGGGTGATTGATGTAGGGCTGAGGGGTCGAATACGCGAGGTGGCCAAACTCCTTGCCGGCCAGGTTGAACAGAAAGTACGACGCGCCGATCGCACTAATGAGATAGGCCAGCTTGGGGGCGTTGCGCCTTCGCAGTGGCCGATACGCCACTCGCTCCAAGACGGTGGCGACAATCGCGCCGACGAGGCCGCCAACCAACACGCCCAAGATGATGAGTCCCACGCTGGACATACCTGCAGGCGGCGCGCCTGAACCAACGAAGTAGCGCAAGACGAAGTAGCCGGCAAAACCACCCGACATGAAGATTTCTGAGTGGGCGAAGTTAATGAGTCGCAACACGCCATAGACGAGCGTGTATCCCACGGCAATCATCCCATAGAGAAGTCCGTTCGCGACGCCACCCACAAAGAGCGCCCAAAACTCCGATTTCAGCGTGTCAAGGTGTGCCGCTAAATAGTGTCCGAACGCGCCCAACGCATCTCCCCTAGACGAACTCAAAGTGTATCTAATAGCAAGAGTCGGGGGCCGAAACCCCCGACTCCTGCAATATTAGGTAACGGTACTACTTACTCAAGACCGAGCTGAGTGACTACTCCGCTCTTAACCTGACTCACGTAGATCGCTGATCCAGAGATGTTGCCATTCGTCTGGAACTTGAGTGTCTTCGTGATTCCCTTAAAGGAAATCTTGTGCAACTCCGCCACAATGGATGAACGGGTAATCTTCTTGACTGCCTTCATGGCCGCAATGATCACGTTGGTCGCGTCATACGCCTCAGGAGAGTACGTTGACTCGGTAAAGTTCGACAAGTTCTTGAAAGCCTTGTTGAACTTCGCGTTGGTTGACGCCGCGCACGCGCACGACAGCAGCACATTGTTCGCCGCCGAGGCAGGCGTTGTGCCCTGAATCAATGCGGGTGAGTCCGATCCATCGTCTGACATGATCGTACCGGTGTATCCGGCTGAACTCAAAGCGCCAAGAAACAGGCCGAAGTCACAGTAGTAGCCACCGTAAAACAGGGCACTTGCGTGACTAGCAACCGCTTGGGTCGCCGCTCCGGAGTACTCCGTCGCCGAGCCCGTACCGTCCGAGCACTGCGCGGTACCCGACACCGTTGCGGTGGTCACGGTCGCGCCCGCGGTTGTCGCCGCGGTAGCAACGGCCGCAGCCAAAGCTGAACCGTAGGACGATCCGTCGTTCACCACGTACACGGTCTTGAGACCCTTGGTCTTCACGAGATAGTTCGCGTCTGCAGGACCCTGGACTCCATCGTCAGCCACGGCACGGAAGAAGTTATTCCAACCGCTGGTGGCCAAAGTCACACGAGTAGCCGACGGAGTTACCGTCGCCACATGCGCGGCATTGAAGTAGGGCTCCGCTGCCGCCGTCGCGCCCGAGAACATTGGGCCCACAACGGCGATCAACTTCTTGTTCGCCACTGCGGACTGCGCCTGGGTTGGCGAAATCGTGGGGTCGCCCTGGTCGTCGTATTTTGCAACCTTCAACTTGAAGGGTAATTTGCCTGTTGCGTTGGCCTGATTAACAGCCAACTCCACGGCAAACACCACGTTCAGGCCGAGCTGCAGGTTTCCACCTGACAACGGGCCTTCCATTCCGATGACGTACGTGGGCTTGGAGGTGGCACCCGAAGTTGACGCAATACCGACCGCCGGCACCGCTAACAACAGCAGGGCACCTGAGGCCACCGCAGCCACCGTCTTGTTCAAACGAAGCTTCATGAGCGACGTCCTTCCTCAACTGAATTGATTCACTTCTCATCACCGAGAACCCTTACCCGTCACCTAAACGACAGGTAAGAAGCTGACCGGAAATGCATTAGCCAATCTGGCCGTTCCAAAACGATAGCAGTATCGAAATGCAGTAAATATGGCGCCCCTACTGAAAAAAGCCCCTTGGAAGACTCCGAATCTAAAGCGAACAAGTGTTTGAGTCCGGTCGCCAACTGGTGTATCCTACGAACAACTGTTCGTTAGAAAGAGGACCCCGTGGCTGAAGTCTTGACACCGATGCGTCGACAGATTCTCGAGTTCATTGTGACCTGTCAACGCGAACGGAGCTTTCCTCCGACGATTCGTGAAATCGGTGAACACGTCGGTCTCTCTTCTTCCGCGACGGTAGCCAATCACATCAGAGTTCTCAAAGACGCCGGCTACATCGAGATGAATCCGCAGCAACCTCGGACCTTGACCGTTCGCCTCGACGCGGCCAATCCCGTTCCCGCCCAGCACATCCGTCACATCCCGTTTGTTGGCGACGTCGCCGCCGGCACCGGCGTACTCGCCGTCGAGAGTGCGTACGAATTGATGTCGATTCCCGAACAGTTTGCAGGGCGCGGCGACAGCTTTGTGCTGCAAGTTCGCGGCGATTCGATGGTGGACGCGGGCATCTTGTCCGGGGACTTCATCGTGGTGCAACGCCAAGCCACCGCGAGCAAAGGCGAGATCGTGGTCGCGGGGATTCCGGGCGACGAAGCGACCGTGAAGCGCTACTTTCCCCAGGGCTCGCGCGTCATCTTGCAGCCCGAAAACTCCACAATGGAGCCGATGGAGTTTGACGCTCGCGATATCACCCTCTACGGACGGGTGATCTCGGTGCTTCGTCGCTATTAGGCGCTTTCGGTCCTTCCTCAGCACTCGTTAGACGAGCCAGGCGCCGAGAACTCTCGCAAACTCATCGAGTTGAGCCAAGGTGACGAACTCGTCGCTGCGATGCGCCAACAATGGATCACCAGCGCCGAAATTTGTCGCCGGTACTCCGAGGCCCTGAAAGGTAGCGACGTCCGTCCAGCCGACCTTGCCCGCCGCTGGCTGACCCGTTAATCGAACGAGCGCACCCAATCGTTCGTTCTTCAACGACGGTGGCGCCCCGGGCGCCCAATCTTCCACAATGAAGTGATCGTTCCCTTCAATTAGCTCGCCGAGATATTCGCGCAACCACGACGCTGCATCATCTCTTCCACGATCGGGGGCAACTCGATGATTCAGAGTGAGTGTCGCGACGTCGGGCACGACGTTGGGCGCGACTCCCCCGCCCACGCCCACCGCTTGAAGTTGCTCGGTGTAGCGCACGCCTTCAATCTCCACGGTCCGGGGTTCGTAGCTCGCCACGCGCGAAATGACCGCCGCCATGCGGTGTATGGCGTTGCGACCAGTGAAGGGACGCGCCGTATGGGCTCGGGCGCCTGTCAACCCAACACGTACTCGCAGCGTGCCCTGACAGCCCGCTTCAACCACGCCGCCGGTCGGTTCGGCCAAGATCGCGACCTCGCCTTGTAGCAAGTCCGGGCGCAGCTCGGCGATCTCGAGAAGTCCCGACTCGCTATGGCCGATCTCTTCACGGGCGTAAAAGATCCACGTGACTTCTCGCGACCTCGGCGCGGGGTCCAGAGCGAGCTCCACCATCACCGCGAGCGATCCCTTCATGTCGCACGCGCCTACGCCGTGGAGTTCGTCGCCCACCATCTTGGCGTCACTGGCGTCACCGGGCACCGTGTCGAGGTGTCCCGCGATGAGTACTCGCGTCGCGCGATGACCGTTCGTTCGCGCCACAACATTGTCGCCGATTCTTTCAACTTCAAGACCGCTCGACGCACGTAACAACGACTCGATGTGCGTGGCCAGCGACGCCTCGTCACGGCTGACCGAACCAATCGTGACCAGCGAGAACGCCTCGTCGAGTCGATTCACGTGGCCACGCCGTGGTCACGAAGTATCTCGTTGAGCGCGACCTTGCTATGGCGTTCACCTTCACTCAGGTGCTTAATGATCAACACGCAGGGAAGAAAAAACTCACCGCCGGGGTACTCACGTCGTCGACTCGCTGATACTGCCACGCAGTAGTCGGGAACGCGGCCTCTCGAAACTTCCTCACCGCTTTCGGCATCGATCACGGGAATCGAGGGACTCAAGATAGTGCCTGGGCCCACGACCGAGCCTCGTCCGACGCGCGCCCCTTCGACGATCATGCAACGACTCCCGATGAACGCGTCGTCCTCAATAACCACGGGCACGGCGTTGGGCGGTTCGAGCACGCCGCCAATACCGACGCCGCCCGAAAGATGCACATTGGCGCCGATCTGCGCGCAGCTGCCCACGGTGGCCCACGTGTCGACCATGGAGTCTGGACCGACCCAGGCACCGATATTCACGTAACTCGGCATCAGGATTACGCCGGGGCTGAGAAAACTGCCGCGCCGGGCCGACGCGCCGGGCACCACGCGCACGCCTCGGCGTTCATAGTCGCGTTTCAACTCCAACTTGTCGAGGTACTCAAAGGGCCCGACTTCGTTCTTTTCCAGACCGTGCAAACGAAAGAGGAGCAAGATCGCCTTTTTCACCCACTCGTGGACGATTACGACGCCCTTTTCGTCGATCTCGGCGACGCGAAGCTGACCGTCGTCGAGCTTGGTGATCACCAGCTCGACGTCGCGACGGGCCTCAACATTGGCCGGCGACATTTCGGCCAGGTTCTCGAACCAGTGACCTATGCGAGTTTCGAGTTCACTCATGGGTCAATCGTACTGGTGGACCTACGAGGCTTCGAGACGTGTAGCGGCGAGTTCGAGCCGCTCGGTCGGCTGCACGACGGCGATACGCACGAAGTGCTTGCCGGCCTCGCCGTAGAGCTCGCCGGGACTGACCACGAGTCCGGATCGCTCGGCGAGCTGCGACGCCAGCGCCCACCCGTCCATCCCGTCCTTCGAGGCCCAGAGGTAGAACGAGCCTTCGGGCATCGGCGCGTCCACGTCGAGACGCTTGAGGGCTCGACTGAGAAGTTCCATTCGAGCGAGATATCTCTTTCGTTGCACCTCAACGTGCGTGTCGTCACCGTACGCGAGCGCCACGGCGGTCTGGACCGGTCCAGGCACCATCAAGCCGGCGTGTTGGCGCACACTTCGTAAGTACGCCACCAGTGCCGCGTCGCCGGCGTAGAAACCCGCGCGAAGACCGGCCAGATTCGAGCGTTTCGAGCTCGAATGCACCGCGAGCACTCCCTCAAAGCCGTGTTCGAGGATCGACCTCGGCCGAGTGCCCCACGTGAACTCCGCGTAACACTCGTCACTGGCGACGAGCACGCCATGACGCCGTCCCCACGTGGCGATCGCCTCGAGATCTTCGAGGTAACCGGTCGGGTTCGACGGCGAGTTGNNATCGACGAGAGGTCGAGTTGGCCATTGACCATTGCGACGGGTACCGATCGAATGCCGGCCAGTGTCGCGCTCATGGCGTAGGTCGGATAGCTGACTGCCGGATAGAGCACGGTGTCACGGTCGGGGCTTTTGAGGTGGAGATAGTTCGCGAGACTGGCGACGAACTCCTTCGTACCGACGCAGGCTGCCAGATCGTCCGGCGTGACGACCACGCCAAATCGCCGGTTCATCCACTCGGCGGCGGCGGTGCGGTACTTGATCGATCCGGCCGAGGGCGGATAGCCCCGCGCGCCGGCACCCCGGGCGAGCTCTTCAATGACGAACTCAGGGGGCGGATCGATGGGCGTGCCAATGGAACAGTCGATGGGGCCGCCCTCAAAGGCTGAGGCCAGCTTCTTAAGTCCGTCCAGACGCTCGTAGGG
>PLBM01000034.1 GCA_003134515.1 Acidimicrobiaceae bacterium | reverse complement strand
CTTCGCCGCGGCGACGCCGATGCTGCGCCCGGTCTCGGGCGAGCCGGTGAAGGAGATTCGCCGGGCGCGCGGATCGCTCACCAGTGCTGCACCGATTTCCGAGCCGAAACCTTGCACCAGGTTAAAGACCCCCGGAGGGAACCCGGCTTCGAGTACCAGATCCATGAGCAGAGAACAACTGAGGGGCGACCATTCGGCGGGTTTCAANNTTCAACACGACCGTGTTGCCCGCCGCCAGTGCGGGCGCGCACTTCCATGTCGAGAGCATGAACGGCGCGTTCCAGGGCGTGATCACGACCGTGGGACCGGCGGGCATTCGCAGCACGCGATTGCGCGTTCCGTTAGCGGTCCACCGTCTCGATTTGTAGGACTTGGCGAGGTCGGCGTAGGCGCGAAAGTTCCTGGCCCCGCGAGCAATCACCCGAAGGCGGAGACTCTCTTCGAGCATCGCCATATCGAGTGTCTCGACGATGGCGATGCGATCAATGTTCTCGTCGATCAGATCCGCCAGTCGGCGAAGGAACTTGGCGCGTTTCTTCACCCCGAGTGCGGCCCACATGGGAAAGGCGTCGTGCGCGGCGTCCAGGGCAAGGTTGGCCTCGATGGTCGTACCTCGGGCCACGTCAGCGAGCTTGAGCGACCAGTCCAGCGGCGAGCGGTCCTCAAAGGTGCTCGGCGACGACACCCGAAGGTTGTTGATGAAGTGTCCGGTGGCGACCGCGACACCTCCGACGTTGGTGCGCTCTTCACTCACGATTGATACCTGGGGTGAACGCGCGGGTAGGGCAGCGCCGAACGCTCGGTCGGGTGGGGGCGACGTTGCCCTCGAAACTCCCAGTCGCCGCCTAGCGCCGTGGACAGGACCTCTTCGCTCGCGGTCGGTTGGGCCCCGACTTCGTCGCTCACCGGGTCGGGCGAGGCGACGACGTGGTTGGTGAGCGCTCCCAAACCCTCGACTTCGACGGTGACGACGTCACCCGGCGCGACGGGACGAGAGTGGGCCGGCGTGCCCGTGAGAATGACGTCGCCGGGCACGAGCGTGATGAGACGGGCCACGTCGGTGACGAGGTAGTACATATCCCACGCCATCTCGTCGGTGGATCCGACTTGGCGAACGTCGCCGTTCACTGTCGTGCGCATTGACTTGGCGTGAAAGTCCCACGCGGTGACGAGGCCGGGACCAATCGGACAGAGCGTGTCGGCGCCCTTCACTCGCAGCATTGACCCGGCGTCGGTGTCACGAAAGTCGTGGAGGCCAAAGTCGTTCGCGATGGTGTAACCCGCAATGTAGTGCGCCGCGTCGGCCAGCTTGATGTTGCGGGCCGTACGTCCGATGACGATGGCGATCTCGCCCTCGTAGTTCAGGTAGTGACAGTTCGCTGGTCGAACGACGGCACCTTGGTGGGCGTTCAGCGCCGAGACGGGCTTTTGGAACCAGGTCGGCGCCGGGGGCAACTCGATGCCGAACTCACGAACGCGCGAGACGTGATTGAGGTGACAGCAGAGGATTTTGGAGGGCAATACGGGCGCCAGATGCGTCGCGCTCGCTGCCTCAACCCGTCGCCCGTCAGGAGCGACCAGTGCGTCCCCATCGCGAATGACGTCAACGACGTTGCCGTCAAGAAGAATGCGTCGATACTCCACGGGACCCCTAAATATCGTTTGTAATCAAATGAGTATCTCACTTTTCAAACGGGACGCAGTTTTGGTGCTACTTTCGCCAAAGTCAGCCGAGGAGGCTCCGTGACTACTTCGTTCGATCGCGTAAGGGTGTTGTGGCCCGATCATCTGGGCCTGGCTCGGGGAAAGTACGTGCCGGCTAACTTGGCCGATCACGGGACGCGCCACTGCACCGGTACGTGGGCGCTCGGCTACGACCGGGTCATGACGCCCGAAACTCCCGGCAGCTACTGGAGTGAAGGATTGCCGGACTTTGACGCGGTCTTCGACCTGGCTGATCTGCGACCCAGTTGGGAAGCCGACACCAAAGTGGTCGTTGCCGACCTCGTACGTAAAGGCGAGCCGTTCGCGGTGTCACCGCGGGCGGCCCTGCGAAAAGCTGTGACGGATTGGCGGGCCCTAGGGTTCGAACCCTTCGTAGGCGTGGAGCTCGAAGCGTACGTCTACGGTCCCGACGGCAACGGCGGCTGGACGGCCCTGGAGACGCCCGGGGCGTTTGTCTACGGCACCGGGCCCTCCGTTGATCCTCACGGGCTCATCGACGCGCTCTGGCGGGCCTGCGCCGAGGCCGACATCCCTCTCGAATCGGTGAACTCCGAATACGACACGCCCCAGTTCGAGTTCACGCTTCGCTACACCGATGCGCTAAGGGCCGCCGACGACGCTTTTCTCTTTAAGGTGCTCGCGCGCGAAGTGGCGCACCGACTCGGGCTCACGATGACCTTCATGGGTAAGCCCCTCAGCGATCGGGGCGGGTCGGGGCTGCACGTCAATTTTTCGTTTCAAAACGGCGATGGCGAGAACGTGATCAACGACGAAGATGCCGCGGACGGCCTCTCTTCGCTGGCGAAGCATGCGATTGGCGGCCTGCTCGAGCGTCATCGCGCCTTGGCCGGTCTCTGTGCGCCGACCGTCAATGCCTACAAGCGCTTGCGCCCGGCGTCGCTGTCGGGGTACTGGGCGAACTGGGGATACGACCATCGCGGCGCCACTATTCGCGTGCCCGCTGAACGCGGCGCGGCGGCCCGTCTTGAACACCGTCTTTGCGACGGCGCCGTCGTCGTGCACACCGCCGTCGCCGCGGTGTTGCAAGCATCGCTTCTCGGCGAACGTCATGGGACGGATCCAGGTCCTCCGGAAGCGGGCAACGGCCTTGACACCATCGACGCGACGGTCGGCGTGCCGGCCTCACTGGCCGAAGCTCTCGACGCGCTCGAAGCCGATCGGGAATTGTGTGAAGCGGTGGGCAGCGAACTCGTCGCCCAACACGTCATGGTGAAGCGTGCCGAATGGGACCGTTACACCGCCGCCACGACCGACTGGGAACTTCGAGAGTACTTTCCGTTTCTCTAGCGCCAGGTCACGCGAATCGGCAACGTCTTGATGCCGCTGATGAAGTTCGAGCGCAGGCGCTCGGGTTCGCCGACCAACTCCACTTTTTGCCACCGATTAGCGAGTTCTTCAAAGAGCACGCGCATTTCGAGGCGCGCGAGATGCGCCCCCAGACAGAGATGCGGGCTATGAAGGCCAAAGGCGACGTGGTCGTTAGGTGAGCGCTCCGCACGAAACTCATTGGGGTTCTCGAAGTGGTCCTCGTCGTAGTTCGCCGACGTGTACCACAACACGACTTTGTCGCCGGCTTTGAGGCTCTTGCCGTTCAACTCCGTGTCGACGGTAACGGTTCGACGAAAGTGCATCGTGACGGTCGTCCAGCGCAACATCTCATCGACCAGGCTCTTTCGCTGCACGAGGCTCATCGAGGGGATACGGGCGAAGATCTCGGGTCGTTCGATCAGCGCGAGCAGACCGCCGGTCATCGTGTAGCGAGTGGTGTCGTTGCCCGCGGCCACCATCAATGTGAAGAAATTCTTGAGCGCCAGGTCATCGAGCGAATCGCCGTCTGCCGTTGGCTCTAACAGGGCGTTCAAGATGTCGTGGGTGGGTGTGATCCGTCGCTCTTCGAGGGCTTGGGCTGCGTACTCGAACAGTTCGAGGGCGATCGGGCTGCGAAAGGGGAGCAGGCGGTACGCCGAAGTGTCGACCTGATCGACGACGTAATCGGTAAAGTCGGGATCGCTGTTGCCGATGAGTGCGTCACCGCGCTGCACGAGCCACTCCAAGTCGTCCTCGGGTAGCCCGAGTAGTCGACCCAACATGCGCATAGGTAATTCCCGAGCAATGGTTTGCACGAAGTTGAACTCACGCTCACCATGGAGCGAGTCGAGCACTTCGATGGCCAGAGCGCGTACCGCGTCCTCGTACTCGTTGACGGTCTTCGGCGCAAAAGGTCGACTCACTAGTCGGCGAAGACGAGTGTGTTCGGGCGCGTCCATCTCCATCAACGTTCGCCGGGCTTCGGTCGCTTCCGGGTCCATGTCTTCGATGCGGATACCGAGTCGGCTAGAGAAGACTTCGGTATTACGACTCGCGAACAACACGTCGTCGTACTTAGTAAGACTCCAAAACCCTCGACCGCCGTCGGACTCTTCGGTCCAATGCACGGGGTCGTTCTCACGCAAGTACTGAAAGGTCTCGCGCGGGACTCCGTAGACGAAGGTGTCGTGCGACGTAATGTCCGCCAGTGGTTCGGCCACGCGCCCTCCCGTGTTGTCTCATACCAAACAGTTTTTCCATTACACCACAGTTGGCGAAAGCCACCTAGAATGAATCAATGGCTCGACCGTTGATTGGCATCACCGGACGCCGTTGGCCGGCGACAACCCTCGGCACTCACGTACCGCCCGCGATGCGTGATATTCACTTCGATCTTCATTTCACCGACTATCCCCGGTCCATCGCGCTCGCCGGAGGATTACCGGTTGAGTTGACCCGTGACGCCGACGCCGTCGAGATGGTCGAGCGTTTGGACGGACTAGTACTCACCGGGGGCGCCGACGTGGACCCCGAGCACTACCACGAATCGCCCGACGCCAACCTCGGTCCCCTCGAACCCGACCGTGACGCGTGGGAGATCGCGTTGCTGGCGGCGGCTCGCGCGAGGGACATCCCAATTCTCGCCATCTGTCGAGGGCTACAACTGTTGAACGTGGTCTTTGGCGGGACACTTCGCCAACACGTCGAGCTCGACGGCGCTGCCGGTCACCCACAGTGGGACGTCGACGGTCACGAGGCGACGCACTCGGTCAATGTCGTCGAAGGTACGGTGACGGCGGAACTCTTCCCTGACGAGATTGGCGTCAATTCGCTGCATCACCAGGTGGTGGAAGAGGTGGGCGAGGGCCTCATCGTGTCGGCGAAGGCTTTTGACGGCGCGGTGGAGGGACTCGAGACGCCAAACGGTCGAATCGTCGCAGTGCAGTGGCACCCGGAACTCCTTCGCAAGCCCGATCCCACGTTCGTGTGGCTGGTGCGCGAGGCAAGCAAACACTTGCCTGCGTAATCGACACTTGACGACCGTTGTTCGAACCCTTACGGTTTAGCGATTGACCTCGCGAGACGAGGTTTCGTAGAAGAACCCAGGGGAGATCATGGAAAAGGACACGTCAGCGAGAACGTCACTCGGCGGCAAACACAAACTCACGTTGATCGACACGATCGCACAGTCGGTCGGACTGATGGGTCCGGTGTTTTCGATCGCGTTCTTGGTACCACTAATCGTAGGTATTACCGCCGCCTCGGGCAGCGGCGCCGGAAACGCCGCGTCGCTGGCGGTACTGATCGCCGCTGTGGGGGTAATGGGCTTGGGCTGGATTGTCGCGGAGTACACGCGAAAGATTCAAGCCGCCGGCTCGCTCTACGACTACGTCACTGACGGACTCGGGGGACGAGTGGGCACTGCGGCCGGATGGCTCTACTACGCCGGCATGTTGGCACTCGGGGCGGGCATCTTGCCGATGATCGGTGGCACGCTGCACGACATCATTCAAAGCGAGTTCAACCGAGCGCCGCTCCCGTATTTCGTGTGGAACGTGTTACTGGTCATTCTGGTGGGGACGATCATCTACCTTGGCGTGGTGCTGTCGACGCGCGTGCAGTTGACGTTGGCGCTGATATCCGTCACGGTCGTGCTCGTGTTCTCAATCTTCGTGATTATCAAGAGTGGGGGACTGCACCACGTCGCGACTGGCTTCTCGGTGAGTAGCTCGCCGACCCACTGGAAGGGTGTCTTCTTTGGTGTGCTCTACGGTGTGTTGCTCTTCACCGGCTTTGAGACGTCAGCCAATTTGGCCGAAGAGACTGACAGGCCCGAGCGAAACATCCCCCGAGCAGTGTTGACGTCAGTCCTCGTCATTGGCGGTTTCTACATCATCGGCTCGTTCGCACAAATCGCGGGGTTCCATTTCAACCTCAGCGCGTTGGGTAAGAACGCGGGCGCTCCGTTGTTCACACTGGCTGGGCCCAAGGCGATGGGCGGCTTCGCCGGGATCGGTATTCGCCGACTCGTCGAACTGGTGGTGATTTTGGACATGATCGCGGTGCTCGTGGGTTGCGCGGTCTCGGCCTCGCGCGGGATCTTCGCGCTGGCCCGCGACAGCCGCCTGCCCAGGCAGCTGACCAAGATCTCGCGTTACGGCACTCCGGTGGGGGCGAGTGGCTTAGTGCTCTTCGTGTACGCCGTGGTGATCTTGCTCGTGGCCTGGACCACCGCGTTCGCGATTCCCTCATTACCTGAGTACGTCTCGATGTTCTCCTGGATGTCCACCTTTGGCGGCTTTGCCATCGCGGTCATCTATCTCTTCATCGCCGTGGGGGCGCTGCGTGGATTAAAGAGCACCGGCAAGAGTTGGCAACTCTACCTGGCCAGTCTCGTTGGCGGTCTCGTGACGATAGCGGCGATCTACGGAGCCATCTACAAGGTCACGTCGCCCACCGTGTGGGCTCCGTACGCCGGGATCGTGATCTTGATCGTCGGGCTCGTCGCGGCGGGCATGATGCCCACGACACCAAAGGGGACCGCGGACTTCTCGGGACTCACCGACGCGGAGCAGGGGCCGTTGAAGATTTAACACCCTCAATGGTGCCAGGGATAGTGTGGTCAAGGTGACGGAAAAGTGTTCGCGCACTTTGCCGCAGGAGAAGGGGATTGTATGGCGAAGAAGAGTGGCAAGGGGTCCGAAGAGGTCGTAGGCACGGCCTCGGAGGCGCAGATTGCGGTGCACTGGCGCGAAGAGGGCTACTACTTCCCCTCGGCCAAGTTCATCGGACAGGCCAATGCCTCGGACCCGGCGATCTTCGAGCGGTTCAGTGAGAAGAACTACCCCGAGTGCTTTAAGGAGTACGGCGATCTGTTGACCTGGGACAAGTACTGGCACACCACGCTCGACACCAGCAACGCGCCGTTTTGGAAGTGGTTCGTGGGTGGAAAGTTGAACGCCTCGTACAACTGCATCGATCGTCACCTAGAAAAGAATCGCAATCGGGCCGCGATTATCTTCGTGCCCGAACTCGAGGACGACGACACCGAGGTCATCACCTATCAAGAGCTCTACGCGCGCGTCAACGAGTTTGCGGCCCTCTTACAAGGTTTCACCAGTTTGAAAACCGGCGAGGTGGCGACATTCCACATGCCCATGGTGCCAGAACTGCCGGTCGCGATGCTCGCGTGTGCCCGACTCGGCATCATTCACTCTCAGGTCTTTGGCGGGTTCTCGGGCGCCGCGTGCGGGGGTCGTATCGCCGACTCCAAGAGCAAAGTTCTCGTCACGATCGACGGCTACTACCGCGGTGGTGTATTGCAAGATCACAAGGTCAAGGCCGACGAAGCCGTGGCGAGGGCCCTCGAGGAGGGTGTCGTCGTCGAAAAGGTGCTGGTCTTTCGTCGCAATCCCGGCGAGTACGCCTCCAAGAGTCCGATGGTGCCGGGACGGGACTTCTTCGTGGACGAGATCATGCCGGACTACAAGGGCAAATTGGTCGAGCCGGTGTCGATGCCAGCCGAAGCGCCCTTGTTCATCATGTACTCGAGCGGCACTACGGGAAAGCCCAAGGGCTGTCAGCACAGCACGGGCGGTTACCTCTCGTACGTGACGGGTACCTCGAAGTACTACCAAGACATCCATCCCGAGGACACTTACTGGTGCGCGGCCGACATCGGCTGGATCACCGGGCACTCCTACATCGTCTATGGACCCTTGTCGCTCGGTACGACGACGGTGATGTACGAGGGCATACCCACGTACCCCGACGCGGGGCGGGCGTGGAGAATCGCGGAACGCCTCGGCGTGACGCACTTTCATACCGCGCCCACGACGATTCGAACCTTGCGCAAGGTCGGTCCCGACGAGCCCGCGAAATACAACTACCACTTCCGACACATGACGACCGTGGGCGAGCCCATCGAGCCCGACGTGTGGCGCTGGTATCACGAATCAGTGGGCAAGGGCGAAGCGACGATCGTGGACACGTGGTGGCAGACCGAGAACGGTGGATTCCTCGGTAGTACGTTGCCCGCTCTGCACCCCATGAAGCCGGGCAGCTGCGGTCCGGCGGTACTCGGGGTCTTTCCAATGATCTTGGACGAGAACGGCGATGAGGTGAAGGCCGGCAGCGGCAAGGCCGGCAACATCTGCATCCGAGCGCCTTGGCCCGGCATCTTTCAAACGATCTGGGGCGACCCCGACCGGTTCGTCTCGACGTACTACGAGAAGTACAACACGAACAAGAAAAGCACCGACTGGCACGACTGGCCGTATTTCGCCAACGACGGTGCGATGCAGGCCGCGGATGGGTACTACCGGATACTCGGGCGCGTCGATGACGTGATCAACGTGTCGGGGCACCGATTGGGCACCAAAGAGCTCGAATCGGCGGCCATCATGGTCGACGCGGTCGCCGAGGCGGCCGCCGTGCCTGTGGTGGATGACATTCGCGGCCACGCGGTCGAGATGTACATCGCCTTGAAGCCCGGATTCAGTCCCGACGGCGTTGGCGAGCAGGTGTCACGGATGATCGAGTCCGAGATCGGCAAGGTCGCACGACCCAAGAGTGTGTGGATCGTGGCCGACATGCCCAAGACGCGTTCCGGAAAGATTATGCGTCGCGTCATCGCGTCGATCTCTAACTTCACTGACGTGGGCGACATTACGACCCTGGCCAACCCCGAGGTCGTCGAGGACATACGTCACTACGTTCAGAGCGAGAAGGTGGCGCACGGCGAACAGCCCCGTGAGTTGAGTGAGGCGGAACTCGCGACGATCAAGGGCTTCGGCTCGGCGGAGTAGTTACTCGTCAAACGATGTACGGAAACTAACTAAGCGCGGCGCGGTGATTGCTAGTGGGCGAGTGCCATGCCCATGACGTACAGCCCGGCGCACGCCAGTGGGGTAGTGGTGATCAACGCGAGGGAGTATCCCCAGTGGTGCTCGCGTTGCAAGATCGCCGGAATCGCGAAAGCGGAAGAGAACGTGGTCAGTCCCCCACAGAACCCCGTGAGAACGATGTCGCGAACGTGGGCGTCGGTGCGGCCCACGAGTCGATAGGCGACGTAGCCAGCTATCCCACAGCCAATGGCGTTAGCCGCGACCGTGGCCCAAGGCCGATACGTCGGGTGGTGGCGCCGCACCGAGTACTCGAGCAGGTAGCGCGCCACGCAGCCCAGGGCGCCAAAGCACGAGATCAAGAACAGCGTCACTGTCGGAGACGCACCAGACCGAGCCAACCGGCCAGCACGCCGCTCAGAACGGCTCCTAGGGCCACCGCGAGGCATCCAGCGGCGGACACGTGCCAAAGGGCCGAGAAGTCGACAAAGAGGCCGGAATACGAGGTGAGTCCCCCAAAGAACCCAGTGATCACGAGGATGCGGGTACGGTCATTGGGATCGTGGTGACGAAGTGGTCCTCGAAGGAGCCGGGTGGCGAGATACGCGCCGCCCATATTGATCGCCAACAGCATCCAAGGGATCTCTTGGGGCCAGGTAACGGTGTTCAACGTTGGTGATGGCAAGTGTTCAAGCGAAGTGAGCACATCGCGCAAGAAAGTGCCGCAGAATCCACCCGCCGCGGCTGATGACAATGCCATGACAAATTCGCGCGGCTTGAGAGTGACATTCGCGTGCATGGCTACAACGAAACTATCGAACAACCGGCGTTCATCAGGGAAGTGACCGTAAGAAAGACCGTGCTTTTCGTTCTTACGGGTAGGTTTGCAACTTTACATAACGAACATTATCGGCGATTAATACGTTCAATCCTGGTATAGTCACAGTCATGCGTCGGGTACTTTTGGCTGCGCTCTTTGTAGCGTCCAGCGTAGGGATATTCACTCTCCCTGCTGTTGCGGACAACTCCGGGAACGGCAACGTCGTGTTGTCCTTTGACTTCAGTGACAACAGCGCGCCGGCTTCACACAGCAATGGCACGTTTAACATCATTACCGACGTGTTGCCCGAACACTCCGGCGGCTTGGTCCGTATGGTCGCGATAGCGCCGGATAACTCCGGTCAGACGAACCTGGTCTGCTCCTTTCAGCCCGTCCAGCAGAGCCAAGCCGAGTGCGCCTTTAACTTCACGATCAATGGCGTGTGGACCATCCGAGCTCAGTTCGCGACGGACCAGAAGTCCGACGTGTCCTCGGTATCTATCACGCGGTTACGCGTCGCCAACTAACCGTGTGCCCGTCCGGGCCAGTTACTTTTCGCGTGATCTGGGGTGACCCTTATCGCGGTATGACCCAAGAGCTCGTCGAGGCCTTTGACGCCGACGAAGCTCTCGTAATCGCACACCAACGTCGGCCCGAGCTCCCCCGTCCGCGAACGGCATTCTTAATGCCAGGGGTCGTTGACCTACACTTCGGCCCATGAACTCACTCTTTGACGTTTCGGGCAAGGTGGTACTTGTGACTGGCGGATCTCGCGGCATTGGCGAGATGATCGCACGAGGATTCGTTGACGCAGGCGCCAAGGTCTATATCTCGTCACGCAAGGCTGAGGTGGGTGAGGCGCTAGCGAAAGAGCTCTCCAAGATCGGCTCGTGCACTTCCCTACCGGCGGACCTGTCGAGCGAGGCCGAGTGCCAACGTCTCGCTAACGAGATCGCTTCGCGGGAGCCCCATTTGGATGTGTTGGTCAATAACGCGGGGATTATTTATGTNNATGTGTTGGTCAATAACGCGGGGGCCACTTGGGGCACGCCGCTTGAACAGTATGACGAGGCCGCCTTTGAGCGCGTGTTGGCCCTCAATGTCAAAGCCGTCTTTCATCTCACCAAATTTCTTCGCCCCCGCCTCGAGATGAACGCCACGAGCGACAGTCCTTCGCGGGTGATCAACATTGGCTCGATCGATGGACTGCACGTGCCCACCCTCGAGACCTACGCCTACTCCGCNNATCACCGTGAACGCGATCGCGCCTGGTCCCTTTGAGTCAAAGATGATGCACGCCACATTGGAAGCTTTTGGCGACGCCATTGCCCAGGCGGCACCGATGAAGCGAATCGGTCGGCCCTCGGACATGGCGGGCGCGGCGATCTNNTCGATGAAGCGGATCGGTCGTCCCGACGACATGGCCGGCACCGCGATCTTCCTCTCGTCGCGGGCCGCCTCCTACATCACGGGCGTCATCTTGCCGGTCGACGGGGGCATCGCTACGCTCGCTTAGCCGGCTGGTTGGTGTCCGAGCGTCACTTTGACCGATAAGTGTTTGGTGCCGCGCACGATGTGCAACGTGATCTGGTCACCAGGTTTCAATGAAGAGATGACCGAACTCACATCTTGCGCACCGGCGATCGTGGTGTGGTTAATACCGACGATGATGTCGCCTTGTTGCAGACCCGCGGCCGCGGCGCCAGTGCCCGAGATGACACTCGTGACTACTGCACCACTGGCCACACTGAAGCCATATTGCGCCTGCAGAGAGGGCGTCATCGATTCGATTTCGACACCGATAAAGGCGCCGTGATTTACGACGCTTTCTCCGGCCTTGAGCGACGTGAGGNNTTCCCCGGATTAATCGCGGCGTCCGTTTGAATCATGTTGGTGAGGGTCTCGGACGAGGTGCTCGTTCCCGCGGTTACTGTTCGCCCCAGGGCTGACACGATGCCCTGGGTGACGGTGGGCGTGCCGGCGGCGAGTCCCAGTGCGTTGCCAATGGCGACCACCGCATCACCGGCGACCAAAGCGATGGAGTTGCCAAAGGTCACTGGTGGCAGACCCTTCGCGCCGTTAATACGAATGAGCGCGACGTCGTCAATGGGATTAGTACCGACCAACGTGGCGGGCTCACTCTTCGTCGAACCGCTGCGCGTGACGGTAATGGAGCCTCCCCCGATTGAGGCGGCGATGACGTGATTGTTCGTCAAGACGAGGCCGCCCTTGGAGATGATCATCCCGGTGCCCTGGTCCTCACTGCCTTGACCCTTCACGTCGATACTCACGATGGATGGAAGAACTTTCTGGACCAGTTTGGGAATGCTCATTCCATTCGGCAATAGCGCGGCGCCCGGCGCCGCGCTCACGACGTTGATGTTAAGCCCGCTGATTCCACTGGACGCCGGAGAAGCGAAGTGGCCCGCGAGCCCCCCGACCAGGGCGGCGACCAGAAGAAGCGAGATACGGGTGGACCAGAGCGCGCGGCCTTTACCTCGTGATGAGGAAGTGGGCGCCTCGTCTCCGCCGTGTGTTTTCTCGCGCGGTGTCGCGAAGTGTTCGTCGACATTTGGTACGAACGACGTGCCACTGACGCTCTCAGGCGAGCTCGTCCAACTCGTCGCAGTCGTCTCCACATGGGGATCGAACTGCTCGACCGTCGACGATGAGGAGTCGTGCGCGTCAGGTATTTCGGACGTTGCGGTTGAGCTCATCTCGTCAGTGGCATCGGTGGGTGTGTCACTCACGATGCCATGCTAGGCAGTGAAATTTAAAATTGCACTAAATACCACCGAAATGTTTGCGTAGAGCCAAGCGACTAGATTGGAGCCCTATGTCTCGACGCATTGAGATCGAAATAACCAGTCTTAATGGCGACGTCGCCACCTGGCGAGCGGCAGGCGCGAAACTACCCAAGGGTGTCTTGCAGGCTTCGCTCGTTCCCGGCGGCGCGTTGATTGGCCACGTCTATCGTGCGGACATTGAGCAGTACATGGAGGGAATCGAAGTCCTTTCGGTCATGGCGCCCAAGACCGCGTC
>PLBM01000141.1 GCA_003134515.1 Acidimicrobiaceae bacterium | reverse complement strand
AGCATGTACTGATTGCCGCGATGGAGACGACCCTCGTGCCATCGCGAGATCCTGGGCTGCGCGAGGAGAACCAGCGCCGCCGACGCCAGCAAAAATGGCACTATTCGATTGAAGACTCGATCTGGTGTGAGGAGCAAGAGGACCACGCCCACGACGCCACCCAACACCGCGGTCAACGCCCAGCGACGTAGCCACGGTCCTTGACCCTTGAGTTCGACGCGTGAGCCCAGAGCGGAGCCGGGAAAGGAGGCGGCGAGCGCCACCGCGTTCGTGACGTTCGCGGGTAACGGCGGAATGCCGACAGCCAGGAGCGCGGGATACGAGATCAGTGAGGTGATCCCTCCAGCGGAGCCCATGACACCCGCGAAGACTCCGGCACCGGCGAGCAAGAGAGCGTCTGGAGTCGTGATCACAACACGAACGACGTTACCGCAGGGCCTTCGACATCTTCATGAAGTCACGCGCGCGTGACAGGCGTTACCCTTCAAAGGTGCTCGATCGTTGGACCCGCGCCATCATCCGATGGCGCGTCGCGGTCGTCGCGGGCTGGGTCGTCATCCTCGTACTCGGAGCCGTCGCGTCGGCGAAATTACCCGACCTGCTCACGACCTCGCTGAGCGTCCCGGGAACGACTTCAGCGCAGGCGAACCTCATCCTGCTGCACAACTTCGGCGAGAATGTCGAAGGCACGTTCACCGTCGTTCTGCCGGTCGCTCACTCGTCGCCGCGCGCGGTCACTGCCCTCGAGAAGAAGCTCATCCGCGCCGCTTCGTCAGTGCCCACTGCCAAAATCACTCAAGAGCAGGCCGTCGGGGGTCTGCTCTACGCGAACGTCGACACTTCGCTCAACCTCAATCGCGCCTCAAAAGCCACGGCGACCCTTCGCCGCGCCTTGGCCGCCCAGGGTCTTCGCGGCGCCCTCGTCACCGGGCCGCCCGCACTCCAGCACGACATCACCCCCGTGCTCACCGGCGACCTTCACCGTGGCGAGGTGCTCGCGCTCGCGCTCGCGCTGTTGTTACTCATCATCGTCCTGGGCGTCTGTTGGGCCGTGATAATCCCGTTCTTGATGGCGGCGGCCATCGCCGCCGGATCCCTCGCTGTCGTGTATCTACTCGCCCAAAGATTTCTCATGGTGCTCTACATCCCCAACGTGGTCGAACTCATTGGACTCGGTCTCGCCATTGACTACTCACTGCTCATCGTGCACCGCTTTCGTGGCGAGCTCAGCAACGAAAGCGTCAGCGCGGATGCCGCCATCGTCAAGACCATGTCCACCGCAGGACGCACGATCGTGCTGAGCAGCGCAGCCATCGCGATCGGTCTCGCCACCCTATTGATCGTGCCCGTGCCCTTCGTCCGCTCGCTGGGCGCGGCCGGCCTCGTCGTACCCGTCATCGCCTTGGCCGCCACGCTCACCCTCCAGCCCGCTCTACTCTCGCTGCTCGGACGCGCCGGTTCGCTGCCCGTGGGCGTGCGGGGCCTTATCTTTCGTCGCGACGTCGTCGCCGGAACGTGGGCGAGAATTTCCCGGGCCGTCATCCACCGTCCGGTCACGGTGCTGTTTGCCTCGCTCATCGTCCTCACGGGGTTTGGCTTCTCGGCCCTCTGGCTCCAGGTGACGCCCGGCTCGGTGACGGCGATACCGCAACATCTTCCCGCCGCGCGCGCGCTCACCCTCGTTCGAGAAAAAACCGGTCCGGGCGTCATCACGCCACTCGAAATCGTGATCGACACCGGCGCGCCTCACCTTGCCAACACCGCCAAAATGGCCGCGGGACGTCTTCGACTCGCCAATCTGATCCTGCGCAACGCCGAGGTTCGCGTCGTCGCGATCGGCTACAAGTACCCTTACGTCGGCTCCTCGGGACGCTACGACCAGATCTTCGTCATTGGCCGCCACGACTTCGGCGACGGGGCCTCTCAGCGCCTCGTGCACGAACTGCGCGACGTCGTCATCCCGGCCGCCCACTTGCCCTCGGGTGCCACGGTCTACGTAGGAGGCGCGCCCGCCCAGGGGGTCGACTTTCTGTCGACGGTCTACGGCGCGTTCCCCTGGATCGTGTTCATCGCACTGGTCCTCGCCTACTGGGTGCTGGTGCGCGCGTTTCGCTCTCTCTTGTTGCCACTGATCGCCGTGCTGCTCGATCTGCTCTCGGTCGGCGCGGCCTACGGTCTGCTGGTCGCGGTCTTTCGCTTCGGGATTGGCTCTTCGATACTGCGCACGTACCACGTCAGCCAGATCGAAGGCTGGGTGCCAATCTTTGTCTTCGCGATGTTGTTTGGACTCTCGATGGACTACGAGGTCTTCATCGTCTCGAGGATGCGCGAGTCGTGGGACCGGGGTTCGAGCAACGCGCGCGCGATCACCGAGGGCCTGGCCCACACCGGCGGCGTCGTCACCGCCGCCGCGGTGATCATGGTCGGCGCCCTCAGCGGACTGATCCTCGGTCACGTCGCGGGACTCCAAGAACTCGGTGTCGGCCTGGCGTTGGGCGTTCTTATCGACGCCACCATCGTTCGCGGCCTGTTGTTGCCGAGCGTGATGGCTCTACTCGGCCGCTGGAACTGGTGGCTGCCAAAGAGAATCGCCCACGTGGTGCGAGTCGCACCCTCGCCTCTCGAAGACCGAGGGGCGAGGCTTTAACGCACTGTCGAGTGGTTACTTGATGATCTTGATCGAGAAACGGATGGCCGGCACGTGGTAGCCGAGCGCCAGGCCCGGGTAATCACGGGCGTATGACAAGTCCGGCACCATGCCGTAGGGAGTGCTCGCGAACGACGGTGACAGCGAGTAGAGCATCGGGTACAGGTCGATGATGTGCGTGCCGACACCACCGGTGGCGTGCAGATGGACCACCATGTAGCCATTGGAGTTGAAGCCACAGCTGTAGCCGATGTAGCTGTTGTCGTAGTCGACCCCCAAGGTATTGTCCAGTTGCGTCCAGCCGACACCCTTAATGCTGATGGTGAACTCCTGGTTCTCTTTAAAGGTGTTGGTTCCCTTCCCGGATTGGCCCACCTCGAATGCGGCGAGGGCTCTGACCGTCTGGGCAGAGGTGGGGTCCTTTAGTGGCGCGGTGTAGTCATTCGCCGTCGCGAGACCTTGACTGATCACTTTGCCCGCCTTGTTCATGAAGGGAACGATGCTCTCCATCACGTAGAACGGCACCTGAGCCTCTAACGTGTTGGCCTTCATGACCTGGACGACGTGCCAGCCACCCAGGTTGTCCGGGATCGTCACTTGCTGGCTGATCGATCCGTTGGTGACCGTGGCGGTGCCTAGCGCGATGGAATTGAACGCCCAGCAAGTGCTTGCGCAGTTCACGCGGTTGCCAACGACGGTCGAGTACGCGAGGTTGACCGACCCGGTGACCGAAGAGGGAAGACCGGTGACACTCAGTGTGGTCTTGGTGAGGACTGGGCCCTTGGTCGTACTCAGTGTCGCGACCGCGTTGCTCTGGGGGTCGAGCCCGGCGTTCGAGAGAGTGGTGACCTGGCTGACGGTCGCCTGCACGTCGGCGGGCCAGGAGATGGCCGATGCCGTCGGCCCGTTGTCCTTGGTGACCTTGAACTTGACCGTGCCGCCGTTGGTGTAGGGGATCGGAGACTGGATGACGTTCAGGTACATGTAGCTGATGGCGTTGCCGACCTGGATGAAGTGGGTACCCACCGGTCCCGCCGCGCGGATCGTGACGCTCGCGGTGCCGCGGGTCCACTGCGCCTGCATCTCACCGGTGTAGTGGTTGTCCCAAAGGATCTCCGCTCCACCCGTGTAGAGGCTGGCCCCCATCGAGGTGTAGGTGATGGTGATCGGCGTACCAATCGGACCGCTGGTGGGGGTCACCGTGAGGGTGCGCAACTCTTCGAAACCGGCGTGACCCACGGCCGCACCGTTCGCCACCGCGTAGATGTCGTGGATACCCCCGAAGTCAGCGGGCGCCGTTGTCTGGAACGTGAACGCGCCGCTCGAGTTGGTGGTCAACGTGGTCATGACCACCGTGATCTTCGAGTAGGAGGTGCCGAGGTAGTTGACCGTATTGGGCTCGACGTCGGCGAGCCACGTGGCGTTCGACGTTCCCCAGGTCAGCTCAACGCTCGTGCTCGCCGGCAGGCCGGTGCCCGAGACAGTGATCGGCGTGCCCTGGACACCCTGGCTCGGCGTGACCGCGAGAGCCCCCGAAGCCGTCACCGGGATGGTGAAGGCCGCGGCCGCGGTCGCGGTGAAGGGAAGCGCCGGCACACCCGGAAGGGCGCTCGGCGCAGTGAGCG
>PLBM01000013.1 GCA_003134515.1 Acidimicrobiaceae bacterium | reverse complement strand
CGGCATTTCCAGCAGACTCCTGATCTCAAAGCGATCCTTTTCGCCCGGTAGAGAGTCGGGACGGTCCATCAGCGCGGCCCACTTGGTCGCGATGTGTGCGGGGATCGTGAGCACGTTGTAGCCACTTACGAGTTCCACCTCGTTAGCGAGATCCTCCACTCGTAGTGAAAGGTGCTGACCCAGTCGTGACTCGTAGGGAACATAAAGATCGACGTGAACATCGTGATAGGTCGCCCGCCACTTCTTATGGCCTATGTGCGTGGACAAAGAAACGTTGCCAGTCAGATCGGCGACAACGGAGAGTTCAAGGCGAGAAACAATGAGGTCGATATCGTGGCTCATGGGACCGCCGGTTCGCACCCATGAGGCCCAGCCGCCGATTAGGACTGCCTCTGGCACGAGGGCGAGGAGCTCACCGAGCACGCGTCTCGATGAATCGGTCTGTTCAGTCGAATAGAACTGGCTCATGGCCATCTACGACGTCGCGGGGGTCTATTTCATCAATGAAACGTGCCGCTTGCCAACCGCGAAGATTGAAGATATCGGCGTACGCCTGGGCCGCCGGTGTCAGAGCTCCGTAGTTCTTGAGCCACTGATCGGGCCGAGCGACCACGACCTCGCACGGGCCATCTGGAGCAAGAGGCAACGCCTCGACCACCGCGGCGTCGGCGTAGACCAAGACGGTGTTGTAATCAGCCACGCGATTGACGCCGGTCGTGTGAGCTATGAGGGCCGCAAAGCCACCCAAGATAACACCGGGTTCTTTCGAGACGAGTCGTTCCGCCTCTTCCACCGGAGCGTCGACCCGCGCGCGGACCACGACGTCACGTTCCAGACGGCGGTGGGCGCAGTACAGAGTCAGGAGGCGCACGGGGTCGAGGACCCGCAGACCAGCCACCGCGTCAATAGTCACCGCGCCAATCTCGACGGGACGCTCGAGTGCTTGGTGAGTGGTTGACACAGGTAGGTCGAGTTCCCGCGCCAGCGCCGTCGCTGAGGCGTAGCGGCGTCGGCCTTCAGCCGTTCCCGCCAGGAGGTGGCGCCAGATAATCTCAGTCTTTGATGCCATTGCATCAGTATAGCGCATTTCCGTATAAATATGGAAATACGTTCACTCACCACTTTCACGCCGCTGACCTACCCGACGAGAAAATATGACGGCAACGGTTTATATCCCCACCGGCGGCTCAGCGTACGTGTGACGGTTGACGTAGTACCTAGAGACTGACCTATTGGTTCCGCTGCGGCCGACTAGGGACCAATCGGATTCGGACACTCTCGAGGCGATCGCTGCGGGCCAGTCATTGAGCTCGGGACGTAGTACGGCGGACGGCGTACGTACTACGTCCCGAGCTCGAACGACTCGTGTCCCCCGTCCGATTCACTCTTCGATGAGTACAGCTACTCGCCCGCCTTGTCGAACGACAAAACGGCCGGCAACGCACCGAGGTGCCACAGCCTCCGCGTGGTCACCGGTCAACAGCCGTTGCGTCAAGGCACCGTCGACGGCCGGGGCCAGGAAACACACCTAACGACGTAGTGCGTGCTACCCAGTGGATGCCTCGGGTCGCAGTGCGGACAACGTCGCTCCCGTGGCCCTGTGGCCCCCGCGACCGTCGAGCTCGGCGCCTAGCACCGGTCAACCTTGTCGGGTCGTGACCGACCAAGTGACCCAGTAGGATTCTCCGTCTCGCCGCCTCTTAGCGATCGCCACGGTCGGCGCGAACGACCATTCCTGTCAATCGCCGGGGCCAGTAGTACGTACTACGTGCACCGTTATACGTACTACGGTCCTACCCAGAGCATTTCGGTTGGCCCGCCCTCGCCTGGCGTGTCACACCCGAAACTTAGGCTCGACATCGAACCATCTTGGTTCAGTTCAAGCGCCGACGCCGCCCGGCAACGAAGATTGTAGAACATCAATGGCGGAACAATCACCCTGCTGGCGCGACGTNNGGGACAGGGAAAACGTTCGCTGCACTCACGATGGGCGAACCGACCTTGTCGCGACGCCTCGTATGTACCGAAGATCTCACGAGCGGCGACATACTTGGCACGTGGATGCCCAGTGGGCCCGACCGTTGGGGGTTTCATGAAGGACCAGCGATTCAGGCGTGGCGAGGCCAAAACGGAGAAGGTGGCCGACTTGTCGTTGACGAGGTCGATCGCGCTTCAGGCGATGCGCTTTCCCAGCTGCTTAACGTTACCGACTCCGAAGCCTCCGCTCGGTGGATCAATCCTGAGACCCTCCAGACCGTTCAACCCGGCCCAGAGTTCTCAGTCGTGATGACGACGAACGTGTCCGATCCATGGGAGATCCCCCAGGCGCTGCGTGATCGTTTCCCGGTGGCCATCAAGATCGACCAGCCACCGATCGCCGCCGTTGAAAAGTTAAGCGCTGATCTTCGCACGGCCGCACTCGCCGGAACGGTCACGGGTGACGACCGTCGCCTGTCCCTGCGGGCGCTGTATGCCTTCGACGATCTACGACGCGCGCTCANNCCGGTCGAGAGGACGGAGCCGAATCCGGTGAATGGACGGTGGAAAAGGGCAAGGCGCAACGCGGGGGAGCGTGGTGCAACGTTCGTGACCGAGTCATGAGCGTTCCCCTTGAAGCGACAGACGGCGCGCGACTTGTCAGGGCACATGAGCTGATGCACGCCCGAGTCAGTCCGCTACCCGACGTCATGGAGCAAAGCATTGAGACGGCGACGCTGGACTCCTT
>PLBM01000056.1:5633-6326 GCA_003134515.1 Acidimicrobiaceae bacterium | reverse complement strand
ATGACGTAGTCCTTGGTGGCGATATTCATGGTGGCGGTGCGAATGACGCGATAAACAAGCGGAATCGAGGCGATACCCACGACGACGATGATCTTGAGCAGCGAACGCGGTGTCCAAAAGGACAGGACGGCGATGGTGGCGATNNCCGGGGCGCCCACGCCGAACCCAATCAAGAGCGATCCCAAACTCACTTCGATTGAAACCCGTGAACCGTAAACGATGCGAGAGAAGATGTCGCGTCCGAGATCATCGGTACCAAAGAGGTGGTGCAGTGAGGGTGCCGCGTTGATCACCGAGTAATCCTGAAAGAGGGGATTCTGAAGGGGCAAGAAGTTCGCGAGAATGGCGCCCAAGAGATTGATGCCGAGCCACGCCACGCAAATCCAAAACAGCACGCCGAGCCGTTTCTTGCGTTCGGGCGTCATCAGAGTGGTTGACTCTTCGACCAATTCGTTGACGAAATAGGAGTTACTCACGGCTGATCCTTGGATCGACGAGATTGATGATGAAGTCAAAGGAGAAGTTGATCAAGATGACCCCGACCGCAACCACCAGCACGATACCTTGCACGACGAGGTAGTCACTGTAGCCAATGGCCGAGATTAAGGTGTACCCGAGCCCGGGTATGTCTAAGAGATACTGCACGATGAATCCGCCCGCCAAGAGCCCGCCGATATTGACCCCGGCCGTACC
>PLBM01000056.1:0-5572 GCA_003134515.1 Acidimicrobiaceae bacterium | reverse complement strand
AAACTCACGTAGGACGACGGCCCAGTGTGGGGTACGCCTAAGTCGATGGCGATGAACAAGACGAGTAACACAACTGCGATGAATGCCGGGATCGAGAGCAGGGTGAAGCTGCCGGCGCTGAGCACCCGGTCCATTGGGCCGTCGGGCTTTTTTGCGCTGCGCATGGCCAAGGGGATGGCGGTCGCGAAGGCGAGAATCTGGCTAATGACCATGAGTTCTACGTCAATGGGAATGGCGCCTTTTATGGTGGTCCAGACCGAGGTTTCGGAGATAAAGGAGGTGCCAAGGTTGCCATGGACGATATTTCTCATCCAGACGAAGTACTGCTCCAGCATGGGTCTATCGAGGCCGAGCTGTTTGTAGAGCCTCGCTTTATTGGCCGGGTTGTCGCCGGTGCCCAGAATGATGACCGCCGGGTCGCCCGGCAAGAGGTGGATGAGGTAGAAGGCGCCCACCGAGATAACAAAGACGATGCCGATCAACATGACCAATCGCCGCGCAAAGTATCGAGCCAACGCTCCCCCTCAAGGACCTGTATGGACATTAGTCAACGCCGGCGGCACCCGCGGGTCACGTGCACGCTGGACTGCCTGGGATGTAGGTGGGTATGAGTACCGTGGACGTGTGAAAACTGTTGCTGTCGCGGGCGGAATCGGCGCCGGTAAAACGGCCGTTGCTGAACGATTGACGTCTTTGGGTTGGCCCGTCATTGACGCGGACGTGATCGCTCGCAAGGTCGTCGAAAGGGGCGAGCCCGCGTGGCGAGCGCTCCGTGACGCCTTTGGCACCGCGGTGCTCGGCGAGGACGGTGAACTGGACCGCAAATTCGTGGCCGACGTCGTATTTCACGATCCCAGTGCCCTGCGACGGTTGAATCACATCACGCACGGTCACATCGGCGAAGAGATTGTGCGTGAACTCAACGCCGTCAAAGGGCCAGCCGTCTTTGTGGCGCTGCCGCTCTTTCGAAGCGAACACCGCGCGGCCTTTCGTCTCGATGAAGTGTGGGCGGTCCAGGTTGAGCCGGCGACGGCTCTCCGGCGACTTTGCGCGCTACGCGGATTTAGTGAAGACGACGCCCGAGCTCGATTGGCCGCACAGATGAGCAACGATGAACGTGCGGCCCTGGTGGATCGAGTTCTCTGGAACGAGGGCACCCTCGACGACCTCTACGCTCAACTCGACACCGCGTTGGAAGAGCTGGGTGTTGGTCGTGACTGACTTTCTCGTCGAATCACCGTTCCAGCCGGCCGGAGACCAACCAACAGCCATTTCGGCGTTGACCCAGGGCATTCACGACGGGCTGCGCTATCAGACGCTCGAGGGCATCACCGGCAGCGGAAAGACCGCGACGATTGCCTGGTTGGTCGAACAGGTGCAGCGCCCCACGCTGATTCTTGAACCAAACAAGTCATTGGCCGCGCAGTTGGCCTCGGAGCTTCGCGAGATGTTACCGAGCAATCGCGTCGAGTTCTTCGTGTCGTACTACGACTACTACCAGCCCGAGGCGTACATCCCGCGTACCGACACCTATATCGAAAAGGACAGTTCGGTCAACGAGGAGATCGACCGACTTCGCCACGCGGCGACGTCGTCGCTTTTGACCCACCGCGACACGATCGTAGTGGCGTCCGTCTCGTGCATTTACGGACTCGGTTCGCCGATTGAGTATCGCGAACGGATGTTGCCCCTCGAGGTGGGCGAGACCTTCGACCAGCGCACCCTCCTTCGCCGCCTCGTGGAGATGCAGTACAACCGCAACGAATTGGTGCTCGATCGCGGGAGTTTTCGCATGAAGGGCGACACCCTCGAAGTTCAGCCGGCGTACAGCAACGAGGCGGTGCGAGTGTCGTTTTTTGATGACGCGATCGAGGAGATCTCCTTCTTTAACCCCGTCACCCAAGAGGGCCGTGGCAAGGTCAATGAGTTCACGCTCTTCGCGGCCTCGCACTACGCGACCAGTCTTGCCACACTCGAACGGGCCTGTCGGGCGATTGAGGTGGAGCTGGGCGAGCAACTGGCTACTTTTCAGATGGAAGGGAAACTGCTCGAAGCGCAGCGACTTCGATCTCGCACCGAGCATGACCTCGAGATGATCGAGCAGACAGGCATCTGCGCGGGCATCGAGAACTACTCGGCGCACTTAGACGGCCGCAAGCCCGGCGAGCGCCCCTTCACCCTGCTCGACTACTTCCCCGACGACTTTCTCGTTGTCATCGACGAATCCCACGTGGCCGTACCCCAGGTGCGCGGTCAGCACGCGGGGGACCGATCGCGAAAATTGACGCTGGTCGAACACGGCTTTCGCCTACCGAGCGCGCTCGATAACCGGCCCTTGAATTTTGACGAGTTCATGGAGCTGGTGCCCCAGATGGTGTTTGTTTCGGCGACGCCAGGACCGTACGAGATAGAGCACTCCGACCAGATCGTCGAACAGGTCATCCGGCCCACGGGTCTACTCGACCCCGAGGTGTTCGTCGTTCCCACGAAAAACCAGATTGACGATCTGCGAACCCGCCTCGACACTGTGATCGCTCGAGGTGAGCGGGCTCTGATCACGACGCTCACCAAACGCATGTCCGAAGATCTGACCACGTTTCTCACCAAGGCCGGCTACCGCGTGCAGTATTTGCACAGTGACATCGACACCATTCAGCGCATCGAGATTCTCCGCTCGCTTCGACTGGGCGAATTCGACATTCTCGTGGGCATCAATCTACTGCGTGAGGGACTCGATCTACCCGAGGTCTCAATGGTGGCCATTCTCGACGCCGATAAGGAAGGATTCTTGCGCTCACGCAGTGCCTTAATCCAGACGATCGGACGCGCGGCTCGAAACTCCAACGGTCAAGCGATTCTTTACGCCGACCGGATGACCGACTCGATGCGCGCCGCGATCTCTCTCACGGAGCGCCGGCGTATTCTTCAAATCGAATTTAACGCCGAGCACGGCATTGAGCCCCAGACCGTGATGAAGAACGTGGCCGATATCTTGAATCGTTTGCGCAGTGAGTCGCCGCGAGAGGTCACCTCGAAGGTGCACGGCGTCGCGTCACTGGACGCGGTCTCGCCCGACGATCTGAGCCTCGAAATCGCGCGCGTGGAAGAGGCGATGCTCCAAGCCGCTAGCGAGCTTCGATTCGAGGAGGCGGCGGTGTTGCGTGACACCCTCCAGAACCTTCAACGCCAAGCAGCAGCGTCGAGCGACGACCTGGCGGGCATCGGGTCACCGGTAGATTCCCTCTATGTCTAAGTCGATCCGGGTCCAGGGAGCGCGAGTCCACAATCTCAAGAACCTCGCCGTGGAGATCCCGCGTGACCAACTGGTGGTCTTTACCGGACTGTCGGGTTCGGGCAAGTCGTCGTTGGCCTTTGACACCATCTACGCCGAGGGCCAACGTCGCTACGTGGAGAGCCTTTCGGCCTACGCGAGGCAGTTTCTGGGCCAAATGGACAAGCCGGACGTGGACTTTATCGAGGGGCTCTCGCCCGCGATCTCCATCGATCAAAAGACGTCGTCGCGCAACCCGAGATCGACCGTGGGGACGATCACCGAGATTCACGACTACTTACGTCTGCTCTTCGCGCGCATTGGGGTGCCCTACTGCCCTAAGTGCGGCAAGGCCATTTCCAGCCAGACCCCCCAGCAGATTGTCGATCAGGTGCTGGCCCGAGGCGAGGGGGAGCGTTTTCTAATTCTGGCTACCGTCGTCGAAGGTCGAAAGGGCGAGTACAGCACATTGCTCAGTGAACTCGCGGGTCAAGGGTTCTCTCGCGTGCGCGTCGACGGGGTGGTGATGGAGCTCGCCGATCGCGACTCGTTGAGCCTGGCGCGTTACGAACAACACACCATTGACGTGGTGCTGGACCGGCTCAACGTGAAGTCCACCAACCGCCAGCGCCTCACCGAGTCAGTGGAGGCGGCCCTCAAGCTCACCAAGGGGATCGTAAAGTTCCTCTTCCTTGACACCGACGAGATGGTGCAGTTCTCGGAGAAGATGGCCTGCAGCGACTGCGGGATCAGCTTTAGCGAACTCGCGCCGCGCGACTTCTCCTTCAACTCGCCTTACGGAGCCTGCCCGGTCTGTACGGGGCTGGGCACGCGTTACGAAGTCGATCCCGATCTCGTCGTGCCCGACGCCCAGTTGTCCCTGGCCGAAGGGGCACTCGCGCCCTGGGCCGGGGCGCGCTTTAAGTACTTCGAGCGACTGATTGGCGGCATTGCGACGTTGGGCGGCTTTGACGTCACGACGCCCTGGAAGAAGCTGCGCGCAAAGGATCGTAAGCTCGTTCTTTTTGGCGTGAGCTCCCAGTCCGTGCCCGTCAAGTATCGCAACCGTTACGGACGCGTGCGCACCTACGAGACGACCTATAACGGCATCGTCGAGTGGCTCGAGCGAAAGCGCAATGAAGCTGACGGCGACTGGTCACGCGAGCAGGCCGAGCAGTACATGCGCGAAGTTGAATGCACCACCTGCAAGGGCCAGCGTCTCAAGCCCGAGGTGCTGGCGGTGCGGGTGCACGATCGCAATATTGCGGCCGTGAACGCGTTCACCATCGACGAGGCCATCGACTACTTCACCACTTTGAAACTCACCAAACGTGAAACAACCATCGCGCATCAAGTCATCAAGGAGATCGTCGAGCGCCTGACGTTCTTGCTCGACGTCGGACTGGACTATCTCACCTTGAGTCGGGCGTCGGCGACGCTCTCGGGCGGCGAGGCCCAGCGGATCCGACTGGCGAGCCAGATCGGCAGTTACCTGGTGGGCGTGCTTTACGTGCTCGACGAACCTTCCATTGGTCTGCACCAGCGCGACAACCGGCGCCTTATCGCCACGCTCGAACGGCTGCGTGATTTGGGTAACTCGGTGATCGTCGTCGAACACGACGAAGAGACCATTCGATTGGCGGACTTCATCGTGGACATTGGTCCCGGCGCGGGGGAGTTGGGGGGTGAGGTGGTGCACGCGGGCACCTACGAGGCGCTCTTAAAGAACAAGCGGTCCCTCACCGGCCAGTATCTCTCAGGGGCGAAAGCCATCGAGATCCCCACGACGCGGCGCACGGGCGACGGCAAGAAGTTGACCGTCAAGGGCGCGCGCGCCAACAACCTGCAGAACATCACCGTTGATATCCCTTTGGGTGACTTCGTCGCGGTCACCGGCGTGTCGGGTTCAGGTAAGTCCTCACTCATCAACGCGATCTTGCTGGCGTCACTCGAGCGCCAGATTAATCGCGCCAAGACGACGGCCGCGGAACACGACACGATCCTGGGCGTGAAGTTTCTCGACAAGGTCGTCGCCGTGGACCAGCAGCCCATTGGGCGAACACCTCGTTCGAATCCAGCGACCTACACGGGCGTGTTCGACAAGATCCGCCGACTGTTCGCCGAGGTGCAAGAGTCCAAGGTCCGGGGCTATCAGCCGGGACGATTCTCCTTCAACGTGAAGGGCGGGCGGTGCGAGGCCTGCGCCGGGGACGGCACCATCAAGATTGAGATGCATTTCTTGCCCGACGTGTACGTGAACTGCGACACTTGTGACGGCGCGCGCTACAACCGCGAGACCCT
>PLBM01000091.1:16166-16889 GCA_003134515.1 Acidimicrobiaceae bacterium | reverse complement strand
GGCAGTTGGTGCACGATGATGATGACCCCGATGCCGCTGAGGAAACCCGTCACGATGGGCAACGAGAGAAAGTCGGCGATCCAGCCCAGTCGCAGTAACCCAACGGCGAGCACGATCAGACCCGTGACGATTGCCGTCATCGCGACCAGTTCGAGGTAGAGGGTCGACGAGAAGGGCGCGAGACGCAAAATAGCGACGGCAAAGAGTGGCGCGATAGTGGAGTCCGCGCCGACCGACATGATGGGGTTCGAGCCCACGAAGACGAAGACAAGGGTCGCCGCGATAAAGGCGATCATGGCGGTGAACGCGGGCACGCCCGCGAGCTGTGAGGTGGCTAGTTGCTCGGGAATGGCGATCGCGAGCAAGGTCACGCCCGCGAGCAGTTGTCCCGAATAGTTTTGGCGCGTCACACCGACAAAGGTCTGGCGCAGTCCTCGGCTGGGTTGGCGGAGACTGATTGGCGTGCGCGAATTGTCACCCTTTGACGCCGAGCGTGCCATCTCCACACCCTACGGCGGGGAGTTCAAGCGGGATTAGCCCGTGGCGACGACCCGAAAGCCCTCGGCGAGCCTGCCTTTTTTCATCCCAGCCCGTTGGGCCGTTTGGCGCGACCACGCCTTGAGCATTTTTTCAAGTCCTTGAGCTTCGCCGACTTGACTGACGTGCCGCGAGAGCGCAGCGAACTTTTGGTCGAAGGTCTTGGTGATATCAACGACCATCGTC
>PLBM01000091.1:0-16126 GCA_003134515.1 Acidimicrobiaceae bacterium | reverse complement strand
TCGTAGTTGCGCTCGGGGCTCTGGGTGATCACCAGGTCGGGCCGGTGCGCGCGAATGACCCGGGCGATCTCGCGACGCAGGGCCAGGGTCGTTTCGACTTGACCGTCGGGCCAGCGAAGAAACGTCAGATTCGTCACGCCTACCTCTTTGGCGGCCAACGTCTGTTCGGCTTCGCGTATGTCGCTTCGCTCTTCGCGACTGTGGGTCGACGCGTCGCCACCGGCGTCACCCGAGGTGACGAGACAGTAGGCGACGTCGACCCCGTGATTGGTCAAGTACGCGACCGTGCCCGCCGTGCCAAAGTCTACGTCGTCGGGGTGCGCCACGACCACCAGGGCGCGCTTGAGGGCTTTGTCGTACGAGTACACCGGCAGGGAAAGCTTGCTCATCGGACCGAACCTTCCAGCGTCGGGTCCCAATTCGCTAGATCGTTCAGGTGCGGGTTGTTCGAGAAGACCTCGACAATGGGGCGCTTCAGATTCAGTCGACGCATAATGACTTCGGCGTCGATCGCTTGATTCCATAGCAACAGTGAGACCACGACGCCGGTCGAACCGGCGCGAGCGGTGCGCCCGGAACGGTGTAAGTAGGCCTTGTGGTCTTCGGGGGGGTCGTAGTGCATCACGCAGTCCACCGCCTCGATGTGCAGCCCGCGCGCGGCGACGTCGGTCGCCACCAGTACGGGCAACTTCTCTCCCTGAAAGTCGGCCAGCGCCTTTTCGCGCTGGCTTTGGCGAAGATCGCCGTGAATGGCCTCGGCCCGCACGCCCTCTTTTTGCAACTGCTCGACCAGTCGATCGGCACCGCGCTTGGTGCGACAGAAGATGAGTGTCTTGTCAAAGGACCGACAGATCGTCGCAGCGACCTTAATTCGGTCCATCTGGTGGACCTGCAAAAAGTGGTGCACCATACGTGACACCATCTGAGAGTCACTGGCTACTTCGTGGAACACCGGATTGGTCAGATAACGACTGACCAGGCGATCGATCGCGCCGTCGAGGGTCGCCGAGAAGAGCAGGGTCTGGTGGGGATGCTGGGCAATTCGACGCAGCACCCATTCGACCTGGGGCATGAAGCCCATGTCGGCCATGCGGTCGGCTTCATCGAGCACGAGCACATCGAGACTTTCGACGTTGAGTTCGCCGCGGTCGCCGAGGTCGATCAGACGTCCGGGCGTGGCGATGATGACGTCACTGCCCTTGCGCAACGACTTGATCTGGCGTTCGATATCCGCGCCGCCGTAGACCGAGGTGACCCGCAGACCGAGCGCCGCGCCGAGGGGCTTTAGAACTTCGTAGACCTGCACGGCCAGTTCTCTCGTCGGTAGCAGGACCAGCCCGCGAGGGCGAGCAGCGTGTCCGCCTTCGACTTTGGGCGCGTCCGTGGCGGCGATTCGCTGGAGCATCGGCAGGCCAAAGCCGAGTGTCTTGCCCGAACCGGTCTTGGCCTTACCGCAGACATCGCGCCCCGCGAGGGCGTCGGCAATCGTCAGGGCTTGAATGGGAAAGGCCGTGGTGATGCCCTGAGCGTTCAGCACGGCGACGAGCTCGTGGGACACGCCGAGGTCGGCGAAGGTCTTGTTGGTGGTATAGGAGTCTTCGCTTGGCGCGAAAGACTCAGCGGCTTTACTACTCAAGTAAACACTGGTCGTTTCTCGGTTGGACCCGTAACCGGCGTACGTAGCAGTGGGCCCGAGCCCATTTCTTCGAGCTCCCTTCTAGTCTACGTGAAAGAACAACTCATCAAGCGTCTAGGAGAGGCCATGTCGCGACTCGAAGTTGGCCAGAAAGCTCCCGGCTTTAGTTTGAAAGATCAGCGCGGCGAGATCGTCTCGCTGAAGGATTTTTCCGGCGAGCGCGTGGTGGTGTACTTCTATCCGGCGGACGACACGCCGGGATGCACTAAGGAAGCCTGTCAATTCAATGACGGGCTCAGTGAGTTTCGAAACTTAAAGGTAACCGTGCTCGGCGTGTCGCCCGACGACGCGACCTCGCACGTGGCATTTCGAAAGAAGTACGGGCTGCACTTTGACCTGCTGAGCGACCCCGAAAAGACCGTCATGACCAAGTACGGGGCCTACGGTGAGAAGATGATGTACGGAAAGAAGGTCGTGGGCGTCATTCGCTCCACTTTCGTCATTGGACCGAGCGGCAAGATCGAACACGCGTTCTACGGTGTTCGCGCCGACGGGCACGCCGAGAAGGTGCTGTCGAAGCTGACGAATTAGCGCGCGTTGGTGCGTCGCACCGAGCGAATGCGCAATGCTAAACCAGCGAGAATGAACAGCACGATGACGATGATGGTGGGCGTCTGGGCGTAATGGACGTCCTTAGCGACACGACGCCAATTCGATCCAGCCGCGTCACCTAGTGACACCAACAGCGTCACCCACACGAACGAGCCGATCAACGTCAACACGGCGAATCGACCTCGCTTCATCTCGGCGATTCCGGCGGGCACTGAGATGACACTGCGGATCACGGGCAACACACGGCCTATTAGCACTGACCACGCGCCGTACTTCTGAAACCACCGTTCTGAGGCGTCGAGATCTTTGTGCGAGAGAAGAATCCACTTGCCCCAACGATCAACTATGGTCCGGCCCGCGGTGCGCCCAACTTCGTAGGCGATCTGAGATCCAACGAGCGATCCGAGGGTGCCGATAATGATGACGGTCCAGAAATTGAACTGCGCGTGACCCGTGACCGCCGCAGTGCAAAGAGCGCCGGCAAAACCGAAAGTCACTTCAGATGGAATTGGAAAGCACGCCGACTCCACGATCGAGAGAACGATCAGCGCAAAGTAGCCGTAGTGTTGAACGAAGGACTGCACCGGTCCATTCTTACCGACCCCGACGTCGTCCTTAGCCCACGCTTACATTTGATGTTTCGAGCACCAGTACGTGGTTCGCCCGCCAATGGTCGCGAGCACCATCGCCGCTCCGTCCTTGGGGCACTGGCCGCCCGGAAATCGCGCGTCCATGTGATCACCCAGGTGCGAGCCACCGCGTCGCTGCAAGGTACGAAGCGTTGAGCGAAAGGCGCTGTAGAGTCGGCGCTGTTCGTCAAGGCTGAGCAGCCCCGTGGGCGTGCGGGGATCGATGCCAGCGCGAAAGAGCATCTCGTCGCCCAGCAGGTTCCCCACTCCGGCGACGCGAGATTGGTCGAGCAGTCGCGCCTTGATCGCGGGCCCCTCGCCACGTTGCACGTGCACTAGCTGGTCGAACTGTTTTTTGGTCAACGTCAACGCGTCCGGTCCCAATTCATCCAAATCGGGGTCAATCTCAAATCGCGCCAGACGCCGGGGATCGTGCACGACGAGTCGTCGCCCGTCGTCAAACTCCAGTCCGCCGCGCAGCCACTTCGACTGATACGAGTGCGGACCATAAAAGAGACCCTCGACGCCCGCGTCGCCGTCAAGTAGGAGCACTCCGGTCATGCCAAAACGCATCGCGAGCATCGGTCCGTTGGTGTGAAGGAGCAGCAACTTGCCTTTTCGAGACGTGCCTACGACTGTCAAGTTCTTGACCGAGCGCGCCCACGACGAGGGTGAGTGAAGTTTTTTGGCGAGCAAACTATCGGCCCAGCCGCGCGTGATCGTCGAGCCCACGACGCGATTCGCTAAAAGCCGATACGACTCCACTTCGAGGATTTCGGGCACGCGTCGAAGCGTACCGGCGAACGCCGCGGTGCCCTTCCCCCTAGGGTTGTGGCGTGGCCGCAGAGAAACCGCAGTGGCGTGAACTCTTTAGCGAGGTCGTCACCTCGGGGCTGTGCACCGGCTGCGCCGCGTGCATCATCGCCTGTCCCCACCCGGTGCTCGAGTACACGACCGACAACGGCGTCTATAAGCCCTTTCACCTCGACATCGACGGTGGTCCCGAGGACTGCACGCACGGCATCAAGGGCTGCACCATGTGCACCCGGGCCTGCCCGCGATTTCGCAACTGGGAGAGCGAGATCGACACCCAGCGCTTCGCGCGCGAGAGGACCGACGACGAGGTCTACGGCATTGGTGACGTCCTGCTCGCTCGCGCCACCGACGAGTCGCTCGTCGAGAAAGGCCAGGACGGCGGCGTCGTGGCGGCACTGTTGATCTACGCCCTCGAAAACGACATCATCGACGCGGCATTGGTCAGTGGCTTCGAAGGTGACGGCTCGACGTGGCGAGCTAAGCCGATGGTGGCGCGAACGAGAGAGGACGTGCTCGCCACGTCCCAGTCGCGCTACACCTACAGCGCCAACTTGTTGGCCTACCCCGAAGCGGCCGAGGGCGGGGCCGAGCGCATCGCGCTCGTGGGCATGGGGTGCATGGCCTCGGCGCCGGGCGTCATGCAAGCGCGCAAGGTCGGCAAGATCGCTCGACGGCTCTCTCTCACGATTGGACTGCTGTGCTCCAAGACCTTTGACGATTCGATCTTCGAAGAGCTCTTCGAGGCCAAGTACGACATCAAACGCGCCGACATCACCAAGATGAACATCAAGGGCGTTTTTCAGCTCTGGACCAAGGACGGGAACTACTACGAGGTACCGCTGAAAGAGGGCCAGCCCTTCACCCGCGAGGGCTGCAAACTCTGTCCCGACTTCGCCGCCGAACACGCCGACATCTCGGCCGGCGGGATCGGCGTCTTTGGCGATTGGACGCTCGTCATCGTACGCACCGATCTTGGACGAGAACTCATGAGCGCGATGAAGGAGAAGGGCCTCATCGAAACGCGTCCCGGCGACGACGATCCGGGCGCCGTCGCGTTGTTGCACAAGCTCGCGAGGGTCTCGCGCCAACGTTGGCCCGCCGACGCGCCTCCGGGCCCGCGGCGCTTGCCGGTAACGCCGGGTTGAGCCAGCGTTCGTGACCCCGTGACGAGCCGACCAACCTTCACCACCATTCTCTTGGTGCGCCACGCCACCACCGCGACGACCGGCTCGTTGCTGCCGGGACGGGCGCCGGGACTGCATCTCTCGGAGCGAGGTCGCGCTCAAGCAGCGGAGCTGGCCGAGCGGCTCAAGGAGCTCACGCGCAAGCCCACCGCCCTGTACATCTCGCCACTAGAGCGCGCCAAGGAGACGGCCGCGCCCCTCGCCAAGGCCCTCCGGCTACGCCCCGTCGTCGAGCGCGGTCTCCTCGAGTGCGACTTTGGCACCTGGACCGGCAAGCGGCTCGCCACGTTGAGTCGACGGGCCGAGTGGCGAGCGGTCCAGAATGCACCCAGCACGTTTCGCTTTCCCGAAGGTGAGTCTTTTAGTGAGATGCAACAACGAATCTGGGCGGCCCTGGAGCGAATGGCGCGGCGCCACCGTAACCGCACCATCGTCGCGGTCNNCGCCGATCGTGTTGTGCGTCAATAACACGGGATCACTCAAAGAGCTCGGCCCTTCGTGAACTACGTCTTTGCCAACCCGCTCAAGGTGATGGTGGGCGTGCGCGGTGAAGTCGGCAACCGACTCTTCCTCTTGCAAGTAAGAGAGGGGCGCCGGCTCGTCATCGTCAAGTGCGAAAAGATCCAGTTGGGCGCCCTCGCTGAGTGGATCAGCCAGGTGATCAGCGACCTCGGACGGCCCGAGCACCTGCCCGAGGACCTCGCGCTCGAACCCGAATACGAGGTGGACTTTGTCGCCGGGGACATCGCGGTCTCGCTCGACGACGCGGCGAAGGCGATCGAGGTCACGATGCAGTCCGCCGAGGGCGACTCCACGCTCAACCTGCGACTGACCCGCGAGTGGGCGGCCGGTCTCGCGATCGCGATCACCCGGCTCATCGCGGCCGGGCGGCCCCTGTGCCCGCTCTGTGGCGGGCCGCTCGACGCCAAGGGCCACGACTGTCCACGCACGAACGGGCACCGTCCCCCGATCCGCTAGCGAATGATGACTCGAGACGAACAGCGCACGCTCTTGAGCGAGGGGGCGATCGAGGTCAAAGGTCGCGTCGTCGGCTCATCGAATCAGGCGTTGCTGGTCTCGGTGTCACTCGGGGGCGACCGTGCGTTCGCCTGCTACAAATCTGAAGTCGGCGAACGGCCCCTGTGGGACTTTCCCGACGGACTGTGGCGACGAGAAGTGGCGGCCTATGAACTCGACGCCCAGCTCGGCACCGACCTGGTGCCCACGACCGTCGGGCGCGACGACGGACCATTTGGGCCCGGATCGTTTCAGTGGTGGGTCGGCGACAACTTAGAGGACCACTACTTCACACTGCGCGAGCGGCCCGAGTTTCACGACTGGTTCGCGCGACTGGCGGCCTTTGACGTCATCGCCAACAACGCCGACCGCAAAGCCGGTCACGTGCTCTATGACGAGACGCGGCTCTGGGCGATCGACAACGGCCTGTGCTTTCACGAACAGGACAAGCTGCGCACCGTGATCTGGGAGTACGCCGGACTCGCCGTCGAAGCGCATCTTTTAGAACGCGTCGATCGTTTCGCCAAGGGTGACACCGGCGCCGTCGCGAAGTGGCTCAGCCCGAGTGAACTGGCGTTGGCCCAACTTCGAGCGCATGGCCTCGTGGAGAACGCCCTCTACCCCGAACCCGACGCGACCTCAGATTGGCCGCCCTACCCCTGGCCGTTGATCTAGGGCGCGCCCGCGAGACTCGCGTTGTCGCCGGGGGCTCCCGACTCGAGCAGGAACAGTGTCAACAAGGTGCCCAGGGCGAAGAATCCCGCCGACCACCAAAAGGCGACCGAATAACCGTGCACCGTCGCACTGCGCTGGGCTTGGGCGAAGGTGCCCTGGTGCACGCCAAAGGCTTGGGCGACATTGCCTTTAGCGTGCACTAAGGCACGGGTCGTGACGGTAACGGCGATGGTATTGAGCAAAGCGGTACCGATCGATCCGCCGATCTGTTGGACCGTGTTCACCATCGCCGACGCCGCGCCGGCGTCACGCGGTTCGATCGCGGCGGTGGCGCTGGCAATGGCTGGCGCCAAAATGAGGCCGAGACCGAGGCCCGTGACGACAAGTCCAGGCAACACGTGGCTCCAGTAGTCCGAGTAGGGCGTCAGACGCGTAAAGAGCACCATGCCCATCATCGCGAGCAACATGCCCGTCGGCACGAGGGGTCGCGGCCCGGTCTTGGCGAGAAGTCGTGCACTGGCCGACGTCGAGGAGAGCGAGAGCGCGAGCACGATGGGTAAGAACGCGACGCCCGTGCGCAGCGGCGAGTAACCCAGAGTCTCTTCGAGGTAGTAGGCCAACAACAGAAACACTGCGAAGAGACCCATGCTGGTTAAGAGCAGCGCCACGAGCGAGCCCGCGCGCGTGCGATTGGTGAGAATTCGAAGTGGCAAGAGGGAGAACTTCGAGCGCTGCTGCCAGGCGACAAAGAGCACCAACAACACGGCGCCCGCGACGAGCGAACCCCACGTCGCGGCGTTAGACCAACTCGAGGTCACCGCGTGACTGAGCCCAAAGACCAAGAAGAAGAGTCCTCCACTGGCGAGCACGGTGCCGAGCACGTCGAGTCGGGTGCGATGCTCGCCTCGAGCACCTCGAACGAAGAGCGCGACCCCGAAGAGCGCCGCAACCGCCAGTGGAATGTTGATAAAGAGGCACCAGCGCCACGACGCCCACTGGGTCAAGGCTCCCCCGAGTAAGAGTCCAATCGCCGCACCCGAACCGCCGACGAGACCATAAATCGAGAAGGCCCGTGCGCGCTCTTTGGGATCGGAGAACGTCACGCTGAGGGCCGCTAACGCGGCCGGGGCGAGCAGGGCGCCAAAGACGCCCTGCAGCGCGCGCGCGACCACAAGGATCGTGAAACTGTGCGCCGAACCGCCCAGCAACGAGGCCAAGGCGAAGCCCGCCAGTCCGACGTACAGCGCGTTTCTTCGACCCCAGAGGTCGCTCAGGCGTCCGCCAAGTAAAAGCAGCGAACCAAAGGCCAACGCGTAGGCCGTCACGATCCACTGTCGATTGCCTGACGAGAAGTGCAGGGCGCTCTGCGCGCGCGGCAGCGCGATATTTACCACCGTCGCGTCGAGCAGCACCATCAACTGCGCCAGCGCGAGCACCGACAGGGACCACCATCGATGGGCGGGCGATGCAGGTAAATCGATACTCACTGAGCGTCGCCTCAAGAACACTCCCGGGCCCGTCGCCACGAGCCCGCGTCAAAGTGATTTGGCGTCACTCGTAGGCGCTAACTGCGCGCCTTCAAGGCGTCGATCAGTGCGGGCAACACCTTGTGCACGTCGCCCACGATGCCCAGATCGGCGATCTGAAAGATCGGCGCGTCGGCGTCTTTGTTGATCGCCACGATGTTCTTCGAGCCCTTCATCCCCACCATGTGCTGCGTCGCGCCCGAGATCCCACAGGCCAGGTAGACCAGGGGCTTGACGGTCTTGCCGGTCTGGCCGACCTGGTGGGAGTAGGGCACCCAGCCGGCGTCGACGATGGCCCGGCTCGCGCCCGCGGCGCCGTGGAGCAACTTCGCCAGCTCTTCAATCAACTCGTACGCGCCCGCCTCGCCGAGGCCCCGTCCGCCCGAGACGACGACGGTGGCGTCTTCGAGCTTGGGCCCGGTGCGCTCTTCGACGTGCGAGACCACGATAACGGCACTGCCCGAGGCGCCGGTGTCGCCGGCGGGTGCCGCGACGACCGTGGCCGGTGAGCCGCCCGAGGGTTCGGCGGCAAAGGACTTGGCGCGAACGACGACGATGCCCGGTCCCGCACCGGTGAACTTGGCTCTGACCGTCAAGGATCCACCAAAGACCGGGTGTTCCGTGACGAGACCGCCGTCGTCGTTGAGACCCGTCGCGTTCGTCAACACCGGACGATCGAGACGCGCCGAGAGCCGTCCCGCGATGTCACGTCCGTCGTAACTGTTGGGAATCAGTAGCGCGTCGGGAGCTCCGACCGCCGCAATCAGCGCCTGAATCGCGGCCGCCACCGGCACGCCGGGCAGGGCGCCGTCGAGGGGACCAACGTTATAGAGCGTCGTCGCGCCGTACTCGCCGGCCTGCGCCCCCAGCGATTCCCCGTCGCCCCAGGTCACCGCGGCGACATTCGTCGCCAGGGTGCGCGCGTGGCTCAAGAGTTCGAGCGAGGTGGTGGAAAATGAATCGCTCGACGGTTCGACGACGACCCAGAGAGTGGTGAGTGCCATCAGCTACTCCTAAAGAACCTTGATTGATTCGAGGAACGCGACGACTTTGGCGGCGCCGTCTCCGTCGTCGACGTACTTCTCGCCACCTTGGCGAGACTCGACCGCTTCGACCGACACGATGACCTCGCGCGCGCCCGAAATGCCCACTTGGCCCTCGAGTCCGAGGTCGGCGACGCTGAGCACTTCGAGAGGTTTGGACTTGGCGGCCATGATGCCCTTAAACGACGCGTAGCGTGGCTCCACCACGCCGGCCGTGACCGTGACGAGCGCGGGCAACGGTGCGGTGATCTCGTCGAAGCCGGCCTCGGTCTGACGGCTCACCTTGAGCGACGACCCTTCGACGGTGACGGCCTTGGCGAAGGTGATCGAGGGCAGGCCCAGCAGTTCAGCGAGCTGAACCGGCGTCGTGCCGGTGTAGCCATCCGATGACTCGGTCGCGGCCAACACCAGATCGAAACTGTCACGACGGATGACCGCGGCGAGTACCTTGGCGGTGCCGAGGGCGTCGGTGCCGCGAAGCGAGTCGTCACTCACGATGACGGCCTTGGCCGCGCCCATGGCGAGCGCGTTGCGCAGACCCGCGACATCCGCGGCCGAACCCATCGACACGACCGTGACTTCGCCGCCACCGGACTTGTCGACCAACTGCAGGGCCATCTCCACGCCGTAGGTGTCGGCCTCGTCGAGGATGAGTTTGCCCGATCGGTTCAGATTGTTCGACGCGTCGAACGACTGGGGGGCCGCCGGGTCGGGTATCTGTTTTACGCACACGACGATGTTCATGGGCAACAATCTAGGTCAATACCGCGCAAGGCGAATTAGAGCGATTCGCGAGCGAGCAACGCTAGCGCCAAGGCCGGTTGGTCGGTAATGATGCTCGCTACGCCCAATGCCGCCATCTCGGTAATGTCTTTGGGCTCGTTCACCGTCCACACGTTAAGTGACATATTGAGTTCGCCCGCCAGCTGTTGGCTCGCCCGGGTCATCATAGAGAAGTGAGGGTTGACGGCGCTCAGTGCCAACGCATGAGCCTGCTCGAGCGCCTCGGACAACATCCCTTTCCTCACGAGCCAGGCCACGTTCATTGTCGGATCGTACGTTCGTGCGTGCGCACAGGTCGCCAAGTCAAAGCAGGAGATGCCAATCGACAAGTCCGTACGCGCGTCATGCACGACGTCGAGCACTTCGCGGACCAAGGTGCCCGATTCGTCGTAGGTCGGCTCACTTGAATCCTTTCGATTCTTGATCTCGACGTTGACACCGACGTCCGCTAGGACCGCCAGCGCCTCTTCGAGTGAAGGAACGTACGCGGGCAGGTCGCGGGCGTTCGTGTGCGCGATGGCCCGATGGCCAATAGTCGGATCGTGATGGACAATTAGCGCTCCGTCGAGCGTTTTTCGCACGTCTAGCTCGACGCCCCGCACGCCGAGGGCCACGGCCGCACGAAAGGCGCCGAGGGTGTTTTCGCGTTCGTGAAGGTGAGCTCCGCGGTGCGAAAAGACCACGGTCACGTGGAAACTCTCCTTCGTGACCAGGAATTACTCGGCCAAATGTGCGTTAAATACCTGAAAAAACCCTTGTTTTCTAATCGTATTTTCAGTAGAATTTTCCTTCCACGTACGTGTTCTATCGGACTGAGCACAGCTACTACGTCCAAAGTTAGAGGATTTTCATGTCGTTGATCTGGAACCGCACCCACGCCTGGGACGACTCCGACTGGCGTTCACTCGCTGCCTGTCGAGACACCGAACCCGAGCTGTTTTTCCCGATCGGCACGACCGGGATGGCGACCGACCAGATCGAGTCCGCCAAGCGCGTCTGTGACCACTGCGACGCGCAAAACGCCTGTCTCGAGTTCGCCCTCGCCACCAATCAGGAGTCGGGCGTCTGGGGCGGCACGACCGAAGACGAGCGTCGCAAGCTTCGAAAGCAGTGGCTCGCGGCTCGGCGCCGCGCCTCGACGACGAACTAAAGACGTACGCTCAACGGCACCGCGACGCGAACGAGCGTCCCGCCGCCGTCCTCGCTGGCGACGGAGTTCATCTCGATCTCGCCGTAGAGCTGGGCGCGAATGATGTCGCGCACGATTGATAAACCGAGACTGGTGGGCACTTCGAGCGAGAAGTTCTCCCCGAGTCCGCGTCCGTTGTCACGAATCTCCGCGATGGCCTGTTCGTTTTCGATATAGAGATTCAGCGTCACGACGCCCACGTGCTCATTGTCCGAGCCGCCAAAGTCAGTAAAGGCGTGCTCGACCGCGTTGGTGAGAAGCTCCGCGAGGGCCACCGCGAGCGGTGTGGCGAGATCGGTCGGCAGTACGCCAAGGTCACCGTTCACCACGATCTCTACTGGATGCAGCGCCAAGACCGTGTCTTCGACGAGCAAGACCAGGGATCGCACGATCTCGTCAAAGACCACCTCTTCGCCGGGCTCGCGCGAGAGCACTTCGTGGACCACCGCGATAGAACGAACCCGTCGCTCGGCCTCGTTCAGTGCGATCTTTGTCTCCGCCTCTTCGCTGCGGCGAGCTTGCAGGCGAAGGAGCGACGAGATGGTCTGTAGATTGTTCTTGACGCGGTGGTGCACCTCGCGAACGGCGGCCTCTTTATTCAAGACCACACGATTAAGTTGGCGCAGGTCTGACACGTCGCGCACCAAGGTCAACACGCCGGTCACCTTGTGATCGTCCTTCAGTGGCACGCCGTGAAAGAGGATTGCGACGTCGTGGCCTTTGTCAATCTCTTCTAACGTGGGAATGCCAAACTCCAACGAACGATCAATGACGCGGGCCTTTACACCGAGTTCCTCGAGGGTTCGCCCCTCGGCCGAGGTGTAGATGCCCAGCCGGTGCAGGGCGTTCACCGCGTTCGGCGTGGCGAACTCGACCTGACCTAGGGCGTCAAACAAGATCACACCGTCGCCCACGCGTGGCAAGCCCGGTCCGGCCACCGACTCTTCACGAAAGGGGAACGTCGCGTCCGAGACCATGGCGCATAGTCGCTCAAAGACCGAAAGGTACGACTGTTCATACAGCGACGCCGAGCCGCGCAAGGGCCCTTGGAGGCGAACCATTACCGCGACCACGTGGCCGCGATCGCGAACCGGCACGCACCACGTCGGCACGACGTCGGCCACGTTGTCGATTCGGAGTTCACCCACAACGAGCGTGCCACCTTCGAAGGCGCGACGAACGAGGGGCCACTTCTCCGCTCGGTGCGTCGTTCCTACAAGGTCGTCGTTGATCAACGTCGTGCGGTTGTTCGGGCGCATCTGGCCCAAGACCACAAAGTACTCGTCGTCGTGTTGGTGACCGTCGACTTTGGTCATGAGCAACATGTCAGAAAAGGCGAGGTCGGCCAGGAGCGACCATGACGCAATGAGTCGATGCAGGTGATCGGTGGCGGGCTCGTCGAGCTTGGTGTGCTGGGCCACGAGCTCGGCAAGGGTGGCCACTAGTTCACTCGCAGGGGAATCATCCGACGCTGACGGCCGTTGTATGAGGCCACCTCGTGCACGCCGCGTGCCTCGAGTAACGCCGCGAGATCGTCCGCACGTTCGCCGACGCGTTCGTTGCGGTGCGCGTCCGAGGCGGTCGTAAACGTGAGGCCCTTCGCCACCAGTCGATCGAGGAAACCCTCGGCCGGATACTGCTCACCGACGGGCTTGGCCCAGCCAGCGGAAGAACATTCGATGGAGACGTCGGCTCTGGCGGCTGACTCGGCCATCGCGTCCCAGTACTCACCGGGGCTCTTCGCGTAGAACCCGGCGACCTTGATGAGATCGGGGTGCGCGAGCACGTCGACTGCGTTCGACGAACAGAGCTCATCCAGGGCGCGCGCGTAGTCCTTCCAGCACTGGTCCACGTCGCGCACGCGCCACTCGTGTAGGTCGACCTCGCTCTCGTAGTCATCTAGGTGCCACGTGCCGAGCCAGTGGACCGAGCCGATGAGCACGTCGAAGGGATACTGCGCGAGGAGTTCGGACACCGCGCCCATCTGGCCCTTGTAGTAGTCGACTTCGAGGCCGATCTTGACCGGCAGTCCCTCGTCTTTGGCCCGTTGGGCGAGCGTGACGTACTCCTCGAGTGAGTTTCGCGCGTGAAAGTCCCAGTAAGCGGCCATGGTCTGGCTGGTCGGCTCGTGGCCAAAGCGCTCCCAGAAGGGGCCCACCACCGAGGCGACGTCAACAAAACGGTGCGAGTGCTCGGTGAGGGCGATCTCGTTGACGCCGTGCAGGGCGGCCTCGTCGCAGTACGCGGCAATCTGATCGAGTCGAAACCACACCGAAGACTCCGAGTGGGGCCACAGGTGCAGGTGGTAGTCAATCACGGAGAGTTAGGCCGCACCGAATCCCACGACGCGCCCGCTGGCGGGCGTGCCCAGTTCCACGTACGAGATCCGCTGGGCGGGCACGCCGACGCGACGGCCCTTTCGATCGGTTAGCCAGAGCACCGAATCCGAACTGAGCGCCGCTTCGACCTCCTTCATGACTTCGTCGCGATCGGCGTCATCGGGCAGCTCGACCTCAATCTCCTTCATTGACTGGACAATGCCAATACGAATATCCATGACGGCTCTCCTGAAACGTGGACGACTGAACCCATGTTATGGCGATAAGGCATGATGAAGCACGTGAGCGTGGAACCCATCTCCGAACGCGCCCGTCGATGGGCGGCGACGATGGTGGGCTACGAAGGCGCCCACGACGACGTCACGGTGGCGCACCAAGACTCGCGCGCGAGCATCGGACCCTTCGCCGATGGCGGCGAGCCGCCCACCAGCCCGCTACGCCAGCGCGAAGAGCAACTCGACGCCTTGCTGGCGCCTGGTGCGACGAGGAGCGAGGCCGCGGGCCATCGCGCGAAAGACGAAGAGCCCGACGAGTTTCGCACGTGCTTTGAACGTGACCGCGATCGGATCCTGCACTCCAGCGCGTTCCGTCGACTGGCCGGCAAAACCCAGGTCTTCATCTTTCCCGACGATCACATGCGCACGCGTCTGACCCACGCGCTCGAAGTGGCCCAAGTCGCCACCGGCATCGCTCGACCGATCGGGCTCAACGTCGCTCTTACCGAAGCGATCGCGCTCGGTCATGACTGCGGACACGGACCGGGCGGTCACGCCAGTGAAGAGGCGCTCGACCCCTTTGTCGAGGGGGGCTTCGATCACGCCACCTGGGGGGCCGACGTGTCGCTGCTACCCCTGAATCTCTGTCTCGAAACGTTGGACGGCATTCGTAATCACTCGTGGGGCCGGCCCGCGCCGAGCACCCCCGAAGGCGAAGTGGTCTCGTGGGCCGATCGGGTGGCCTACGTCTGTCACGACTTCGAAGACGCCGTCTCGGCGGGCATTGTCGACACCGAGGAACTGCCGCCCCTCGTGCGCGAACGTTGCGGCGTGCGGCGTGGTCAGCAGTTGGGCGCATTCATCAACGCCATGATTCGCACTGTCCATTCGACGGGCGTCATTGGAATGGACGCGTATCACGCCGAAGCGTTAGCCGCTTTTCGAGCGTTCAACTACGACGCGATCTACTTGCGAGGCGCGTCGCGTCACCAGGCCACAGCCGTCACCGGAATGTTGCGCGCGCTCGTGGAGTTCTACAGCGTGCACCCCGAACTCATCCCCGACGTCGCCGCGCGTGGCGGCGCGAGCGAGACGCCGGACAAGGCCCTGCACGACGCGGTCGAGTACGTGGCGGGGATGACCGATCGCTACGCGTGTCGCAGCGCGCTCACCCACCTCGACTGGCCCGTCGATCTTCTGCCGACCGGGATCGACCGTTAGGGCTTAGTAGCTCCCATAAGGTCGAACTTCATCGGCGGGCCCCCGCGCATCCAATCGAGGCGCAGTTCGGTGGTTCGAGTCGCCGAGCGCTCGTGGGGAAGAATCCAAAACTGCTTGGCGCGCACCGCGTTCTCGACGGCCTTGGCGACGTCGGCCGCGTCGATGCCCGCGTTCACTGCGGCCGCGGCCATGTCGCGGATGACCCCCGAGGCCGGGTCTTCGTTGAAACTGACCAGTTCGCGCGGCATGTTGCGATGGGACTCATGTATTCGAGTCTTGACGAATCCCGGACAGAGCACCGACACTCCCACGTTCGATCCGAGGAGCAGTAGCTCTTGAAAGAGCGACTCCGAAAGCCCCACGACGGCAAACTTGGCCGCGCAGTACGGACCCATTCCCGGAGCGCCACCGAGACCGGCCAATGACGCGGTGTTGACCACGTGTCCCTCATTCTGTTCCATGAACACAGGCACGAACGCGTTAAGCCCGTAGATCACGCCATTGAGGTCCACGTCCAACACCCATTTCCACACCTTGGTCGGCGTGCCGATCGTGGCGCCCGCGGCGACCCCGGCGTTGTTAAAGACCAAGTGAGCGCCACCGAACTCCTTGAGGGCAGCGTCACGTAGCGCGATGACGTCGTCTTCTTTCGTCACGTCAGTTGGCACGCCGATGACCTTGGCCCCGTCCGCTTTCAGGTCTTTCACGACGCCGCTCAAGGTGGACTCTTCGATGTCGCCGAGCACGAGGTTGACGTTGGACTCCGCGAAGCGCTTCGCCGTGGCGAGTCCGATCCCGCTCGCCCCCCCGGTGATCACCGCGGTCTTACCTTCTAACTCCATGTTCCCCCCTCGAGGTGACTACACCAGCTTGAGTTCTTGACGATAGACGCGCGAAGGACCCTGCTGCTCAATGCGCGCCGCGAGTTCATAAAAAGCCTTCGCCGCCTCGCTATCGCGATTGTTAACGACCACCGGCTGGCCAAGGTCACCACCACTTCTCACTGCCGACTCCAGAGGGATTTGGGCGAGCAACGCAATGCCCAGTTCGCGCGCCAGTTGTGCTCCCCCACCAGCGCCAAAGATCTCGTAACGCTGGCCGTCATCGCCGGTGAACCAGCTCATGTTCTCGATGACCCCGCGCACCGAGAGCTTGAGCTTTCGAGCCGCGTAGGCCGAACGTTGCGCGACGCGCTGGGCCGCCGCTTGGGGGGTCGTGACGACGTACATCTCAATGCGCGG
>PLBM01000045.1:35034-35225 GCA_003134515.1 Acidimicrobiaceae bacterium | reverse complement strand
CGCCGCGGCATACTGCACAACGCCCTGCGACGGCCCGACGGCACATGGGTGTGGCGGCATCAACAACACCCCCAGTCCGAGCTCCGCGCGCCCGACGCAGGTGACCTCTGGGAGAAACTCGGCGAGTTGCGCATGCCGGTCACCCTGCTTCGCGGCATGGCCCCGGGCTCGGTCGTCGACGACGCCGACGA
>PLBM01000045.1:21670-35025 GCA_003134515.1 Acidimicrobiaceae bacterium | reverse complement strand
TCTGCCAATTGAACTACCCGCCACTGCCGATACTGTGGCAATCTTCAGAGATTCTTAGAGTATGACTGAAGATGCTTAATACCAACCAGCAACACTAGAGCCTGTCCACCATCCCTACGAAAGTGGCGCCGTGACCTCCGCCCCAACTCCCAACTCCTACATTGCCATCGTCGATGACGACGGCGCGATTCGAAGCTCGCTCGGCCGCGCGCTGCGCATGGAGAATTATGTCGTCGAACTCTTCGACGATGGGGCCAGTGCCCTTAAGTCCATTCAGTTACGCGCCCCCGACGCCATCATCCTCGACCTTCAACTGCCCGATATCGACGGACTGGAGATCTGTCGACGCATTCGACGTTCGGGCGACACGACGCCGATCTTGATGCTGACGGCGCGCGACGCGGTGAACGACCGCGTCGAAGGGCTCGACGTCGGCGCCGACGACTATTTGGTCAAGCCCTTTGACCTGGCCGAACTGCTGGCGCGCCTTCGGGCATTACTGCGCCGTCACAATGTCGGTGACGTGGACGGCACGGTGCTGCGCTTTGAGGACCTCACGTTGAACCCTCTGACGCGCGAAGTCCACCGGGGCGAGCGCGCAATCGCACTCACCAAGATCGAGTTTGACCTCTTGGAGCTGTTCCTCCAGCACCCGCGCCAAGTACTCACTCGCGATCAGATCTTGGATCTGGTCTGGGGCTATAACTTCGACTCGGGCACGAATTCGCTCGCGGTGTACATTGGCTACCTGCGCCGCAAACTCGAAGAAGACGACAAGGCGCGACTCATTCAAACAGTGCGCGGAGTGGGTTACGCGCTTCGAACGACGTGACGTTTCGCACTCGGGTCATCACCGCTACGGTCGGCGCCGCCGCCATCGCCGTCATCGTCGGCAGCTTTGCGTCGTTTCTTACCACGCGCAACTCGCTCCTGCACTCGGTGGACGAGTCACTGATCCAGGCGACGCACCAATCGAGCAGCACTTTGGACAACGACCGCGTGACCGGCTCATACTTCGAGCTGGTGCTGCCCAGTGGTGCGACGTCGCCCACATCCAACATCCCGATCGATTCGACGATCATGAACGTCGCCAAGGGCAAGAGCAAGCTGGTCTTTCGTACCATCACCCTTGGCACCCAAAGCTACCGCGAGCTCATCGTGCCCTTGCCCAAGAACTCTGTCGTGAACTGTCGAACGGGCGTCTGTCAGATCCCCACCACGTCGGCCCAGCTCTTCATTGTCGATATCACCGGACAAGTGACCGAGTTGAGTCACCTCTTCACGACGTTGATGCTCGTCTCGGCGGGCGGACTGCTTTTAGCGCTGGGGCTCGGACTCTTTCTCGCACGCCAAGCCCTGCACCCTCTCGAAGAGGTCACCGACGAGATTGAGTCCGTCGCTTTAACGAACGACCTGCAGTATCGCCTCGTCGAAGGCGACCCTGATGAACTCGGTCGACTTCGACGAGTCTTTAATCGGTTGCTTGGATCGGTGGAGAACAGCCAGACCCTGCAACGCCAGCTCGTGATCGACGCCAGTCACGAGCTTCGAACACCGCTGACGTCGCTTCGCACCAATGCCCAGGTACTCTCACGGGCCGCAGAGCTGAGCGCCGACGAGCTTCGCCAGATCACCGACGACATGGTCACCCAAGTCGACGAACTCGCGGCCCTGGTGACCGACCTGGGGGAACTGGCCCGGGGCGAACGATCCGAGGGCGCGGTCGAAGCGTTGTCGCTCGACGACTGTGTCGATGAGTGCGTGGAGACCGCGCGCACCTACGCACGAATTCGTGATATCACCATCGACACTGATATCAAGTCCTCGACGGTGCTCGGACGTCGCGATCGACTCACGCGAGCTATTTCGAACCTCTTGACCAACGCCGTAAAGTTCACGCCCGTGGGTGGGCGAATCATGGTGAGCACCGCGAACGCCACCGTCACGGTGGCCGACGGCGGTCCGGGGATCCGTGACGAGGACCGTCCGTTCATTTTCGATCGATTCTGGCGATCGCCCTCGGCTCGATCACTGCCGGGATCTGGCCTCGGACTCGCTATCGTGGCCCAGGTCGTCGCCGAACTTCACGGCAGTGTCACGGTCGAGCGCGACCCGCGACTGGGCGGCGCTCGCTTTACCCTTACCTTGCCCGATTCATCCGGGGCCAGTGAGCCGGACGGGGACTAGGTAAGCGCCTCGCCTCTGGGGATTGTGCCCGACGTCATGACGGAATGCTCGAGGCGTCGAGGAGCTCCAGGCGATTGCCGACGGGATCGTCTACGTAACAGCGCGTCGTGCCAGGAATCGAATGGTCGGGACGAACGTCGACGCCCGCGACGCGTAGCCGCACCAGCAGCTGGTCGTAGTCGTCTACCGCGAACGCCGGATGGGCCTTTTTCGCCGGGCGAAAGTCGTCCTCGACGCCCAGGTGCACCGTGACGTCGCCCCTTTGGTACCACCGTCCGCCGCGCTTGGCCAAGAGCGGCGGTTTCTCAATCGTGCGAAAGCCGAGCAACGCGATGTAGAACTCGTCACAACGGCCTTCTTCGCCCGGGGGAATCGCAAGCTGCACGTGATCAAGTTGCCAGGGCACGCGAAGATCTCCTCAAATTGAGCCGTATCGGAAACCTAGTAGTGTTCTACGAGCCATGGGATCACTAATTAAGAAGCGCCGCAAGCGCATGCGCAAGAAGAAGCACAAGAAGATGCTTAAACGGACCCGTTTCCAGCGTCGCGCCGCCGGCAAATAGTTCCTTCTACGCCTGCTTGGGCGTCGTGACGGTCTGGCGAAACTGAACCATACCCTCGGGACCCATCGCGTCCCAGGTCACCAGGTCACTCTCTAGGTGACCATCGATGAATAACGTCGATCCCGAGCCGGCCAGGTGGACCTGGTCGCCCAAGGTGGTCCGCAGCCAATCCATGGTCGTAGCCAGGCGTGGCTCGACCGCCCGGGCGGCCGCCTCGAGGTGGTTACGCCCACTGGGTCGTACGCCACTTTCGACTAACTCATCAAAGGCGCTGTAGACCTCGCGAGTGCCGAGTCCAAAGTTCGTCAGCACCAGGGTCACCTTTCGAGCCTCGAAGGGCCGTTCGCTCACCCGCTCGCCCACGCCTTCCACGAGCGCGCGACCCCCTTGCTGACAAAACGGCACGTCGCCGCCCAGGGTGAGGGCGGTCTCGGCGCTCACGGATCCGGCCCAGCGCAGGATCGCCCCGGCGTCAGCGCTGCCGCCGCCAAGTCCCCCACCGGGGGGAATGATCTTGTGTAAGGTCACCCCGGCTCTGCGTTGGACCAGCCGCAACGCCCGGGTGACCAGGTTGTTTTCGTCGAGGGGCACGACCGAATACGGCCCTTCCACCCGCAGGAAGTCACCAGCCTCGTCCAGTTCGAGACGATCGGCGAAGTCGAGCGTCACCATCTCGGCGCGCAGTTCGTGCAAACCGTTGTCGCGTCGGCCAGTGACTTCGAGGAACCACGTCAACTTGGCGGGCGCGAGCAGCTCTATCACCGTGCCGCCGCCAGCGCCGCGAACTCCTCGAGGGTCAACTCTTCGGGCCGACGTGTCTCGTCCACGCCCGCGCGCTCAAAGACGCCCTCACTCGTCCACGACGCCAGCGAACGACGCAACATCTTTCGCCGTTGAGCAAAGGCCGTGCGAATCAAGGAAAAAAGCTCGTCTTCACTCACGAGCGAGGGATCGACCCGTACGCGATCTCGACGTACCAGAGCGACCAGGACCGAGTCCACCTTGGGCTGAGGGAGAAAGACCGACGGCGACACCTTGCCCACCACTTTGGCGCCGGCGAAGTACTGCACCCGTAGCGACACCGCGCCGTAGGCCTCGTCACCGGCGTTGGCGACTAGACGCTCACCGACTTCTTTTTGCACCATGACGAGCAGGCGGTTGATGAGGGGCTGGCTCTCAAGCAGATGCAGCACGAGCGGCGTCGCCACGTTGTAGGGCAGATTCGCGACGACGATTCCTGCGCGTCCATTGAGAATCGCGGCGTAGTCCGCCTCGAGTGCGTTGACGTGATGCACGTGCACGCCGTGGAGTTCGACGACGGAGCGAAGCGGCTCGATGAGGTGCCGATCGATCTCGAGGGCGTGCACCTCTGCACCAGTCTCGACGAGCGCGAGCGTCAACGAGCCCAGCCCCGCGCCGATCTCGAGTACCTGATCACCGGACCCGACGTGGGCCAGTCGCGCGATTCGTCGCACCGTATTGGGATCGACGACGAAGTTCTGGCCGAGCGCGCGCGAGGGTTTGACGCGGTGTTCACGTAACAGCGCCACGAGTTCGGTCCGGGTGAGGGTCACCACGTGACTTTGACACTGATGACCCCGACCCACAGTGGCGCGAGCTGAGCGAACTGGGTCTCGGAGAGATCGACTATTCGATTGCCCCCGTGATTCTCTCGGTCCGAGATGATGCACGTAATGGACCTGCCGGTCTTGATATCGCGCACTGTGAGACGGGTGCCCTTAGGTAGGTACCACGTCGCGCAGTGTCCGGGAACGGAGTTGTACCAAGTGGCGACGCCGAGCTTAAAACCCGCGCCGTTGACCACCACGCCCGGCGCTTTGACCGGGACAGCCGTTTTCACCGGCGCCGTCGGGCGTTTGGTGCTGACGCGCACGGTGACCTCGTCGTGCCAGGCGACACGGGTGCCCGCGACGGGAGCCTGGGCGAGCGCGACGGTCCACGAGCCATTCGAACTCCCTGATCCGACCGTTCGAAAGTAGAGCTGCGCGCGGCGCATCGCGGCGAAGACCCGCGCCCGAGAGAGTCCCACGAGACGCGGCACTGGCCGCGGGCCCCTAGGAAGCTGGGTCGTTACCGTCAGGGTCGCCTCGGCGTGCCAGGCGATCACCGCGCCGGGTCGAGGTGACTGGGCCGAGACCGCGACCCAGGTCTCGGTGGCGGCCCCGGGTCCCCGGGTAACAAAGTAGAGCCCGTCGTCGTGCATGATCCGAAAAACCTGAGCCCGGCTGCGGCCGATGAGGTCGGGCATGTGCACCGCGGCGTGCGCCGACGCGGCGCCGGACGAGCCGGGCGTTAGCAGTACCAAAGAAGTGGCCAGTAAGGCCCACGTGGTACGAAGTAACCGCGGGCGCCGCAGCACCCGTCGTCGTGATGTCCTCAGATATCCGTCCTCCGCCAGGACAGCGGGCACCTGTGAAAGAATCCCGCCCTCTAACGCTAGGAGAGGATGACACCGAGGGCAACTCCACCCCTCAACGCCTGAAAAACAATGGATTCCTAGCCCGAACGAGCGGGCAATCGAAAGAGCCGTGCGGAGTTGGCCGACGTGGCCTCACGAACGGTCGCAAGGTCCTCATTGCGCAGTTGGGCGACGAACCGGCCGACCTCGGCCACAAACGCCGGTTCATTGGTCTTGCCGCGGTGGGGCACCGGCGCCAAGAAGGGGCTGTCCGTCTCCACGTGCAGACACTCCAAAGGCACGAGGGCGACGGCCTCACGAAGCGACACCGCGTTCTTGAAGGTCACGACGCCCGAAATTGAGATGTCACATCCCGCGGCGAGGCACATTTCGGCGTTGACGGGCGTGCCGGTAAAGCAGTGGATCACGGTGCGAGGCGGGACGCCTTCACTCAACAAGATGGCGAGGAGATCGTCAAAGGCGTCGCGCGCGTGCACCACTAGGGCGAGGTCGAGCTCGTGGGCCAAGGCGATTTGAGCCGCGAAGGCCTGTCGCTGTTGCGTGCGCGGCGAGTGCTCATAAAAGTAGTCAAGGCCACACTCGCCAATGGCGACCAGGCGCGCGTGTCCGGCCCTCGCGAGCGCCGCCACCGGAGCGAGGTCCTGTTTGGCGTCGTGGGGGTGAAGGCCCACCGTGGCGTAGACCTCAACTGGTCCCGTGTAATTAGTCAGTTCCAGCGCTTCGCTCGAGCTCGTCGCGTCGGTGCCCACCACCACGACCCGATCCACGCCGGCGTCGAGTGCCCGCTCCAGCGTGTCCCTTAATTCAGCGCCGTCGGCCTCTTCGGGCGCGGCGAGAAAATGGCTCTGCAGGTGACAGTGCGCGTCGGTCCATCCTCTCATCCGTCGCTCTTCATGCGAGGAAAGAGTGGCGCGCCCTTTTCGACCGGTACCCCGCCGGGGTACTGACCCCACGTCGCGTGGGCGGCGAACGGCGCCGTGGCCGGCGAGCCCGTCAGTCCAAGGCGCCGCCAGATCTCCTCGGCGACACCGGGCATTGCCGGCGAGACGAGGATCGTGACGAGCCGGATGGCGTCGAGCGCGTCGCCCATCACCGCATCGAGCCCCTCGCCGGGATCCATCTTCCAGGGCGCGTGTAGTTCGAGGTACGCGTTCGTCGCGCCAATGAGGTCCCACGTCGCTTCGAGCGCGCGCTGCGGCGCGAAGAGTTCCCACGCTTCGGCGGCGCTCGATAGGGCCGCCTCGGCCGCGGGACGAAGGGTCGAGTCGCGTTGGGGCGCGGGGCCCACGCCCGCGCACTTGGCGTCGACCACGGCCGCGACGCGCGCAATGAGATTGCCGAGATTGTTCGCGAGGTCGGTGTTGTAACGCGCAGTGATGCCTTCGAGGGAGAACTCGCCGTCGTTACCCAGGGCCGTCTCGCGCAGGAGATAGTAGCGAAGCGGGTCGACGCCAAATTCGTTGGCGAGGTCGGCGGGCGCGATGTCGCTCAGACGAATGTTCCCGTCGGCCGCCATTGTCTTAGAAAGTTTCTCCCCGCCCACCAAGAGCCAACCGTTGACCTGAACGTGATGCACTGGCTCTAACCCGGCCGCCATGCACATCGCGGGCCACCACACGCAGTGAAAGCGGATGATCTCCTTACCGATCAGGTGGTGCGAATAGGGCCACCAGAACTCGACTTCGTCGTCGGCGCGCCCGTAACCAATGGCGGTGAGGTAGTTGATCAGCGCGTCGTACCAGACGTAAAAGACCTGTTGGTCGTCCCAGGGGACGGGCACCCCCCAGGTAATTGACGACCGCGTGATGGAAATGTCACGGAGCCCACCCTTGATAAACGAGTAGGCCTCGTTGCGCTTGGTTTCGGGCGTAACGAAGTCGGGGTGATCGGCGTAGAACTCGAGAAGGCGATCTTCAAAGGCGCTGAGACGAAAGAACCAGTTTTCCTCTTCCATCTCGGTCAGGGGGCGGTGGTGAATGGGACAGCTGCCATTCTCACTCGCTTCAAGCGTGTAATAGTCCTCACAACTCACGCAGTAGAGGCCCTTGTAAACGTCTTTGTAGATAAAGCCGTTCTCGTAGATCGCCGAGAGAAACGTCTGCACGGTGAGGTAGTGACGCGATTCGGTGGTGCGAATGAAGTCGTCGTAACTGATATTGAGTAGTTCCCAGGCCTCAACAAATCGCACGGCGGTCCGATCGGTCCACTCCTTGGGTGAGAAACCGTTCTTCGCCGCCGCTTCGGCCATCTTTTGACCGTGTTCGTCAGTCCCGGTGAGAAACTTCGTCTCGTCACCTACCATTCGATGCCACCTCGCCAGCGCGTCGGCGTTCACCGTCGTGTACGCCGTACCCACGTGAGGGGCGTCGTTTACGTAGTAGATGGGGGTGGTGATGTAGAAGCGGCCCATGGTTAGAGGTTAGTGAACTAGCGCGACTCGTTCTTTCGTACGTCGAGCGCGAGTTGGTACACGTCACGGTGTGACGCGCCCAACGTGGCGGCGACGTAGTCCACCGCGTCGCGAGTCGACGCGCCGCTTTGGAACTGCTCGAGCAGCGCCGCGCGCACGACCGTCTCTTCGATCTCGGGCGTGAACGACACGCCCTCGAGCACAACCACGATCTCGCCAAGCACCTCGCGTTGGTCCATGACGGCCGCCACCTCTTCGAGAGTGCCGCGCGTCACCTCTTCGTGCAGCTTGGTGATCTCTCGAGCGACGGCCACGCGTCGCGAAGGAAAGAGCGCCGCGAGCTCGTTCAGCGTCGTCTTCAGTCGCTGCGGAGACTCGTAGAACACCGTGGTGCGCTCCTCACGCGACCACTGGTCGTAGTAGTGCGTCCGCTCACTGGACTTTCGAGGGAGAAACCCCTCCATCACGAATCGGTCGGTCGATAGTCCACTAATCGTGAGTGCCGCGATGACGGCTGTGGGTCCGGGCGCGGTCGTCACAACGAGACCCGCTTCGACAATGGCCGCGACCACTCGGCTCCCGGGGTCGGAGATGCCCGGAGTCCCCGCGTCACTGATGAGAACAACCAGCTCGCCGGCGCGCACTCGCGCCACGATTATCTCGCACTGAGCCGCCTCGTTGTGCTCGTGCAGCGAGTGGAGCCGCCCTCTGGTGGGAATGTCGTGCGCGCTAAAGAGCGTGCGTGAGTGACGCGTGTCCTCGCAGTAGATGACGTCGGCGCACGCAAAGAGATCGAGGGCTCGTCGCGAAAGATCACCGAGGTTGCCCAGTGGCGTGGCGACGAGCACCAGTTGACCGACGCTCACAGTCTCATCCACGGTGTTTTCCTCATTTGGCTCGCGACGCGATTTACCTAGTAACATTGTCACCTATGTCAAAGCGAACCGTGAAGCGCAAACTACGCGCGAAAAAGAAGGCCAATCACGGCAAACGACCGAACTGCGGGCGCGGCTAAGGCCCTCCCCCAAGTTTTCCGTCCCACGCGCAGCCCCGTTCTTGCAAAAGCGCGGCCAGTGGCGCTGGTCGGTCGCTCACGATCCCGTCGACGCCCAGGTCCACCAGTCGAGCCATCTCGTCAACCTCGTTGATCGTCCACACGTGCACCGCGATGCCGGCGTGGTGGGCGGCGGCGATAAATGATTCGGTGACGACGTCAATATCGCCGTAGGTCGCCGGAACTTGGAAGGCACTGACCGGGGGCACCGTCGGCGTGCCCTCAAGACTTGAAAAGTAGAAGGTCGCGGTCTCGTTGGTGGCCGCCGACGTCGCCACTTCAGGCGCGAAGGAGCGAAACCGTTGGATAGCCTCATCGTGAAAGGACGCCACAATGACCGAGCTGGCCCGTTCGAGGCGTCGCAACTCGTCGGCGAGCAACTCCTCGTAGGGCGCCACGTCGGGACTCGTTCGTTTGATGTCGAGGTTCAACAAGACGCCGGGGAACGCCTCAGCCACTTCTTCGAGCGTCGCGACCGCGAATCGACGGTCACCCGGCGCGCGACCTCGAAGGAGGTACTCGTTCGCGTCACGTCCAGGGCTTACAACATCACCGGCGATCCACCAGTAGGCGTTGTCCATATCGCGCAATTCGCCGAGCGTGAGATTAGCAATCTCGCCATGGTGATTAGTAGTGCGATCGACCGTCTCGTCGTGACAGACCACCACGTGACGATCCTTGGTGGCGTGCACGTCAAGTTCAATGGCACTCGCGCCCACCGACAGTGCGTGCTCGATCGCGGCGAGTGTCGATGAAGGTCCCTCGAAGGATCCACCTTGATGCGCGAAGGCAATGACCCTGCGCGCAAGCCACTCGCTCACTTAGCGGGTAGACCTTGGGGATAGAGCCGCAGGCGCATGCGGTGCTCGAGATAAAAGGCCAGGCCCGGGACGAAGCCCGCAAACAACATGACCCCCAGATAGAGCGCGTTCAGGCGAAATTTCATCACCAGGTTGAAGCACATGATCATGTAGATCGGATAGAGCACCACACCATGGCCAATGCCCACGATCTTGACGAACCAGTCCATGTGCTTCCACAGCGTCAAGTCCACCGAGTGTATGAAGAGTGTCACGAAGAGAACCAATAAAGTGGTCCCGGTCACGAAGGACATCACTCGATAGCGCCGAAACGTGGCGTTCACCCGTGGCCCCAGAGTCGCTTCTTTGGCAAGTGAGACAGCCGAGCGAGGTGGTCGTTATACGCCGCGAGTGTCGGATCTTCGTCCGCGCGCGTCACGTCTCGCGCGGTGACGGCCTGGGCACGCATCTTCTCCTCGTATTCGCGCCGGACCATTTGTTGATCAACGGTGACCTGCTCTAAATTCAACAACGCATACCAACCCAGTACGCCCAGCACGCCAAAGACGGGCCACTCAATGGAGTAGAGAAAGCTCAGCGAGTTGCCCTCGACCGCACGACCAACTTGCCACCACACCGCCGAGGCGCACATGGCTATCCATAGCAGCAGTGCGAAATGCAGTCCAATCGCTCGACGAGAGAAATACTTGGCGCGCACGAGGCCATCCTAACGAGCCGTCATTCTCTCAAATTCGACATCGTAAGATAACTCGGTGCCCACCGAGATGATTCAGCCGTTCTCTTGGCACCATCTAAACGTGTGGGACGTAGGCGTGCTTCCGCTCATCCTTTTGATCGGCGCGGGGATGCTTTACGCGTGGGGTGTCCGTCGCACGACGTCGTGGCCCAGGGTTCGCACGATCTGTTTTACCTCAGGGCTCCTTGTCACGTTCGTGGCGACCCAGACGTTTCTTGGCGTGTACGACATGGAGTACTTCAGTGACCACATGATTCAACACCTCTTGTTGATCATGGTGGCTGCTCCCCTCTTCGCCCTGAGTGCGCCGCTCGATCTCGCCTACGCGAGCGGTGGCGCGACGATTCGACGCTGGCTCGATAGTCGATTCATCGTTCGCTTCACCCATCCGCTCGTCGCCTTCGCCCTCTACTTCGTCTTTATTCCCCTGACGCACCTGACGGGGCTGATGAACTACATGATGGAACACGAGTGGTTCCACCACCTCGAGCAGATCGCCTTTCTCGTCGTCGGGTACCTGTTCTTTCGCGCGGCGTTCGGGCTCGAGCGGGGGTACAAAATTCACCCCGGTCTTCGCCTCGTCTACATCATGGCCGCCGTACCCGTGGACACTTTCACCGGTCTGGCCCTGTCGATGACCTCGACGAATCCCTTTCCGGCGTACGCCTCGATGACGGCCGCCGGCTCGACGAAGGCGTCAATTTTATTAAACATTCACCTCGGCGGCGCGATCATGTGGATCGGCGGCGACGCGTTGATGCTGCTCGCCTGCATTCCGATTGCCGTCATGTGGGTCAAGTGGGAGACGGTTCGAACCCGGGAACTCGACGCGATCCTCGACGCGCAAGGAATTTGAAGACTAGAGCAGTCCCGCGTCAATGCCGAGTAGCTCGAGATCCGACTCGGGACGTGCGCCAAGGTGGGTGATGACCTCGCCGGCACACAACGAACCCAGTTCGGCCGCCTCGACGGGATCAGCGCCCAACGCCAGACCGTAGAGAAAGCCAGAGGCGAACATGTCACCGGCGCCGTTTTGGTCGACGACGTGCTCGACTTCCAGCGCGGGCACGCTCACCACACCCGAGACCGTGGCGACGTCAGCTCCCTGGGCCCCGCGGGTCACGACGGCGAGCACGCCAATCTCGTCCAGGGCGCCGAAGGCCTGTTCGAGGTGATCGAACTGAAAGAGCGAAAGGATCTCGGTCTCGTTGGCGAGCAACACGTCGACGTCGCTTGTCACTAGATCGAGGAAATCGCGCCGGTGCCGATCAACACAGAACATGTCGGACAGCGAGAGCGCGACCATCGAGTCGTGATCGTGAGCGAAATTCACCACCTTTCGAATGGACTCCTTGGCCGGAGGAAGATCGAAAAGATACCCCTCGACGTAGGTAATCTCTGAACGCGCGATGAGGTCTTCTTTGATGTCGTCAGCGTTCAGCTTGTTCGAGGCGCCCAGGTACGTGGCCATCGTGCGCTGCGCGTCAGTGGTGATGAATACGTGGCAACGACCGGTCGCGCCCTCGCCGGCTTTGGCCACGGCCAGGTCGAGTTCGACACCCAACGAACGTAGGTCGTGGCGAAATCGCTCTCCAAACTCGTCGTCCGCGACTTTGCCGATGTAGCCGCACGTGCCCCCGAGCGCCGCCACGCCAGCGATGGAATTCGCCACGGATCCACCGGACATTTGTATAGTCGGGCCCATGGCGTTATAGAAGGCCTCGAGTTGGCCCTCGTCAATAAGGGACATCGCCGCCTTCACGAGCCCGAGGTCGCGATAGACCTCGCGGTCGTCTTGGGTGATGATGTCGAGCATCGCGTTGCCGATGCCGGTGACCGCCAGACGATTCGGGCCCGGCTTGATGCGCAAGGAAACGGGCGTGGGCGTAGAAGTCACTTAGCGAGCGTAGAAGATTTGGACCTAAAGTAGCGACTTATGAGCACAACCACTAACCCCTACCGTCTCGCCCGCACCGTCGTCCCGTCGGCCTATCGAATCTTTCTCACCCCTGACCTCGAAGCCTTCACCTTCGCCGGGCGCGTCGAAGTTGACGTCGACATTGGCGAAACGGTAACTGAGTTGACCCTGCACGCCATCGAGCTCGAACTCGGCGCCGCCACGCTGAGCGCTGACGGCACCAGTTACCGCTCGCTCGAGCACCGATTCGACGAGACCTACGAGACGGTGACCTTCGTCTTTGACCGTGAGCTTCCCGCGGGGCCGGCCGTGTTGGAAATTGCCTTCGACGGCATTTTGAACGACCAGCTCCACGGGTTTTATCGCTCCACGTTCACCGACAACGACGGCGTCGCGCACACCATCGCCACCACCCAGCTCGAACACTCCGACGCTCGCCGTGCGTTCCCTTGTTGGGACGAGCCGGCCTTTAAAGCGACGTACCAGATCAATCTCACCATCCCGAGCCAGCTCGCGGTGTACTCGAACTCTCCGATTGTGTCCGATACAGATCTCGGCAACGGACAGCGCAACGTGAGCTTCGCCCCCACCATGAAGATGTCGACGTACTTGGTCGCCTTCATCATTGGCCCGTTCGAGGAGACGCCCGCGCTCGACGTGGACGGCGTGCCCTTGCGGGTTGCTTATCCGGTCGGTAAGGGCCATCTGACGGACTTCGCCCTCGAGGCGGGTGCCTTCGCCCTGCGCTTTTTTTCGAACTACTTCAATATTCCCTACCCGGGCGACAAACTCGACATGGTCGCCATTCCTGACTTCGCCTTCGGCGCAATGGAGAACTTGGGCTGCATCACGTACCGCGAGACTGCTCTCCTCGTGGATCCCGCGGAAGCGTCCGTCTCAGAGATGGAGCGAATCGCTGAAGTCGTCGCGCACGAGATCGCCCACATGTGGTTTGGCGACCTGGTCACGATGGAGTGGTGGGAGGGAATCTGGCTCAACGAGGCGTTCGCCACCTTTATGGCGGTCCTGTGCACCGACGCCTTTCGCCCCCAGTGGAAGAGGTGGGTCAGCTTCGGGGTCGACCGCGACGCCGCGCTGGAAATTGACGGTCTGCACTCCACACGACCTATTGAGTACGAGGTGATCTCCCCCGACGACACCCAGGGCATGTTCGATCTTCTCACCTACGAAAAAGGTGGTTCGGTCCTGCGCATGCTCGAGCAGTA
>PLBM01000045.1:0-21572 GCA_003134515.1 Acidimicrobiaceae bacterium | reverse complement strand
GGCTCGTCGTGGATGGTGCCGGTACTGACCCGTTCGCTCAATGGCGGTGCGACGAGCCGTCATCTCCTCACGGACAGCCCCTTAAGCGTCACCGACGCGTCCCCGGTCGTCTTGAACGCCGGCGGCTCGGGCGTGTTTCGTTCGCGCTACGGCAGCGCCGAACTCGCGGCCCTGGTCGATCACATCGGCGAACTCGAAGAGCTCGAGCGCGCCACGCTCGTCGCCGACAGCTGGGCCTCGCTCTTNNTGGAAAGACTTTCTCTCCATCGCCCAAGGACTCGGTACACAAGACGAGCCCACGCCCTGGGCCACAGTTGCCAGCGCGCTCGATCACGTCGGTCGCGCGCTCAAGCCCGACCAGCGCGAGGGCCTCGCCAAAGACGTGCGCGAACTCTTCGATCCTCAGTTCGCTCGCCTCGGATGGGAGAGCGTCGCGGGCGAGAGCGAACTCACGCCCCAACTGCGCGCGATCGTGCTGGGCGTGCTCGGCACCCTTGGCGGCAACGAGAACATCCGGGCCGAAGCGGTCAAGCGCTTTGANNCGAGATCTTCCTCGAGCGCTACCGCGAAGCCGCGACACCCCAGGACGAGCAGCGCTACCAGTGGTGGGGACTGGGCGAATTCAACGAAGAGCGCGTCGCCCTCGACGCGGCCGAGAAGTGCTTCAGCGAGTTCCGTACTCAAGACGGGGCCATCGTGCTCGGGATCTTGTCGCGCAACGCCACGACCGGCCCTCGGGTGTGGTCGTACTTCACGGACCGCTGGGACGAAGCCGTCGAGAAGTTCCCTGGCAACTCGCTCTCGCGCTTGACGCTCGGCGTGCCCCTGTTCATAAAGGACGAGTCCTTCGCCAACAAGGTCGAGGCGTTTCACACCGAGCACCCCCTCGCCGGCGATCAGCGTACGGTCGTGCAAGCGCTCGAGCGAATGCGCGTCGGTCTCGCCTTCGCGGCGGCGATGCGCCAACAGTTCTAAGTTCACACCGTGAACGTCGGGACGTTCCTGGGCATCTTCGCCCTGATGTTCCTGATCGAGTTGCCCGACAAGACCATGATCGCGACGGTCGTGATGAGTACTCGCGCGCGACCGTCGTCGATTGTAATGGGCGCCTCGGCGGGCTTTGTCGTGCAAATGGGCGTCGCGGTCGGAGCCGGGGGGCTGTTGACGCTGCTGCCGGCGCACGTGAAGGACCTCATCGTCGGCGCGCTCTTCTTAGGCGGCGCGGCGTATCTTTTTCTCTCGCGCGAGTCCACCGCCGAGCGAGTCGGCGAAGATCGTGCGAAAAGTGAACACCCTTCGACGCGCCTTAAGGAGATCGTCACGGCCTTTAGCGTCATCTTCGTCAGTGAATTCGGTGACCTCTCCCAGATCCAAGCGGCGAACCTTACTGTTAGAACGCATCAGCCCCTTGAGGTCTTTCTCGCCGCGTCGCTCGCGCTCATCAGCGTCTCGTTCCTCGGCGCCTTCGGCGGTCAACTTCTCCAGCGCGTCGTTCCGCTGGCCTGGATTCGACGCGGGGGCGGATTCGTCTTCTTGGCGCTCGGTCTCTACACGCTCATCTCCTTGGCGACTTCGTGAGTCGAGAGAGCGAACTCTTGGTCCTGGCCGAAGCGGCCAAGGGCTTCATGCCCCGTGAGGAGGGACTCGCGCTGTTCGGTCACGCGCTCGAACTCGGTGCGCGAGTACCCCAAGGGACGTGGCTCGAGGTGGGCGCGTGGTGCGGTAAGTCCGCGCTCTATCTCGGCGCCGCCGCTGAAGCCACCAGCAGCGTGCTCTACTCCCTCGATCATCACCACGGCAGCGAGGAGAACCAGGAGGGTTGGGAGCATTTCGATTCCGCGCTGGTCGATCCCGCCGACGGCCGATTGAACACGTTGCCGACGTGGCAGCGTACGATCGCCGCCGCCCAACTCGAAGCGAGCGTGGTCGGACTCGTCGGTGACTCGTTGATTATCGCCCGACACTTCGCTCAACCCTTGGATCTGCTCTTCATCGACGGGGGTCACGCACTCGACGTGGCCCGCGCCGACTACGCCGCCTGGACGCCCAAGGTGGTGCCGGGCGGCTTGCTGCTCATCCACGACGTCTTTTCGGACCTCGCGGACGGCGGCCGCGCGCCCTACGAGATCTACGTGGCCGCGCTCGACAGTGGCCAGTTCGTTGACGTCGCGAGCGAGGGATCGCTGCGCATACTCGAGCGCGCTCACTAGCCGCGAAGCGGACAGCCCGGCTCAGCGAGATCGAGCGGCGTGGCCAGTTCGTCGTGGCGAAAGAGTCCGGCCGCCTTCGACGATGAACTCAACGCGTCGGCCGCCAAAAGCACGGCGGCCGCGGTGTAGGAAGTGATCTCGCGATCGGGAAACGTCGTGCGCGTCGGGTAGGCCAGGCCGGTCCAGTACGCCCCGTCTTCACGCCGGTGAAGCCGCGTGCAACTAAAGAGATCCAGCGCTCGACTCGTCAGGCCGAGTGCGTCCAACGCGAGCACGCACTCGGCCGTCTCGGCCGCCGTCACCCAGTCGTTGGTGGACACGCAGCGTACGCCCAGCTCGTCCATCACGTGGCGCTCCCAACCGTCCGCGATTCGCTTCGCGCCGGCGTCACCACGAAGAGCGCCGGAGAAAATGGGGTAGTACCAGTCCATCGCGAACTCGTTCTTGGGCGCGAAGGCGCCGGGGTGACGCGCGACAGCGTGCCCGAGACGACCAGCGGCCAGTTCCCACTCGGGCTTGGCCCGGTCGAGACGCTCCGCCAGCGCGACGCCACAGCACAACGAGTGAAAGATCGACGACGAGCCGCTAAGGAGCGCGTAGGACTCGGGTCGACCCTGCGCGTCGAGTGACCAGCGAATCGTGCCGTCGTTGAGTTGCCAACGCAGCACAAACTCCAGCGCCCGCTCCACTGTCGGCCACAACTGTGCGGCGAAATCGACGTCGTCGGTGGCCAAGAGGTAGTGGTACAGACCGGTGGCGAGGTACGCACACACGTTGGTGTCCAGGCGCGTGTCCTTCGCGCGATCGCCCACGTAGTAGTTGAACCAACTCCCGTCACCCAGCTGCGCGTCGGCCAACCATCGATAGGCCGCCCGCGCTTCGTGGTCGTAGCCACTGATCGTGAGAGCCATGGCGACTTCCACGTGATTCCACGGATCGCAGTGTCCCCCAGTGAACCAGGGAATCTGTCCGCTCGCAAGTTGTAGCGACGCGAGGTAGTCAGCCGTTATCGCCAACTCCTCACTCGTCGCCACGCCGGGCACGCCACCGAGTGAACTGGTGGTCGAACTCACGCGGGCTTTTCCAGATAGACGACGACGGACTTGCCCATGAGTGGCGCCAACACCCGCTCGGCGTAGCGCGTGACGGCCGGCGCCTTCACGATGTCCCACACCAACAGTCGGTGATAGAGCCGAACGAGTCGATGCTCGTCGTTGGTGGTGCCCACGAAACACTTCAACCACCAGTAGGGACTGTGCAGGCCGTGCGCGTAGTGGTGACCGGTGACGAGCAGTCCCGTCGAAGAGAGCCGCTCGTTTAACACCGAGCGTCGATAGATGCGAATGTGGCCACCGGGCACGTTGTGATACTCATCCGAAAGAGCCCAGTTCACCAACTCCGGACCAAAGCGTGGCACCGTGATAGCCATCGTGCCGCCCGGCCTAAGGACCCGCGCGAGTTCTCGCATCGCCGCTAGATCATCGGGGATGTGTTCAAGCACTTCAGAACAAATGACCCGATCAAAGGTGTTGTCGGGAAACGGCAAGTGCATCGCGTCGCCTTGCACGGTCGTAGCGTGCAGGGAACCTTCGGTCAACTCTCCCGCTTCCCCCATGGCCGCAAACGTGGCAGCCACACCCTCGACCTCGTCGCGCCCGGCGTCGAGCGCGACCACGTTGGCGCCGCGGCGCGCCGCTTCGAAGGCGTGACGACCAAAACCACAGCCCAAGTCGAGTACCTTGTCGCCTTTTCGCAGGCCCAGCTGTTCGTACTTAGCGGTCAGCATCAGTTAAAGATCAGGGAGTCCGGGAGTGGACGGCCGTTCATAACGGCGTCGTAGCAGGCCGCCGTTCCCCGCGCCGTCACCTGCCAGGTGAATCGTTCCATCACCCGACGCCGACCATTGGCCCCCAGGCGCAGACGCAAAGCTTCGTCGTCCAGGAGTTGACGAATGGCCCCCACCAACGCCTCGGGATCGTTGGGTTCGACCAGAAGTCCCGTCTCGCCACTGATGCCCACGACTTCGGGCAGCGCCCCCCCGGTCGTGGCGACGACCGCCACGCCACAGCTCATCGCCTCGATCGCCGGTAAGGAGAACCCTTCGTAGAGACTGGGCACGATCGCCACTTCGGCTTCACCGTAGAGCCGCGCGAGCGCCTCGTCACTCACGCCACTAATGGTGGTGACGATGTCATTCAGGCCCAATCGCTCTAAAGTGCGTGCCACGCGTCCTTTAGGCTGGGGTTGACCAATCACGACCAGATCGATCTCTCGCTCCACGCGCAACTTCGCGATCGCCTCGAGCAAGGGCACCAAGCCCTTCATGGGCACGTCGCTGCTCGAGGTGACCATGAGCCGGCCCTTCTTCTTTACGACGTCGTCGTAGGGCCGAAAGACTTGGTGATCGACCCCTACGGGCACCACCGTTAGTCGATCGAGCGCCACGCCCATCTGGGCGTGAATATCCGCCTTCGAATTGTGCGACACCGTCAGAATCGCTGGCAGTTTCTTCGCGACGCGAACTTGCATTCGCAAAAAGCCGAACCACCGGCGCGTCCCCAGGCGCCGCCAGACGGTCTCGGCGTGATCGAGCGCGATCGAACGATCCACCGTGATGGGGTGATGCAAGGTCTCGAGCAGGGGCCAGCCCTGGCGGCGCAACGTCCAGATACCGGTGCCCAGGCACTGGTTGTCGTGCACCAGGTCAAAGTCGCCGCGGCGAGCTTTCAGCACTTTGGCAATTCTCAACGAGTACGCCAGCGGCTCACCAAAGCCGCCGCTCAGCATGACGCCAAACTCCGCGAGATCCGCCGGTGAGGTGAACTCTGATCGGGCCGGGATGCGAAAGGGATCGGGGTCGCGATAGAGATCAAGCCCGCGAACAGGACTAAAGCCCACACCCTCGTCCAGTTCGGGCCAAGGCGGACCGGCGAAGACTTCCACGCTGTGACCCAGCGCCACTAGTTCTCGGGTCAGGTGACGGGTGTAGACCCCCTGGCCCCCACATCGCGGGTTTCCGCGATAAATCAAAAAAGCGACGCGGTACTTTCCCGGTTCGGCCGCTCGCGGGGCCACGCGGGCGGGCAGCGTGAGGGATCGACTGAGCGCCCAGGAGGCCCTGGTGTCGCTGATGGTCTGGCGGAGGGAACGAGACACGAAACAACTTTCATATTCATTGCGGTCTACCATTCTCCCCCAATTTCCAAATGGGCACAAATGCACCAAAGGTGGCGCACGACGAGTGGCTACGCTTTCGGCTATGGATTTGACATACCCCCAAGAAGCCGAAACGTTTCGTAAGGAGATCCGCGCCTGGCTCGAAGGGGCGCTGCCGGCAGGCTGGTTCGAACCGGGCTTTTCGATGAGCAGCAAAGAGCGCCAGCGCTTTAACGAGACGTGGACCGAGAAGCTCTTCGCCGGCGGATGGATCTGCGCAGGCTGGCCCGTCGAATACGGGGGCAAGGGACTCTCGCTGATGGATCAAGTGGTCTTGAACGAAGAGTTCGCCAAGGCGAACACGCCGCTGCGCGCCGACTTCTTTGGTGACACCTTGGTCGGCCCGACCATTCTCCAGTGGGGCACCGACGAGCAAAAAAGGGAATTTATCCCCGGCATCTTGCACGGCACGATCGCGTGGTGTCAGGGATTCTCGGAACCGGACGCGGGCTCGGATCTGGCAAGCCTCAAGACCACGGCGGCGCTCGACGGTGACGAGTGGGTGATCAACGGCCAGAAGGTCTGGACCACCCAGGCCCAGCACGCGGACTACGTCTTTCTATTGACACGCACCGATCCCGACGCGCCCCAACACGCGGGCATCAGTTACCTCTTGGTGCCGATGCACCAAGATGGCGTCGACGTGCGCCCGATCACCCAGGTCGACGGATCCGCCGAATTCAACGAAGTCTTCTTCACCAACGCCCGTTGCCCGAAGAACAACGTCGTGGGCGGGGTCAACAACGGCTGGAAGGTCGCCATGACGACGCTGGGGTTCGAAAGGGGTTCGTCGTCGACGACGGGCTATCGCCGCTTCTTAAAGGAGTGGGAACTCATCATCAATGAAGCGACACGAGTGAGGAAGAACGACGACCCCCTGGTGCGCGACGCGCTGGTAAAGGCGTGGGCCAAGGTCAAGATAATGGAGATCAATGGCTACCGTTCTTTGACCGACGCGCTCAACAACACCCACCACGCGGCCCTGTTGGGCGCGTGCAACAAGATGTTCTGGTCCGAGGCACACCGTGCATCCACCGAGCTCGCGATCGACCTCTTGGGCATGGAAGCGCAGATCCTCACGGGCAAGGAACCGGCGTCGGGACCCTCAACCGGACGGCGACGCGGGCGCAGCGACTACCCGGTCTCGGAGCTTCAATCGGCGTTCTTCTTTTCACGCTCCGAGACCATTTGGGGTGGCACGGCCGAGATTCAACGCAACATCATTGGTGAACGGGCGCTCGGTCTGCCCAAGGAGCCCAAAGTCCCCCGGGCTTAGGCCGGCTGAAAGACCTTCTGACCGCGCGCGTGATGGCGCTGACGGACCAAGAGTCCAAGACCCGTCAATAACGCGAAAGCTGCGCCCATCAAGATGCCGATTCGAGGATTCGACCACGACACGACGATGCCCACGAGCGGTGCGCCGATGGGCGTCGTGCCCAAAAACGCGATGCTGTATAGGCTCATCACGCGTCCGCGCATGTGTTCAGTGGAGTTCAACTGCAATAACGAATTAGCGGTGGCGACCAACGCGATCGAAAAAGCGCCAGTCGGAATCATCGCGATCTCGGCCCACAGCACCGTGGGCGAGAGGGCCGCCAACGTCATGAAGAGTCCAAAACCCAACATCAACAGCGCGAGCAACTCGGGGGTCGGGCGTGATCGGCGCGCCACCAAGAGCCCGCCAATGACCGCGCCGAGTCCCATCGCGCCCATCAAGATGCCGTAGTGAGCGGCCGAGGTTTCGTGGAACGTCTTCGTCGCGAAGAGCGGCAAAGTGACGGTGAAGTTGTAGGCGAAGGTGCCCACCACCGCTACCGCGATAATCACGTTTCGCAAAATTGGCCTGCCAAAGGCGTACTTGATCCCGAGTCGTAGCTGACCCTTCTCGCGTTCGACGGTGCGCATCGGCAAGAAGGCGTCGCTGTTCATCATCATCAGCGCGATTAACACCGCGACGAAGGAGCCGGCGTTGGCAAAGAAGCAGGCGGCCGTGCCCACCAGGGCGATCAGCCCGGCCGCGATGCCCGGGCCGATCAGACGCCCTGCGTTCATCAACACCGAGTTCAAACTCACGGCGTTGGCGATGAGTTCGCGCCCCACCATCTCTTGAACGAAGGCTTGGCGCGCCGGGACGTCGAAGAGGTTCACGACGCCGAGGCCCATTGCGATCGCGTACACGGTCAACACGGTGACGTGGTGGGTACTGACCAGAAGCCCCAACAGCAGCGCAAGCAGGCCGGCGGCTGTCTGGGTGAAGTACAAGATCCGGCGCTTCTCGTGACGGTCGGCGATGAGCCCGCCGTAGGAACCAGCCAGCAGCATCGGCACGTACTGTAAGGCGATGGCGATGCCTAAGTCCACCGACGAGCCGGTAATTTGCAACACCAGCCAACCTTGGGCCAGTGACTGCATCCACGTACCCGAGACAGAGATCAATTGGCCGATGAAGTAGAGGCGAAAGTTGCGAACCCGTAGCGCCGCGAAGGTGCGGGATTTGCTGGACGTCTTGGAACTCATTCACCCTCCAGGAGCACTTCAAGAAACGACACCAACTTCTCGGCGTGGCGCCGATCGACCGGTGAGAGCGCGAGGAGCTTGCGCTCTAGGAATTCCGTCTTTCGCTGGCGGATGGCGTTGAGGTCTCTTCGTCCCAGCGCGGTGAGGCGAACTCGCGTACTTCGCCGATCATCTGGATCGGACGCCGAGCTGATAAGTCCGGCCTTCATCAAGTCCTTCACGAGACGCGTTACCGACGGCGGCTGAATCTGTTCAGCGACAGCGAGATCACCCAGTGAGGGACGTTCGAGCTTGTCGATCGAGGCCAACATCGACGCTTGGGCCGGAGTCACGCCACCGAGCGCGGAGTAACGAAGCTTGCGATTAATTCGCGTAATGGCTCGACGCAAGCGGGCCGCGGTCTCGTTCGTGTTCGTGTTCGTTTCCATTAGTTCACCTAACTAAATAATAGCGGAAGTCCCTTCGCGAGGCAACAGGAGCCGTACGCGACTTTCTCGCCCGTTCGGCCCACTTAGGCCAAACGTCTGAGCGTAATTCTCGGCGTTGCCCCGCCACGACGGCCCACCCACGAAGTCATCGCGTCGGGCGCCAACTCCACGTCCGCTCGGGCGCCTCCGATAGATTTCTGGCAACTCTGGAAGCGAAGGACGTGCCGTGTACGACATCCCCGATCAGCACGACAGGCTCGCCGTCGTCACCGGATCGAACAGTGGCACGGGCAAAGAGGCCACTCGACGCCTGGCCGGCGCGGGCGCCCAGGTCATCATGGCGGTACGAGCGCTCGCTAAGGGCGAATGGGCCCGTCAGGAGATCTTGAGCCAATTTCCCGACGCACACCTCGACGTCCGCCGTCTCGACGTGGCCGATCTGTCGTCCGTCAAGGCTTTCGCCGAAGCGCTGCTCAGCGAGAAAAGACCGTTGGATCTCCTGGTAAACAACGCGGGCGTCATGGCCCCACCCCAGCGACTGGTCAGTGTCGACGGATTTGAGTTGCAGCTCGCCACAAACTTCCTGGGCCCCTTCGCACTCACGTTGCGACTGCTGCCACTACTTTTGGCCGCGAAGGCCCCGCGCGTCGCCACCATGAGCTCCAGTGTCGCCGCCATTGGTTCCATTCGCTACCAGAACCTGCAACGTGATCGTCACTACGTCCCCTATTTCGCCTACGCCCAATCCAAGCTCGCCGATCTGCTGTTCGCACAACAACTGGCCCGTGTTGCCAATCAACGCGGTTGGGATTTGATGAGTAACGCCGCGCACCCGGGCTTCACGCGAACCAATCTGCTCGCCGCCGGCGCGAGCCTGGGCCGCGGGCGCAAACGGCCGGACTGGGTGACGAGGGTAATGTTCCTCGCCTCTCAAGGCGTCGAGCCGGGAACCGAACCACTGCTGTACGCGGCTACGAGTCCCGACGCGCTGAGCGGCGCCTACTACGGACCAGATCGACTCTTTGGACTCGTAGGTCCGACGACCTTAGTGCGGGTTCCGCGTTCTGCGCGCCACGAAAACGACGCGACTCGACTTTGGAACGTGGCCGAAGAGTTAACAGGCGTCACCCTGGAAAAAATATAGGAAGAAAGTTCGCTCTTAGAGCTCGCGGTAACGCGGCACGTAGGCGCCGGAGCCGAGCAGAGAGGACACCTCGGGGTCCAACGTCTCATCGACCCCGCCAATCACCTCACGGACCCAGTCCAGACGATCCTTCAAGATCCGAGTCACGCCGCCTTGTAGCGTGTCCGAAGATATCGCGCAACTCGAGCACGCGCCTTGGAGTTGTACCTCAACTACGCCCGTCTCGACGTCACAGCGAATCAACACCAGATCGCCGCCGTCGGCCTGCACCGAGGGACGCATCAAGTCCAGCAGTGCGTTCAGCGCCGAGAGTCGACTGGCTCGTTCTTGATCGGAGAGTTCCACTACCCCAGTCTGCCGTGAATTGACGGCGCTGTGCCCGACTCCCGAGCTCGAATAGTGCCGCCGAAGCCACGTGGGGGCGAGGGAGTCATGGGTGGCGCCCAAAGGCGATCGTCGGTTCGCTTCAGTGCGGGGCGTTGGTCAGAAAACGGTTGAGTGCGTTGAGGGTCGCACGCGCGGCCGAGAGCGATTCGCCCTCAGACTGGGCAATGCCGTAAAGGTCGGCGTCATCAGCAGAGGAACGAAGGGTCACCACCACGGGCCAGCCCCGAATCGTCGGCACCGTCGTGACCGCGTCAAGGTAGTAGGGAACTTCGTAATCGAGGTTCCGTAGCGCCGCGAGGGTTCCCTCAACCCCGCCGATGAGCGGTCCGCTCTCGGCCCGACCAACGCCGATCCGCCCTTCGAAGGCGAGCTGGACCTCGCACTCTCCCGCCTTTTCATCAAAGTCGGCGTTCAACAGCGCGACTCTCGCGCCGCCCTGATTCGTGCTCGAGGCGCTGTCCGCCAACTCCACCACGATGGTGACGTCAGGAAAGTAGAGATTCGCAATCTGCGTGGCCTGGGTTCGAATCGTCACGGGATTTTGACCGATAATCACCAAGGTCACCATCTCGACTTCGTCGTCTTCGTCATGAGCTATCCCCACGTTCACGACTCCTGGAAGCGATCTCAACTCGAGTTCAAAATCCTCTTCGGTGATGGACATCATTCGAGATTGATTCCCTTCTTGGCGTAGAGTCGGGCGTCGGCGATTCTAAACAGTTCGGTCGGGTCGACGGAGTCACGTGGTGAACTCGCCGTACCGACCGTAAACTCGATTACGTTACCAGTCGAGGCCAGGCCCGCACGTAACCGATCGAGAAATCCGGTCACTTCGTGCCCCTCAGCGTTGCTGAGAATTACCGCAAATTCGTCCCCGCCGATGCGCGCGGCGGCGTCGCCTTTGCGAACCGAACTTCGAAGGACGAAGCCGAACTTGCGAAGTAGATCGTCCCCGCGCGCGTGTCCGAGACGATCGTTCACCGCTTTGAATCCGTCGAGGTCGGCCAGCACCAGCGTGAACGGCCAACCGTATCGAGAGCTGCGAGCGGCGGCCGCTTCGAGAGTGGTATCGAAACTCCTCCGGTTCGAAATGTTGGTCAAGGGATCTCGGGCGGAACTGTAACGCGCTAAGTGCAACGACAAGGAGAGTTGGCACGCGGTGCGAATCGCGTTGCGCTCGTTCTCGGGTATCACGTCTGGATCACTGATGACCTCGGCCGACCTCCCGTGGCGCGCAAGGATGTCACTATCAACGCTGACACGCCCTAAGCGAAAGCACTGCAGGCCCGTCGTGTCGTGCATCAGCTTGACCGTCACGTCTTTCAATCCGTAGCGTTGCGCCACGAGGTCGAGCAGTGAATAGACGAAACCGATGCCCAACTCGTTGCTCTTGAGTTCGTCCAGCATGGCCTGGAAAAGCCACGGTTCGTAATCGCCAGCCACGAGGTCGTCGCTCTGGGGAACCGCACCATTTTGCGAAGTCGTCACCGCTCGTCCGCTGAATCAAGGAGAGCCGAACCGAGCGACCGATCTGGAGAAAGAGGTATCGTGCCGCGAGCCAAGAGCGGTGCCAAGTCATCAGCCGACATGGGACGGGCGATGAAGTATCCCTGTCCGCGAAAGCAGCCGAGTTCGAGCAACTTATCGATGATCGGGCCGGACTCGATGCCCTCGGCGACGACCGTGAGTTTGAGGGCGTTGCCCAAGCGGATAATCGATTCAACGATCGCCCGGTCGTAGAGATCGGTGGTGATCCCTCGCACGAAGCTGAGGTCCAATTTGAGGAGATTGACCGGAAGATTCTTCAATTCGGTCATCGACGCAAACCCGGTGCCGAAGTCGTCGATGGCGACTTCAATGCCCAATCTCTGGAATCCCTCCAACATGCGAGCCGTGCGCTCGGGTTCGTGCAAGACCGCGTGTTCGGTAATTTCGATACAAAGATGCTCCCCCTTCACGTGGTTGGTCTTCATGCAACCTTCGACGAAGTCGACCAGGTCACCGGTCATGAATTCGGCCGGCGACATATTCACTCGTATAACGAGTGGCAGTTTCGAGAACTCTCGTTGCCATTGCGCAAGCTGTCGACAGGTTTCGGCGAACACCCAGCGCCCGATGTCGACCACGAGTCCTGTCTCCTCGGCCACTCGAATGAACTCTGAGGCGTTCAGCAGACCTCGGGTGGGATGTTCCCAACGAACGAGCGCCTCGAGCGCGAGAATCTTCCCGGTGCTGAGATCGACCTCTGGTTGGTAGTGAAGGCGTAACTCTCCGTCCTCGATGGCTTTTTCGAGAGTTAGCTCCAATCGGAATCTCTCATTGACCACTTCACGCAGCTGATCGTCGAACACCACCGCCTGGTTTCGGCCCCGCGATTTCGCGGCGTACATCGCCACGTCGGCCGAGCCCAACAGATCGAGTCCGTGCACTGAACTGGTCGACGTCATTGCGATACCGACGCTCGCCGTGTGGCTGATCATTTGGCCCCCGATTTCCACGGGGACGGTGATGCTGGCGAGGATCCGGTTGGCGCTGGCGAGGACCTCGTCCTCACTTCGAACGTCATCGATGAGAAAGACGAACTCGTCGCCACCTAGGCGTGCCGCGAAGTCCTCGGGCCGAAGGCTGTTTCGGATCGCCTGTGCGAGGGTGACGAGTAATTTATCACCACTCGCGTGCCCCAAGAAGTCGTTCATCACTTTGAAACGATCGAGGTCCACCACCATCACCGCGGTGTCGCGTCCTTCCTCCAGTCGAACCCTCAGTTCGCGGATCAACGCTCGGCGGTTCGGCAAACCGGTCAAGTCATCGTGATGCGCGTTGTATTCGGTCTGATCCTCCGCGTCGATACGAGCCTCGAGCTGCATGAGCATCGACGCGATGGCCTGTAACGCGTTTATCTCCTCGGGCACCCACTTATGGAGATGGAAGTGCAAAAAAGCCAAAACCCCCCACGTGGTGTCGCCTTGCAAGAGCGGTACCGCGGCACCGTTGACGAGCTTGACCCCGGACGCTTTCTCGACGCGCTCTTGATACTTATCAGGAGTCTCCTCCTCGCTTTGGTAGATGGGTTCTCGAAAGTCCTTGGTCATAGCGAATATGGGGTCGCTGTCAAAGGGCACTTCGCCCAGCGGATCGGGCTCGGGCACGTTCTCACGAGTTGGATACTCCGCTACGAGAATGCTGAGCCCCCGTTCGAGATCGTTTCTCCGAAGTAACGCGACGTCGGCGCCGAGGAACTCCGCGAGCACCTGGGTTGTCCAGTGGAGAACTTCCTTACGTGTCTGCGACGAAGCCGACATCAGCCGATTGGCCACCCGACCAATGAGATCGTCGAGCGTTTGTTGATGCAACAACTGGCTCTCACGATGAGCCAACGTGGCGACATTGCCGACAAGGCTCGCGATGGCCCTCACCGAGGACCGCTCCTGCTCGGTCCAATGCCCGCCACGGCGGGCCACAAAGAGCATGCCGACGACGGTGTCCTCTAGTTCCCCGATCGCTTCGACGAGCACCCTCCACGCGACCCCGGACACCTCTAACGAGAATGAGCCGGTTGGTGAATCGCCACTAAGTTGGCGCGCGACCCGCTCATGGATGATCCGGTACGCCGTATCGGCCTCTTTGGCGACGACCGGCTCGAGGTTCAAGTCGGCGAGTATTCCCTCTTCGTGCGCCATCAATGCCACGATCTCCATGCCCGGTACAACGTTGCGAAGGGTTTCAACGACCTGACGCGTCTCTTGGCCCGTTTTCGTCCGATCTGATTTACTCAGATTTGCCACGATTTATCCGCCTTCGACGAACATCATCTCGTTTCCCAGGAATACCAATGCACCGCCCACACCGAAAAAGGTCTCCGATAGCTCTCAGTCTCGCACACCTTTCGACGGCGAACGGTGTCCCAACGCCGATCCCTCATGCCGTGGCGCGGTGGTCTCGGATCGGGAACTCGAACTACCGAGGACACGCTCAAGCGGTAGCCGGATGCTGCGGGAGCTCGGGCGCGGCGCGTCAAAGACGCGAAGTAACAACGCCACCGCCTCACCGTCGTCCAGTTCGAGTAGTCCGTCAAATCTCTCGGACAGTTTGAAGATCTCATCGAGGTGACGCTCACCGGCGAGTTGCACCAGATCCTCTTCCCCCTTGGCAAAGACGAACAGGGGCGAGACGGGCTGTACGGCCAATCCGAGCCTCTCGGTCGCGAGCCAGAACCGCTCCACGGCCTCGCCCCCGCGCACGTACCACGTCGGATCCGCTCGGGGAATCGTGATCGCGGCGAGCGCGGAACTCGCGCGCACGGCGGCGCGTGTGCGTGCGCCCAGCGCGTCGCCCGCTCGCCACTCTTCTAAGTGCCCCATCACGTCGGGACGACCGAGCAGTTCTATCGCGGCGAACTCCGCGGGGCCCATTTCGAGTGTGCGCACGTCCAATCCCTCTTCCAGTGAGTCCCGTCCAGGCCAGCGAAGCTCTCCCATCATTTGACGATGAATGCTCGGAAGAATAAAGCGCAGGCGATCGCACTCGGCGAGTAACTCGGCGAAGTCGTTGATCCGCTCACGTTGCGCCACGAAGTGCAGTCGCGCGCCTTCTTTCTCGACGCCCCGGGCGAGCATCTGCACGTCCCGCTCGGGAATCTCCGACGCGGACCCTATCCGACGATTCGTGGTGCGCGTCGAAACGTATTCGTCGAGCGACGCAATTTCAAAGTCCGTTACTTCACCCAGCTGCATCGTGGCAATGTGCTCAGGTCGACTAGGTTCGGGGAACAGTCGAACGGTGCCCAGACGGTTCAAGGCGGCGGCTGCGACGCGCGCGTTGAACAACGCCGCGCCGATCGCGACGTAGCTGCCGCGGAACTGAACGTCCATCATCGACGTCTTCTCCGGTCGCAGCAAGAAGCGAATCTCCTCACCGTCGGCCTCGAAATGCCAGGGCTGCACGTTGCCGCCCGAGGGAGCGCGCCGCGCCGCGTCCACGATCACCTCAACGGGATCGTCGGATTGAAGTGGCGGATCGAGCGGGGCGGGCATTAAGAGCGGATCCTCTACGGCCGTACTCACCTCGACCGCTCGAAGGCCGGCGAGTACCTCTTCAACGTCAAAGCGGACGCGACCAGATGGGAGCGCCCCGACCTGTCCGAACCTTCGAACGGCGGCGGCCATCGCCGCGGCGCCAACCGTCACTTCGCTGGCCAACTGCGGCCAGCCGGTCAAAGTCTGACCGACTTCTAAGAGCGAGGCCGCTCCCCGAGACGAGACGTCACTCGCGCCGAGAATTCGCAACACGTAGGGCGCCTTTTCGTCAATGGAGAGACCCGCCAGCGCGGCGGAGTCCAGCCCCGCCAAGAGACCGTGGAAGACCGGCCGGTCCGGCTCTAAGTCGTAGCGTTCGACGTCGAGCACACCCTGGTCACTCGTCTCCATTAGTACGGGTATCCGTCGAGCTCTCGCCGCTTCGCGCACCAGAACCTTCATGTCCAGTGAGTCACACTCTTCGATCACCAGATCCAGGCCATCGAGAAAAGCGTCGAGGTTGTCCGCTTGCACACCTTCTGAGAGAACCTTCACGTGCAAGTAGGGATCGATTTCACCAATTCGTCGAGCGGCGGCCACCGCCTTATTGACACCCAGCTCTAACACCGAGGCCGGAATGCGATTGAGATTGGAGAGCGCGATGGTGTCGAAATCGGCCAGGCGAAGCTCGCCCACGAGGCCCTCCATCGCCAGGACGTGCGCCGTGACGTGACCAGCGCTGAGTCCCACCACCCCAATACGAAGGGTGCGTTGCGCCGCCTGTTCGGCGCGGGTCAACTTGTTGCGGTTGCGGTCGAGACGGAGCATCGTGAACGCCCGTGGCGCCAACAGCCGCACGACAGCCCGACGCCACGGGTAGTACACCCATCGCTGACCTTCGTCCAAGATTGTTTGGGCAACGGGCGGCCGTATTTCGCGTAATTCATTTCGCTGTTCGTCGAATCGGTCGAAGAACTGCAGAGAAGGATCCTCGCGCAACACTCGCAGGACTTCACGTTGCACGCGGGTCGTGACGTCGAGCACCAGGGGACGCCACGAGAGTGATTGCGTTGAGATCGCCTCGACAGGACCGGCGTCGCTGGAGGGAGGTAATCTCGAGAGGTCCTCGCCCTCGAGGCGCAGTGTCTGGCGAGCCTCAGGCGTGCTGAACTCTTGGACCGAGGAGCGCCGCCACAAAACCGCGATTGTCTTATAACGGTCATCGGGAAATGGAACGGGGGTGCTGCCCACCTGACGTGCGCCGGTGGCCTCACCGAACGGCAACAGCGTGTCCGAGATCGCCGCGAAAGCGAACTCCGCGCCCAGCCAGTTCATGGCATGTATGGCCGAGCGTGCTATTACGGGCGCGAGACGATGGCCCGTGACGCCCTTGCCTTTGGACCACGCGCCTTTTTCTTCGATGACGCCGAATCGAACGCCGCGGTCGATGATGTTGGCAATCTCTTCAATGTCGGGTGACGAAGCCATCTCGCCGGTTATGGCCGCTTGGTGACTCCCTTCGAGTGGACCGTGAAAGCGCACGCCCATCACCATTTGCCCATCGGGCGCGAGACCCACAATGAAGAGCGGAATGCCCGTCGCGTCCTCAAGTTTCTGACGCTGCAACGTCGCCTCAAAGCCATGGTGTCGGTACTGTCCCTCGGCCCCATCGAGGTATCGCTTCCATAAGTCGGGACGCTCGTGAGGGTGATGACCATAAAATCTCACGCCCGACTCGCGGTCTAAGAAACTTGCCCCATATCGGTACCGACGACCTACTGAGATCCCCACGGATCATCCTCTTTCACCATCGATCACGAACTACGGCAGATTCCAGCCTAATTGACTCACCCCTCAAAATAGTGGAGTCGAGCCTCGTAACGGTGCCACATGAACACGCCGGTGCAGTCTTTTTTTTCGAAGAGGTTCACGAGAATTCCTCGTCATGCGTACCGGTGGCCTCACACTTATACAAAGTGACGAGAACGCAACGACAAACCAAACCTTCTCTTTCGGATCAGCGTGGTCACCTGAGAACTGGTTACGGCCACGGTTCACGCATTCGAAACGTCAACGTGGTTGCACGCTGTTGTATGTAGCCGCGCAAAGAACTGAGAAAACGGTACGTGGATTTCGTGACCTTTATTCATCGCGATGATCGAGGGCTCGATGGTCAATGTCGTGCGAGCAAGCAACCTGTTGCGCGTCAAGCATGGCAGACTTTACTTAGATGACGACTTCTTTAACCACACGAAATCACGTCGAATGAGGAACTGTTCGCCCCGAAGGCACGCGTGTTAGCGATCTTGATCGTCGTCTGCTTCGTGTTCGGGCTGCTCGTCGGGTCGTTCATGAACGTCGTCATCTACCGAGTTCCGCGCCACGAATCGGTAATCTCGCCACGCTCGAGATGCCCCACGTGTGGAGCGGCGATTCGCGAGCGCGACAACATCCCAGTCCTGTCGTGGCTCATCCTTAAGGGCCGATGCCGCAGCTGTCACGCACCGATCTCAGCGCGCTATCCGCTGAGCGAACTCGCGGTCGCCGCCCTCTTCGCCGGCGCGGCAGCGCGCCTCGGCCTTAATTGGGAGCTGCCGGCCTTCCTCGTGCTGCTGGCGAGTCTGTTCGCGCTGGCGTGTATCGACGCGGAGCATCTCGTATTGCCCAAGCGCCTCGTCTATCTCACGCTTGTCATGGCGGGCGCGCTTTTCACGATGGCCGCGGCGATCAACGGGTCGTGGCACCGACTCGGAGTGGCCGTTCTCTGCGCGTTGGCGTGGTGGATCGTTTTTTTCGCCCTCAATCTCTCGAGCCCTCGCCTACTCGGATTCGGGGACGTACGTCTCGCGCCGGCGCTCGGCCTGGCGCTGGGCTGGCTCGGCGTGCGCTACGTACTTCTCGGCTTCTTCGCCGCCAATCTGATTGGCGCCATCGTCGGCCTCGCACTTATCGGTGCGAAGCGGATGCATCGCCGCGATCAGATCCCCTACGGCGTGTTCTTAGCGCTCGGCGTCGCGGTGGCGATTTACGCGGGGCCCGAACTGCTCGCGCCGTTCAACCGGTTCTAGTTTTCTCACGGCCCACCAAGCCCGGCTCACATCACCAACTCCATGCGCAATCCCCTGCTGTCCCACTCGCCTTCGCTCGGCAGTCGGGCGGCGGAGTGTCCAAAGACCCGTCGAGCCGTCCACAACAGCGCTGCCACGTCACTGAGCTCCCGGGGTACGACACCGAGAAGTTCCGCGTCGAGGACTCTCGCCACGCCGGGAACTTTGCGCTCTAACATCGTTCGACGTTCGTCACGACCTTCGTCACAGTCGCTCGACCAGAGCGGCGTTTCGTACTCGTTCAGTTGGTAAAAACTCAAGTCGGGCAGACCCTCGTAAACCACTCGCTGACTGGAAGGGGACATCTCGCGAGCCACCTCGCGCCAACGCTCTATGAGAAAATCGCCCCCCGCGAAGTGAAGGCCATCCTCGAGATCGATACCGCCGAGGAGCGAATCGCGACGGAACGCGGACTCGTGACCCGCGAGCAGCGCGTGCGCTTCTCGGTCACACGAGCGTGGCTCGATGCTTGGCGCGTCGAGTGAGCCAATGGGCACGTCGACGACAATGATTTGAAACGAGGGCCGAACGTCAAGCACCTCGCGAAACGAGTCGAAAAGTCGGGGCTCCTCGGGCGCAAAGGTGGCCCCGCGAAGTTTCGCGCTGGCGACGAGCCAACCCGAAGCGGTCGGAGCCACGCCCGCGACCACCGCGTAGGGCAGACGGTGACCTTTTTGCGGGGGCACTCGAGATCAGTCCTTGGGCGAAGGCGCGTCGGGTTGGTTCATCATCCGGGCCAACTCCTTGGGATGGGCGGCGACCTTGAACGCGTCTTGGTAGCTCACGGTTCCCGCTTGAATCAACGACCCGAGGCTGTGCTCGAGGGTCTGCATGCCCTCGCGACTGTTAGTCATCATCACGTTTTGGAGTTGATTGGAGCGTCCTTCTCGAATCAGGTTGCGCACCGCGTTCGTGGCGATGAGCACCTCGAAGGCGGCGACCATCCCGCCACCGATCTTGGGCACCAAGCGCTGCGCCACAATGGCGGTGAGCGACGCCGCCAATTGGACCCGGGTCTGCTCTTGTCGAGCGGCTGGAAACACGTCGATGATGCGGTCCACTGCTTGGGCCGCGTCATTCGTGTGCAACGTGCCTAGTACCAGGTGACCGGTCTCGGCCATCGTGAGGGCGATCTGAATCGAGTCGATGTCGCGCATCTCACCTACGAGCAGGACGTCGGGGTCCTCGCGCAGGGCCGATCGCAACGCTCGTTCAAAGGAGGGGCTGTCTTGGCCGATCTCGCGTTGGGTCACGGCGGACATCTGGTGCTCGTGCACGTACTCGATGGGATCCTCGATCGTGAGGATGTGCGCGGCGCGCGAGCCGTTGATGCGGTCAATGATGGACGCCAGCGTGGTCGACTTGCCGGAGCCGGTGGGGCCGGTGACCAGCACGAAGCCCCGAGTCTGCTCGGCAATCCACTGGGCGCCTTCGGGCATGCCGAGATCGTCGAAACTCGGGATCCGAGAAGGGATCAGTCGCAGCGCCAGCGCCGTCTGACCTTTTTGCGTGAAGACGCTGCCACGCAGTCTCGCTCGGTCCAACCACGTAAAGGCGAAGTCGACGTCCAGGTGCTCCTTGAAGTTCACACGCTGGTCCTCGCTTAAGAACGGTTGGACGATCTGGTCAATCTGTGCGCCGGACATTTCGACGCCCACCTCAACGGGTACGAGCTGTCCGTCAACACGGATGCGTGGGACCGAACCAGCAATGAGCAGAAGATCGCTGCCACCTTTGGCCCAGAGGATCTCAAGCCAGGGCTCGATCAACGCGAACTGTTCACTGCTCATGAGCGACCTTTTCGACGTGAGTGAGTCGAATCGCCCGGCACGGGGGGTGCCGGGCGCTTCGACTCATCTCAAGAGATGGTGTGTCTAGACAACGGTGTTACAAGACGACGGACCCGTATAGTTAGCGGCAACTCCGCTACTCGGTACCGCGATCTGCAAGACGCCGGACGCATCAATGGTGAACGCGTAGTGCGGCGCATTGCTGGGCCAGGACTGCAAGAACGGTCCACTGTCGGTGTTCCCGAGCAACAGCGCTTGGGTGACCGTGGTGCCCGAATTATCGGTGTTAAACGCCGCAATGGCCGTGTTCACCGTCGCTCCATCGGCCTTGCAGGCAGCGACGGCGCTTTGGCCCGTCACCCCGCCCAAAGCAAATATGACAACTCCCGCAAGAATGCCGAGGACGACAATGACGATGAGTAGTTCAATCAAAGTGAACCCAGACTCGTCAATCTCCCCTGCGGCCTTGCGGGCCTGAATTCTGCGGTAAGAACTAAACACTCTTCCATCCCTTTCGTTTTTCTGTTTACCGACACTCGGAAACACACTCGACAACATGCAGCGAACGAACTATACGTATGAGAAAAACTACGGAGCCTTGCGAGAATCGCAATTATTGAACAATTCAATATCGAAGCGGTTGGCTGGGAGAACCCGGCCTTGGATATCTGCTCTAAAGGGCCGTTTAAGGCGTTCCGGTGCGGCGCTGACGCGCTCTAACCCGTTAGTCCGTCTTAGGAGAAAGTGAAGAAGGGACCGTAGGCGCTGGTGCCCGCGGGCGTGGTGACCGTGACCAAATACGTTGCCGCGGCACTCACACTCGGCGTGAGCGCGGTGAGGGTGGTGGGCCCCTCTACAACCACGTTCGTCGCGGCGAGCACGACGTTAGAAGGATCGGGGGCGCCGCCGCTCTCTAACACGAAGTTGACGCTAGCCCCGCTGACAAATCCAGTGCCGGTGATCGTGATGGCCGTCCCGCCTGCGACCGAGCCCGTCGTCGGACTTACGATCGGGGCCATCGGGACCTGGGGCGTCCAGAGCCAGCTCTGGACGGTCAGTCCGGTGCCGCAGTACACGGCGCACACGCCGTTGTTCGGCGTGCTGACGCCCGGCGGATAGTCATCGAAAGCCACGACGGTCTGGAGTGTCGGAGCGAGAGCGCACGCAATCGCGCTGACGCCACTCAGGCACGTTGAAATCGTCACAACGCGAGTATTCGCACTCGACGGGGTCCACGACGTCGAACACCAGACGTCCACGCTGACGCCATCGACGCTACTGGCACCGGTGAGTGACGAGGTTGGTCCGCTCCCCCAACACGACGTCGGTGGACCCGCGTTCAGCGTTTGGCCCGAAGACAAGAGTGGGTTGTAACGGATGTTTTGAATGGCCAACTCGGCGGCGCTGTTGGCCGCGAACTGCAGCGAGCGGGCCGAAGCGAAGTGCGAGGAGTTGTTGAGGTCGTTAATGGTCCAGTTCGCCAATGCCGTGAGAATGAGGCTCATCGCGACGAGGTAGAGCAGGGCCAACACGAGAACGGCGCCGTGCTCGTCACGGGCCCTGTCGTGGCGCGATCGCTGGCACCTTCGAACTCGACTCGCCATACGCGGCACGCTGGTTGAACCAGCGTAAGTTCTCATGCGATCACCGAGAATGTCGCGCTCGTCGCCGAGATCAGTCCGTTCGAGGAGGTCCGCAAGGTGTAGCCCGCGCCCACACGGTTGATTGAGAGGTTGGAGAACGTGGCGACTCCATTGA
>PLBM01000120.1 GCA_003134515.1 Acidimicrobiaceae bacterium | reverse complement strand
CCGAGATCGCCGCGGGCCACCACTTACCGTCTCGCGTGGTCGCCCCGGCGTAAACGCCCTCTGCGGGCAACTGTTGGTGCGCCGCTACGTCTAAATTCGCGGTCGGATAACCCAACTCTTCGCCACGCTCGTCACCGTGCACCACCGTTCCTCGAAGCGTGAAGGGGCGGCCGAGGATACTCCTCGCCGCCTCGAGATCGCCTCGAGCCAGCGCGGCGCGCACTGAGGTCGAACGCCATCGTTCACCGTCGCCGTACAGTGGCGCCGGCCAGACACTGAATCCCCGTTGCGCGCCAACCTCGCCCAAGGTTGCCACGGTGCCTACTCGGTTGTGACCAAAGTGAAAGTCTTCGCCCACCACGACGCCCTTCGTTCGCAACTCTCCTACCAGTACCCGCTCGATAAAGTGGCGCGCGGACTCATGGGCGAGCGTGGCGTTGAAGGTGAGCAGACGAACTTGGTCAACGCCGAGCGCCTCGATCCCCTCGAGACGCTGATCCAGCGTCGCCAGTAGACGCGGAGCCCTCGTCGGGGCGAGGATCATCGCCGGAGAAGGATCGAACGTCACCACCGTCGAGCGCGCGTCGTACTCCTTCGAGTGGGCAATCACTTGTCCGATGACGGCTTGATGTCCACGGTGCAGACCATCAAAGACGCCGATGGTGGCGACGCTCGCCTTGGCCGTGAACGTGTTGATCTCGTCATCGCGGAGAATGATCATGCCAGCAACCTACCCGCGTTCATCGGCTTCTTCGATCGGTAAGACAATCAACGGTTGCCACGAATCGCCGCGTCGTTCTAACACCGCGACCAACGATCCCGTCACGTTCGTCGCGGCTATCTCGTCCCCGCGCGGTGTTGTCGAAGTAACACGCTGACCCATTCGAAGTCGCTTTTCGTCGTCACCACTGACGACGAGCTCCTCGAGTTGCACCACGAAAGCCCGCGGCGGCTGGAGCACCGCGACGCCATTCGTTACGCGCACTTCAAGTTCGTCCAACGTGAGCGCGTCGTCGACGTCGTGCGAGCCACTCGTCAATCGACGCAGCTGGCTCAAATGGCCCAGCGTCCCCAAGCACTCCGCGAGGTCATTCAAAAGCACCCGCACGTAGGTACCCACCGAACACGTCACGTCAAAGGACCACTCATCCGCGCGCGACGTGGGTGAGAGTGAAAACTCGTGCACCGTGATCGTGCGAGGCTCACGCTCGATAATCACGCCTTCGCGCGCGAGTGCGTGAAGACGCTTTCCCTTTACCTTGATCGCCGAGACCATGGGCGGCGTCTGTGATTGCGCGCCAAGCATTCGCGAGGCTTCAAGGTTTACTTGATCGCTCGTCAATGGGGGCATCTCGCGACGCTCCAGAACCTCACCATCGGCGTCGAGTGAGTCCGTGCGAACGCCCCAGGTAACGACGCCTTGGTAACGCTTGGTTTCGCTCTGGGCAAAACGCAACAGACGCGTTGAGGGTCCTACGCCGAGCACTAAGAGTCCCGTCGCCATCGGATCGAGGGTGCCGGCGTGTCCGACGCGACGTTCGTTCATCACCAGTCGCACGCGCGCCACCACGTCGTGACTGGTGAGACCTTTTGGCTTGTCGATTAAGAGCAGGCCGTTACTGGTCGTCATGGCGCTGGCGTCGCAGCAACTCTTCTACCGCCAGGCCGCTCGCGACGGCCGGATCGGCGACGAAAGAAAGCTTGGGCGTGCGCTTTAGACGCGTCTGAATGTTTACGGCACCTTGGATCTGTCCGCGCCGTTCCTCGAGGGCCGCCTTCGCGTTCTCGGAAAGTGAGTCGAAAAAGACTCGGGCGTGGCGCATGTCGGGCGTGGTGTCTATGCCGGTCACCGTGAGAAGACCGAGTCGCTCGTCGATATCCGAGATGCGCACCAGCACATCAGAGATCACTTCGCGCAGTATCTGATTCACTCGCGCCGTGCGGGGGTAGGGGTGATGAGAACCTGAAGAGTGGGCCATGCGCTAGGCCGTTCGCGGAATCTCGCGCTCTTCGTACGTCTCGATGACGTCGCCGGACTTGAGGTCCTGGTAGTCCGACAGCCCTATGCCACACTCAAAACCGGCCGCCACTTCGCGCGCGTCGTCCTTGAAGCGCCGCAGCGATGTGATCGAGCCCTTCCAGATGATGGCACTCTCGCGCAAGAAGCGGACTTTCGATCCGCGGGTAATGACGCCATCGCGCACGAAGCATCCCGCGATCGCGCCGATGCGCGGCACGCGAAAGACCTCGCGCACTTCCGCTTCGCCCGTGACGATCTCTTCGAAGATCGGCGTCAAGAGGCCGAGCATGGCGGCCTCAATCTCTTCGATCAACTTGTAGATAATCTCGTACGTGCGAATCTGTACGGCTTCGCTCTCGGCGAGCTCACGACTGCGCTTGTCGGGTCGTACGTTAAAGCCGATGATCGTGGCGTTCGAGGCCTTCGCGAGTTGGACGTCGTTTTCGGTGATGCCGCCGACGCCTCGGTGCACAATGACCAGTTTGACGTCCTCACGCTCGAGCTTGCGCAGCGACTCAGTGCACGCTTCGAGCGAGCCCTGCACGTCGGCCTTTAAGACAATGTTGAGCGTCGCGGTCTCGCCACGTTGAATCTGCTCAAAGAGATCCTCAAGCCGAGCGCCACTCGAGGAGGCGACGGGTTGTTGACCCACCAGGCGCGAGCGTTGCGCGCGGGCTTCGGCGAGGGAGCGGGCGTGGCCGAGGTCGCGCGCGACGCGCATCTCGTCGCCCGCGAACGGCGGCTCGCTAAAGCCCAGTATCTGCACCGGCGTGGAGGGTCCGGCGGTCTTGACCTGGCGGCCCTTGTCGTTGATCAGCGCCTTCACTTTGCCGTAAGCCGGACCCGCGACCACGGGATCGCCCACACTAAGTAATCCCATTTGCACCATGACCGTCGCGACGGGACCGCGTCCGATTTCAAGATTCGCCTCGAGCACCGTGCCGACGGCTCTGCCGGTGGGACGGGCCGAGAGTTCGCCCACCTCCGCGACCAGCAACACCTGTTCGAGCAGTTCGTCAATACCCGTTCCCTGCAACGCGGAAATCTCCACGACGATCGTGTCGCCGCCCCACTTTTCTGGTATCAGGCCCTGCTCGGAGAGCTGTTGGAGGATCCGTTCGGGGTTGGCGTCGGCCCGGTCCATCTTGTTGATCGCCACAATGATCGGCACCTGGGCCGCCTTCGCGTGGTCGATCGCCTCCACCGTCTGGGGCATCACGCCGTCGTCGGCAGCGACCACCAACACCACGACGTCGGTCACCTTGGCGCCACGAGCGCGCATGGCGGTAAAGGCCTCGTGACCCGGCGTGTCCAGAAAAGTGATGGACTTGCCATGCCAGGACACTTGGTATGCGCCGATGTGCTGGGTGATTCCGCCGGCCTCGCCCGCGACGACGTTGGTTTTTCGAATCTTGTCCAGTAACAGGGTCTTGCCATGGTCGACGTGGCCCATCACGGTGACGATCGGCGAACGCGGCGCCTCGGGGATGACGTCGTCGTCATCCTCTTCGTCGAAGAACTTGGCGAGCAGCTCAGCCTCTTTTTGCTCACCGGGATCGACGAGGTGAACCTCAGCGCCGACTTCGGCGGCGTAGAGCTCGATCATGTCGTCCGAGAGGTTCTGCACGGCAGAGACGATTTCACCCTGCAAGAACAAGAAACGAATAATGTCCGCGGCACTTCGATTGAGCTTCGGTCCTACGTCCTTGGCCGTGGAGCCGCGCTCGATGATGATCTCCCCCTCGGGCACGGGCGCACTGCTCGGCTGCCACGTCGTCATCTGGGTCGGTTCAAGCTCTTCGACGTTGCGCCGACGCCGACGGGTGACTTTGCGCTGGGACCCACGCGGACCGCCGCCACCTCGTGCGGGGCCGCCACTGCGGCTCGCGCCAGCGGGTACACCACCAGTAGGCGCGCCGGGGCGGGTCGAGCTAAAGCTTCCCCCGGGTCGAGACGGACCGCCGGTGCGCGGTGGGCCGCTGCTCGGACGCGCACCCATGGGGCGAGGACCGCTCGAGGGCGCGCCTCGACTCGGCACGCTGGACATCGGACGACGGGCGCCCGGCGGCGGCGGGATCGGGCGACCCGTCGAACTCATCGGGCGACTCGGCGGCGGAGGGATCGGGCGACCTGTCGAACTCAACGGAGGGCGAGATCTGTTCTCGCCGTCAGACGTGCCACCTCGTTGAGTCGGGCGAATTGTCGTGGGCCCGTCGGGCGACACGCTGCGAGTGGGAGTGGGTTTGGGCACGGGCACGGATGAACGCACAACCTTGGCTGGACTGGTCGTGGCGACCTCAGCGGGCAATGCGCTCGCCGCAACGTCGTTCGCCGGTGCGACGACGGGGGTCGACGTCGAGTCAAGAGATTTCGCCACGCGCGACACGCGGGTCGCCGCCACGGGCGCCACGGGTTGGACGGACTCACTGGACGCCGCGGCTTTTGTGGCCTTCGTTGCCTTCGTCGCCTTCGTCGCCTTCGCTACCTTTGCGACCTTGGTGACCTTCTCGGCTTCAACAATGTTCGAGGGCGCCTCGCGGCGAAGACCGTCGGTGTCGGCCCGCCGACGAATGCGGTCGGCCTGGGCGTCTTCGATCGACGCCGAGGGGCTCGAGGCCCCGATGCCTAGTTTTTGGGCGAGTGCGAGCAGCTCTTTGCTCGTAAGACCGAGCTCTTTCGAGAGCTCGTGCACTCGAATTTTCTTTGGCGCCAAAACATTCCCTTACATCACGTACCCGCACGTTCGCCGGGCACAGTTTCCTATTCTTTCACAACTACAGCCTTTTCCTGGTCGCGAGACCCTTCAACGCCGCCACGTCACTCTCGAGCACCGTAGTTCTTAGTGCCCGAGCCACGTGAGTAACACCCAATGCCTCTTCGCAGTGCGGGGCGTTACACCACCACACACCGCGACCAACGCCTCGCCCGAGGTACCACATTCCGTGGGCGTCCCGGCCGGCACGGAACATTTCCGCGTCGTGACGTCGTGTCCGACAGACCACACACGTTCGGACCGGGGCTATGCCTCGTCCTTCGAAACCGTGTCGACGACCGGCGCCTCCTCCACGTCACCGCCCTCGCCAGCAGCGACCTCGGCGACGACTACCTCTTCCAAGGCACCATCGTCGGTGGTGATGACCTCGTCGACCACCACTGCGACGACGTCGCTACTTTCGTCGGTCACCGCGACGACCGTCTCGTCGACGACCGCCGCAGCGTCGGTCCAAACCTCTTCGACGACCTCGTCGTTGCCTTCATTCTCCGAGCGAATGTCAACGCGCCAGCCGGTCAGGCGGGCAGCCAGGCGGGCGTTTTGACCCTCCTTGCCGATCGCGAGCGACAACTGTTGGTCGTGCACGATGACGGTCGCGATGCCCTCTTCTTCGTTCAGGCGCACCTCGCGAACTCTGGCGGGCTGAAGTGCGGACTGGATGAACTCTACGGGGTCGTCACTGTAAGGCACGACATCAATGCGCTCCGAGCGAAGTTCATTGGTGATGTTGCGCACCCGTGATCCGCGAGCGCCCACGCACGCTCCTACGGGATCGATCATCTGGTCATTCGACGCGACGGCGATCTTCGAGCGGTGCCCCGGTTCTCGCGCGAGCGCCTTGATCTCCACAATGCCATTGGCGATTTCAGGCACTTCGATCTCGAACAACTTGGCCACGAGGGCGGGGTGGGTTCGAGAGACCACGATCTGGGGACCCTTGTTCGTCTTGCGAACTTCGACGATGTAGACCTTGATGCGCGCGCCGTGCTCGTAGCGCTCGAAGGCAATCTGCTCCGCTTGGGGAAGGAGGGCCTCCACCCGACCGAGGTCGAGCAAGGTGTAGCGGTTGTCGTTCTGTTGCACGGTGCCCGAGACGATGTCGCCCTCACGATTGGCGAACTCTTCATACATCTGGCGACGTTGGATATCACGAATCAACTGCATCAGCACCTGTTTGGCGGTCTGGGCCGCGATGCGACCAAAGTCGTCCGGTGTCGCGTCCCACTCGCGCGTGACGTTCCCCTCGAGATCGAGTTCGAGACCCCAGACCTTGATCTCACCGGTCTCGGGGTTGATCTCCACTTCGGCGTCTTCGGCCGAGTCGGGACGGCGCTTATAGGCCGCGAGCAGCGCGTTGGCGAGCGCGATCAACAACTCGCCTTCGTCGATGTTTTGATCGCGTGCGATTTGACCAAGGGCCTCAAGAAATTCGAAGTTCGCCATGTCTAACCCTTCTTACTCGTCGATGCAGCCTTGGCACCTTTGGTGGTCACCGGCTTGGTGGCCCCCCACTCAAAGACGGTGCGCGCGCGTTCAATCGCCTCGAAGGCGATAGTGACCTCGCCGCGTTCGTGGTCGTCGAGCGTGACACTCCGGTCGTCGGCCGCGACGAGTGTGCCCTCGAGTCGTCGCGTCGGTTCCTCACCGCGAAGCTCTCGCAGCGTCACCACTTCGCCCACCGCGCCCAGAAAGTGCGCCGGCGTGCGCAGGCGCCGCTCGAGTCCGGGGCTCGACACGTCCAGGGTGTAGCGACTGGCGATGGGGTCATTGGCGTCGAGCCACTCCGAGATCGTCCGATTCGCCTTGGTGAGGGCTTCGAGGTCGACCCCGCCCGCCTTGGTGAGCACGACGTTGAGCGTCCCAGCGGAAAACTCCACGTCGTAGAGCTCGAGACCGAGCGAAGACAGCAGGGGGTCGAGCGCGGTGTCCCATTCCATGGCCGTCTCCTTTCGCTGTCATCACGGACGTTCAGACAGTAAAAAAGCGCGGGCCCGAGGCCCGCGCTTAAACGAGTCCAAACGTCCTGAGCGGACTGTAAAGGTGAATTATAGCATTCAAAGACCCTTGAAACAATTGGGCAGCGACCGCAGAAAATCGCAACGAAGCGAAGGAAAACGCTTTTCGAGCTGGCTCAGTACGCCTTCGCCACGAGACAAGAAAGTCCTCGCTCGATGTCGCTCAACGGAATCGAACCGTCCGGACGTTGCAAGCAGCGGACGCTCACCCCCTGGGCGTTGAGGGCAATCTCGCCCTCGCCCGCCACCGCGTCCCAAGGAAGCCGGGCGAAGCCGTCCTTAGCGGCGTCGATGGCCTCGGCGATGGTTTTGACTTCGTGGGTGCGTTCGTCTCGAAGCGCGAACGCTCGGGCTAAGAGGTCACCCTGGATCGATTCGAGCAGTGACGGTACGTCGAGCGCCAACTTGTCCAACCCGAGTGTCGACTTGTCGCCGTTGTCACGCCGTACCAAGGTCACGAGACCCTGAGCGAGGTCGCGAGGACCCACTTCCACACGCAACGGCACCCCCTTGATCTCCCAGTCGGTGACACGACGACCGAAGCTTCCGCGCCCTCCATCGAGCTCGACGCGTACGCCGACGAGCGCGAGCTCACGCGCGATCCGATCGGCCGCTCCATTCACCTCGGGCTCGTCGCGTACTGCAATGACCACGACCTGTGTGGGCGCGATTCTCGGCGGGATAATGAGTCCCGCGTCGTCGCCGTGTGCCATGATGAGTCCGCCGACCAGCCGCGTCGAGGCTCCCCACGAAGTCGTGTAACAGAGTTCCGCCTGGCCCTCCTCGCTCTGAAAGTAGATGTCAAAGGCCCTCGCGAAGTTTTGCCCGAACTCGTGCGTGGTCACCATCTGCAATGCCTTGCCGTCGCGCATCACGCTCTCGGCGGCCATGGAGTTGACCGCACCGGGAAATCGTTCACTCGGCGGTTTGATGCCGAGGTAACTCGGCGTCGCGAGCACGTTCAACAAAAAGTCGTCGTAGACCTCGCGATGAATCTTCATGGCGTAAGCCGAGGCGTCTTCGTAGCTCACGTGCGCGGTGTGACCCTCTTGCCAGAGGAACTCGGTGCCACGAAGAAAGAGCCGCGGGCGTAGCTCCCAACGAACGACGTTCGACCACTGATTGAGTAGCAACGGCAAGTCCCGGTAACTCTGAATCCACTTGGCCATGAACCCGCCAATCACCGTCTCGGAAGTCGGGCGCACCACAATGGGTTCGGCGAGTTCCTCGCCCCCGGCGAAGGTGACGACCGCCAGCTCGGGACTGAAGCCTTCAACGTGCTCGGCCTCCTTGGAAAAGTAGCTCTCGGGGATGAAGAGCGGGAAGTACGCGTTCTTTGCGCCCGCTGCCTTAATCCGTGCGTCGATCTCGCTTTGCATGCGCTCCCAGATGGCGTAGCCGTAGGGTCGAATGACCATCGTGCCGCGCACTGGACCGTTATCAGCGAGTTCCGCTTTAGCCACGACGTCTTGATACCAGCGCGGAAAGTCCTGTGATTGCGGGGTCAGTACGCTTTGCGCGGCCACGGTGCTCCTTTAGGTGTGGACCGAGCCTAGCCAGGCCTCTCGTGTTCGACGCGACGTCGAATCCGCTCGATACGTTCCTGCGAGTGATTCGCGTCCGCACCGCGATCGTCGAGCAAGAGAGCGCGATCGGCGGCGGCTTCGGCTTCGGCCGAGACGTCACGCGCGAGGAGACGGGCTTCGACACCCTCGGCCATGATCTTCTTCGCCTCTTCAACGAGTGCGTCGACCATCTCGTCTTCGGGAACGACGCGCACGATCTCACCTCGAATGAACAGATGACCACGCTTCTTGCCCGCGGCGATGCCCAGGTCCGCGTGGCGCGCTTCGCCCGGTCCGTTCACCACGCATCCCATCACGGCGACTTGCAGGGGCACGTTGAGGGCGTTGAGCGCCGCTTGGGCTTCGGTGGCCACCTTGATGACATCGACCTCGGCCCGCCCACAGCTCGGACACGCGATGAGGTCAAGCCCTTTTCGTTCGCGAAGCCCCAGGCACTCGAGCAATTGACGTCCGGCGCGAGCTTCTTCGACTGGATCGGCGGTGAGCGAGTAGCGAAGCGTGTCACCGATGCCTTCGGCGAGCAATGTGGCGATCCCGGCCGTGCCTTTCAAGAGTCCTCCGGGCAACGGACCCGCTTCGGTGACACCCAGGTGCAAGGGGTGATCGAAGGTCACCGACGCCAAACGATACGCGGCGATCATCGTCGCCACCGACGACGCCTTCACTGAGATCTTCACGTCGGAGAATCCCACTTCGTCGAAGTAAGCCAGTTCCAGGCGCGCCGACTCGACCAGAGCCTCGGGCGTAGCGCCCCCGAAGCGTTTGTAGATGTCGGGGTGCAACGAACCCGCGTTCACGCCGATGCGGATCGGCACGCCACGATCACGCGCCTCGCTCGCGACGAGTTTGATCTCTTCGGGTTTACGAAGGTTCCCCGGGTTCAAGCGCAGTCCCTGCACGCCCGCTTCGAGCGCGGCGAGGGCCATTTCGACGTGAAAATGTATGTCCGCGACGATGGGTACCGGCGAACGAGGCACGATCTGGGCGAGTCCCTCGGCGGCCGCTTGCTCGTTACACGTGCAGCGAACGATGTCGGCGCCATTGGCGGCCAGGGCGTAGATCTGTTGAAGCGTGCCCTCGACGTCCGCGGTTTTGGTCGTGGTCATCGACTGCACTGAGATGGGCGCGTCACCGCCGACTTTTACTGCACCTACGGCGATTTGACGGGTAACGCGCCGAGGGCTCAGAGAAGTAGCAGTGACGTCCACCCCTCTATTCTGCCGTGCTCGGGTGCACCCCCGAGCGTCTAGCCAAAGGGATTGGTAATCGGGTGGGCGATGTCGAGATAGAGCGTGCAGGCAAAGAGCACCAACAACACGCTCATGAAGGCGTAGATCACGGGCGTCAGTCGATTGATGTCCGCGTGGTAGCGAACACCACGCCGCGAACGGAGGCGCTCGTACGTCGAGATCGCCACGTACCCGCCGTCGAGGGGCAGCATGGGCAGCATGTTAAGCACCCCCACGAAGACGTTGAGAAAGACCAGAATCGCGATGAAGGCGCCCGGACCGGCCTGGGCACTTTGTACGGCGATACGAACGACGCCCACGATCGACACGGGGCGCGAGTTCTGATTCACCGGTTTGACCGCCGCGGCCGGCGAGGCGACTTGGTGAAAGAGGCTCGAAAACTCACCCGGGGAAAGCACGTGCACCAGGGCGTGCACGGCCGCGCTGATCGTCGAACCAACTTCGTGAAAAGCGCTGGGCACTGCGCTCAACCACGACGAATGGACGTTCTGCGGGCCCACTTCAATGCCGAGGTAGCCCTGGGGTGACGATCCCGTCGCTATCGGCACGCCATTTACGTCGATCGAACGGCCGTCGACCGGTTTGGCCCGCAGCGTGAGATCGCTGCCGTGTCGATCGACCACGAGCGTGAGAGTATCGCCCACCGCCTTATGCACGACGTTCACTAGCTCGGTGGAACTAGTAATCACGGTTCCGTTAATGGACACGATCTGATCGCCAACTTGAAGTCCGGCTAACTGCGCCGCGGTCTTGGTATGGCCATCCCACTGACTAAAGGCGATCACGCCGACGTGGCTCGCCGACGGCAGTCCAATGAACGCCAGCGACGCCCACGCCAGGGTGACCGCCATCACGCCGTGCATCAACGACCCCGCGGAGGCGAAGAGCACCTTTTTCGGGTATGACGCCGCGCGGTACGTTCGCGCCTCGAGCGCCGGATCGATCTTCTCACTCCAGGTCATCCCGGGCACCTTCACGTAGCCGCCGAGCAGGAGGGCCCGCACGCCGTAGCGCGTCTCGCCGCGCGTGGTGGACCAGATCACCGGCCCGAAGCCGACGAAGAAGTCGGTCACCAACAGACCCGCACGCTTGGCGGTGATGAAGTGGCCGAACTCGTGGCCCATGACCATGACGATGATCGCAAAAAGCACGAGGGGCAGTGCCCAGCCGGCCCACCACGTGAGCAGCGCGACTAGCGCCACGGCGCCCGCGAAGAGCGTCACGAGCGAATGACTAGGTGACGAGGTCGTTGCCATAGTTCGTTTTCGAGGCTAGCGCCCGTTCAGTTTTGGAGGCTGGCGCGGGCCCAACGTCGAGCGGCGGCGTCGTTTTCGTACAGCGACGCCAGCGAAGTCATGGGATCCGCGACGTAGTGGTCCATCGTCGAGGCGACGAGCGCCACGATGTCGCGCCAGCTGATTGCGTCGGCCAAGAACGCCTCCACCGCGACTTCGTTCGCCGCGCTGAGCCACGCCGGCGCGGCGCCCGCGAGTCGCGCGGCCTCGTACGCGAGGCTCAAGGCCGGAAAGGCTTCAAGGTCGGGTGGCTCGAAGGTGAGCGCCATCGACGAAGTGAAGTCCAGGTCGCCCCAGTGAAGGGGTAGACGCTCGGGTAACCCCAAGCAGTACGCGATTGGCAGGCGCATGTCCGGGCGTGAGAGCTGCGCGAGCACCGATCCATCCACGTACTCGACCAGAGAGTGCACGATCGACTCGGGGTGGACCACGACGTCGACGCGTGCGGCGTCGATGCCAAAGAGCACCGCGGCTTCGAGGACTTCCAGCCCTTTGTTCATCAGTGTGGAAGAGTCCACGGTGATCTTGGCGCCCATCGACCACGTCGGATGGCGCAACGCGTCCGCCTTGGTGGCGCCGCGCAGTCGCTCGATGCTCCAGCCGCGAAACGGTCCCCCCGATGCCGTCAAGAGGAGCCGGCGCACGTCCGGGTAACCGGGCCGCGCGGGCGAGCTGGCGAGACATTGATGGATCGCGCAATGTTCAGAGTCGATTGGCACCAGTTGCGCGCCCGGCGTGTCGCGCACCGGCGCCACCAGGGGCGCCGCGGCGACGAGCGACTCCTTATTGGCCAATGCCAGACGCTTTCCGGCACGCAGCGCCCCGAGGGTGACCGGCAAGCCCGCAAACCCCAACACCGCGTTCACCACGACGTCGGCCCCTGAGGCAAGTTCGTCCAGCCCCTCGTCACCGACCACGATCGACACGTCATGAGCGACCAGTTCGCTCAACGTCGCTCGGTGCTCGACACTCTTTACCGCGACACGCCTGACGTTGAACTCACTCACGATTGCCGCGAGTTCGCTCAACTGTTCGCCGCCCGAGACGGACACCAGTTCGAAACGTTCGCTCTCGTGGCGCAATACGTCGAGGGTCTGCACGCCGATCGAGCCGGTGGCGCCCAGCAGCGCCACGCTTCGACGCGACGGCGACATCGCTAGCTCAGTTTGAGAATATGAAGGAGGTAGTACATCGTCGGCAGAGCGAACAACAGTCCGTCCAGTCGATCGAGTAATCCCCCGTGACCGGGCAGCAGACGGCCGAGATCCTTCAAACCGAGCGTGCGCTTGACCATCGACTCAAAGAGATCACCTAAGGGCACGACGATGGACAGGGCCAGCGCTGCTTCGAGGCCGTGGGTCACGGTCCAAGGACTCACCAGCGGCAGCACGGCCGCGCCGGCCAAGAACGTGACGAGAGTGCCGCCGATGAGGCCCTCCACGGTCTTATTGGGTGACAGCGCGTTCAACGGCCGTCGGCCGATCCAACGCCCGATGAACAGCGCGCCGGCGTCGTTACAGATCGTCAGCACCAGCGCGCCAAAGAGATAAGCCATACCGTGACGATTGGCGTACGTGTGCGGCGCGATCAATAAGACCCCGTAGCAACCGAGCACGCCGACCCAGACGTACACGAAGATCGTCGCGCCCAGTCCGTCAAGCACGTCGATCCTTCGCTCGGCGCTCATGTACCAGATGAAGCCCAGTACGACCAGTAGGACCGTGACCGCGCCGAGCACCACGAGGCCCTTGTTGTAGACCGCGATGCCGAGGGTCAGGACCGCGACGATGCCCAAGATCGTCGCGGGGTGAGCCCCGACGGAGCGAAAGCCCGCGAACGCTTCGGCGCTCGCGAAGCCCAAAGCCGCGACAATCAGAATCGTCAGCGCCACCGGGCCGGCGAGAAAGAACGCAAAGACCAGAATCGCCAGCAGCACGCCCGTCGCGGTGGCGCTTGAGACGCTGCTCGAGGAACTCTGTCGCACCGCCCGTCCGGCGAGGGGGTTGCTCGAGACACGGTGTCGGGTGCGTTGCGCGCGCAACAGGGCCGGGCGCGGCGCGTCGACGGTGACCTCTTCCTCGGCCTGATCGTGGGGCAAGACGAACTCCCAGGGACGCGCGTCATCGACTTTTTCCTCGCCGGCCAGAATCGACGCGTCGAACTGGTCTTCGTGCGCGACCCAGTCGGCCTCGCCCTCGCGCCACGCCGGCGCGGGAATCGCCGACCAGGGGTCGTCGTTCTGGGCCGATTCGCGGGCCACGACGATGGGTACCTGTCCGGTCGGCGCGTCCGTCCAGTGCGGCAGCAACGTCGCGGGGTCGAATTCGGGGGCATCGTCCACGAGGTCGGAAGCGGTCTCGGCGCCGGTGATGGTCACGCGAGGGTCGTTCGTGCCCGTCACCGGGTACTCGCCAGTGGGCTCGTCGAAAATGGATCCGTCGTCAGACTTCAAGTAGTTCTTGCTCCTTGTGCGCGAGCAGTGCGTCCACGACCGCCACCTCGTCTTGGGTCATCTTGTCCAGGATCTTTTCGAGCCGTTCGATCTCGTCACTTGATAAGCCCTTCTCTTTTTCGAGATTCTCCAACTCTTGACGCGCGTGGCGACGAACAGCGCGAATCGCGACCCGGCCCTCTTCGGCCTTGGCTTTGACCATCTTCACGAAGGACTTGCGGCGTTCTTCGGTGAGGGTGGGAAAGGCCAAGCGAATCACGTTGCCGTCATTGGAGGGCGTCAGCCCCAGATCGGCGTTGCCGATGGCCTTTTCGATCGCAGCCATCGAACTCTTGTCAAAGGGCGACACCACCAGCAGCCGAGGTTCGGGCACCGAGAAGTTGGCTAGCTGCTTAAGGGGCGTCTCGGTCCCGTAATAGTCGATGAGTAAACCCTCGACGAGCGACGACGAGGCCCGGCCCGTGCGCACGGTGCCAAACTCGTTCTTCACGTGCTCGAGAGCGCGCACCATACGTTCGCGAGTGTCGGCCATGACGAGTTCGACCAGTTCGTTCTCCATTACTTCACCAGCGTACCGACGGGGCGTCCGTCAAGGGCACGACCTAAATTACCATCGGCCATCAGGTCAAAGACCCGCAGAGGCATGTGGTTGTCTTTGCAGAACGTGATGGCGGTCATGTCCATTACGCGCAAATTGCGCGCGATGACCTCGTCAAAGGAGATCTCGTCGAACTTGACGGCCTTGGGATTCACTCTCGGATCTTCGGAGTAGACCCCGTCGACCCCGCCGTGGGTTCCCTTGAGCACGATGTCGGCCTCGATCTCGGCGGCGCGCTGCGCGGCCGGGGTATCGGTGGTGAAATAAGGGTTGCCCATGCCGGCGGCGAAGATCACGACGCGTCCCTTTTCCAGGTGACGAACGGCGCGACGGCGAATGTAGGGCTCGGCGACTTGGTCCATGTTGATCGCCGACATCACCCGAGTGGGCCGGCCGTGGTTCTCGATCGCGTCTTGGAGCGCGAGCGCGTTGATGACGGTGCCAAGCATTCCCATGAGGTCCGAGTTCGCCCGATTCATCCCGGCCATCGCGCCGGTGGCGCCGCGCCAGATGTTCCCGCCGCCGACCACAACCGCGAGTTCCAGACCGCCGCGTTCCATGGCGGCGGCGATCTCTCGAGCCAGGAAGTCCACGGTCGAGGCGTCAATAGTTTCGTCACTCGCGGCCGAAGCGAGTGCCTCACCCGACAGTTTCAAGACCATTCGACGCACGACGATGTCCTATCCCCCGATGACCACTTGAGCGTACGCGCTTATGGTGGCGCCCTTCAAGAACTTTTGCACGGTCTCTTTTTCGTCCTTCACGTACGGTTGTTCGAGCAGCACGCGCTCTTTAAACCAGCCGTTCAAGCGGCCCTCGATGATCTTGGGCATCGCCGCCTCGGGCTTGCCCTCGTT
>PLBM01000090.1 GCA_003134515.1 Acidimicrobiaceae bacterium | reverse complement strand
GAGACCGTGGCGATCGCGCAACGTCGGGCTGAAAAACGTCTGCCCAAGTCGGTCTATGGCGCGCTGGTCGCCGGGTCCGAAAAGGGGCTCTCGGCGAGTGACAACCTGGCGTCGTTCGACGAGTTGGGCTTCGCACCGCACGTGGCCGGTCTCTTTAATGAGCGCGCCATGGCCACGACGATTATGGGACAATCGGTCTCGATGCCGGTGCTGTTGTCGCCCACGGGCGTGCAGGCCGTGCACCCGGACGGCGAAGTCGCCGTCGCGCGCGCCGCCGCTAGTCGAGGGGTCGCCATGGGGCTAAGTTCCTTCGCTAGTCGTTCGGTCGAAGACGTGTGCGCCGTAAGCGATCAGGTCCTCTTCCAGCTGTACTGGTCGGGGAATCGCGACACTTTGTTGCAGCGACTCGAGCGGGCGAAGAACGCCGGGGCCAAGGGGATCATCCTCACGCTCGATTGGTCATTCGCCAACGGCCGGGACTGGGGCAGTCCCTGGATCCCCGAGAAGATCAATTTGAAGGCGGTGGCGAAGTTAGCGCCCGGCGTGCTGACCCGACCGCGATGGTTCTGGTCCTTCGCTAAGACCGGTCACTTTCCCTCACTCACGACACCCAACATGGCCGTCCCGGGCGAAAAGCCCCCCACGTTCTTTGGCGCGTACTACGAGTGGATGCAAAGTACGTTGCCGAGTTGGTCCGACGTGGCGTGGCTGCGCGCACAGTGGGATGGACCTTTTATGGTCAAGGGAGTCTGCCGAGTAGACGACGCGAAACGCGTCGTGGATCTAGGTGCCACCGCTCTGTCGGTGTCGAATCACGGAGGCAACAATCTCGACGGCACACCGGCGCCGATCCGATCGTTGCCGGCGGTCGTTGACGCGGTGGGCGATCAGATCGAAGTATTGCTCGACGGGGGTGTGCGCCGAGGCAGTGACGTCGTAAAGGCACTCGCGCTGGGAGCGAACGCCGTCATGATTGGCCGGGCGTACCTGTGGGGCCTGGCCGCGGCCGGTCAAGGTGGCGTGGAGAACGTGCTGGACGTGGTGCGCGGTGGCATCGATTCTGCCCTGCTGGCGCTGGGTAAGGCCGACGTCAAGGAACTGGATCGAACCGACGTCCTGGCGCCGGCGGACTTCTTTCGAAAGCTCGGATAATGAGTCGCGTCGCGATCGTCACCGGAGCTGCGCGCGGCATCGGTGCCGCCACCGTCGACGTCTTGGTCAACGAGAACTACCGAGTCATCGCGGTTGATCGCTGCCGCGACATCGCGGACGTTCCCTACGCTCTAGCTACCCCCGGCGACCTCGACGCGGTCGTGGCTCGACACGGTGACGCCGTACTCGGTCTAGTTGGCGACGTGAGAAGCGCCACCGACATGCAGCTCGCGGTCGAGACCGCGACGCGCCACTTTGGCCGGCTCGACGCCGTCGTCGCCTGCGCGGGGGTTGTGGCCGGGGGCGCGCCGCTGTGGCAGATCAGTGACGGCGCGTGGGACGCGGTCTGGTCGGTCAACGTCTTGGGCACTCGCCGACTCATCGAGGCGGCCGCGTCGACGTTGATTGAGAACGGTCCGAGCGCTAGCGGGCGAATCGTGGCGGTGGCGTCGGCGGCCGGATCACTGGGCCTGCGTCACCTCGCCGCCTACTCCGCGGCGAAGCACGCCGTCGTGGGACTCATCCGCGCGGTGGCGATGGACCTGGCCGAATACGGGGTCACCGCCAACGCCGTCAGCCCGGGTTCGACGCGCACGGCCATCCTCGAGGCGTCGGCTCGCGTGTACGGACTCGACAGCGGTGAATCGTTCGCCGCGCAACAGCCAATCGGGCGACTCATCGATCCCCTCGAGGTGGCGGCGTCGATCGCGTGGCTCTGTTCGCCCGCGTCGTCAGCGATCACCGGCGCTGACATCGCGGTGGACGGTGGAATGACGGTCTCGTAACGTCGCGCCGCTCGATCTATGTGAGCGCGAGCGGAATGTTGCGCTGACGCGAAGGCAAGAGTTCGCCGAACAATTACGGTAGGCTCGTTCGTGGCTCATTGCCATCACTGAGAGTCGTGAGAGGTCCTAATTGAGCGAAAACGCAACGCCCGGTCGTGTCGTCATTCTCGGATGTGGATCCGTCGTTCAGTGTCTACTTCCACTGCTACTTGATCACTTCAACTTCGAGCCGTCGACGGTGACGGTAGTCGAGAACCGTGACAATCGGGACCGCATTGCGTCGTCGCTGGAGCGTGGCGTTCACTATCAACGCTGCGAGATCACGCCAGAGAATCTTGATTCAACCCTGGAGAGTTTGCTGGGCCACGGGGACCTGCTGATTGACCTTGCGTGGAACATCGGACTCAACGAACTGCTCGATTGGTGTCGAGTCCACGACGTCCGTTATCTCAACACCTCGACCGAAGTGTGGTTCCCCTTTCTTGACCCCGCGAGCACGTCACCCCAGGAGCGCACGCTCTACTGGCGACACATGGCGCTTCGACGTCAAATTGCCGATTGGGGCTCGAACTCGGGACCCTCCGCGGTCGTAGAGCACGGCGCAAACCCCGGATTGGTGAGCCACTTCACGAAGCAGGCCCTCAGTGAAATCGCCCAGGCGGTGTTGCGCGACGGACTGCTCGCAGAGCGACACGATCAGATACGCGACGCTCTAACGACGGAGCGTTACAACGTGTTGGCCCAGTTGCTCGACGTGAAATCTATCCACATTGCCGAGCGAGATACCCAAATTGCCGATCGGCCAAAGGAAGTCGGTGAGTTCGTCAATACCTGGAGTGTGGACGGTTTCTACGAAGAAGGCGTGGCACCCGCCGAAGTGGGCTGGGGCACCCACGAGCGCACCATGCCGGCGCTCGGGCGTACCCATGAAGATGACGGACCGCGAAATCAGATCTGCTTTGCCCAGATGGCCCACAAGGTCCTGGTGCACTCGATGGTGCCCTCGGGACCCATCGTGGGCATGGTCATTCGCCACGGCGAGGCCTTCACAATCTGTGATCATTTGACGGTCTGGGACGGCGACACCGCCATCTATCGCCCGACCGTGCACTACGCCTACTGTCCGACCGACGCGGCGTGGGCCAGCTTTATAGAACTCGAGGGCCGAGAGTACGACTATCCCGATCGCCAGCGCATCATGAACGATGAGATCATCTCGGGTCGCGACGAACTCGGCGTATTGGTGATGGGCCATCCTTATAAATCGTGGTGGACCGGCGCGTGCACCACCATTGAGGAAGCTCGTGACCTCGCGCCCCACCAGAACGCGACCACCGTTCAAGTGGCCGCGTCGATTCTGGGCGCGGTGCAGTGGTTGCTCGACTCGCCCCGCTCGGGCGTACGGGTACCCGACGAGTTGCCCTGGCGCGAGGTACTCGAGGTGGCGGTGCCGTACCTCGGTTCCATGTGGTCCGGGCCCCTCGACTGGGATCCGGTGAGCTCACACGCCGACTGGTTCGACCGATGGGCGGGCCGTAAACTCGAGCGCGACGATCCGTGGCAATTCTCCAACTTCCTCGTGCCCTAGTTGGTTTGCGATCGCTCAGTAGCGACGCGTCCCCTGGCGGAAGTGTCGCGTTGAAGGCGCGAGTGCGATTCACCTAGCTCGCGGAGCCGACCTAAGGTGGATAGGGGAAAATGTCAAGGGGGGAGTGCAGGTATGACCTCAAAGTTTCGCCCTGGGGCGACGGTGCTCGACGCCATTGGCTCCACGCCACTCATTGAGGTCAACGGGATCTTCGTCAAACTCGAGTACTTGAATCCCTCGGGTTCCATCAAGGCGCGAATGGCCCGCTACATCATCGAGCGGGCCGAGCGAGAGGGCCTGCTCCAGCCGGGCGACACTATCGTGGAGGCGTCGAGCGGCAACACCGGCAACGCCATGAGCATGGTGGCCGCGGTCATGGGTTATCAGATGCTCGTCGTCATGCCCGAGGGTCTCAGTCCCGAGCGGGCCGCGATCTCGCGGGCCTTTGGGGCCCGGATGCTCACCGTGGGCACGTTTCACGTGAACGAGGCGCTCGACGAAGCGAGCCGACTGGGCGACCTGCCGGGATACTTCGCACCGCACCAGTTCGAGTCCGAGTGGAACGTCGAGGAGAATCGCACGTGGCTCGGCCCAGAGATACTCGGGCAACTGCCGGCGGGCCGCCTGCCCGACGCCTTCGTGATGGGCGTAGGCACCGGCGGCACGCTGATCGGGGTGGGCCAGGCGCTGCGTGACGTGAACCCTCAGGTACTCATCGTCGCGCTAGAGCCGAGCGAGTCGTGCACGATTCAGTGCGGCGACACCGGACTTCACCAGATCGAGGGCATCGCTGACGGCTTCATCCCGACCATCTATCGCCGTCACGCCTCCATGGTCGATCGAGTGATCGCCGTGCANNGGCGCCAACATGATCGCCGCGCGCCAACTTCGAGATGAGTTGCCCGAGTCGTCGACCGTAGTGACGATTCTTTGTGATGAAGGCGAGAAGTATCTGAGCGAACACTTCATTCCCGAGGTGTCGACAACGAACTAGGGCGTCTCCGCGTCGCCTAGAGGGGCGTGACGTACGCGCCGTGGATGCCACCGTCGACGAGAAACGTCGACGCGGTGACGAACGAGGCGTCATCGCTCGCAAGAAACAGTACGGCACTCGCAATCTCGTCGGGCTCGGCGAAACGACCGACGGGCACGTGGACGAGTCGCCGGGCCGCTCGCTCGGGATCTTTGGCAAAGAGCTCTTGGAGCAACGGCGTGTTCACCGGCCCAGGGCAGAGGGCGTTGACGCGGATTCCCTGTCGGGCGAATTGAACGCCCAGTTCGCGTGACATCGAGAGCACGCCGCCCTTAGAGGCGGTATAGGAGATCTGCGAGGTGGCCGAACCGAGGACCGCGACGAACGAGGCGGTGTTGATGATCGATCCGCCCCCGCGCTCGAGCAAGAGGGGGATCCCGTACTTACAACAGAGAAAGACCGAGGTGAGATTGACCTCTTGAACTCGGTGCCACGCGTCGAGGTCGGTGGTGAGAATGGAGTCGTCGTCGGGCGGCGAGATGCCGGCGTTATTAAAGAGGATGTCGACGCCGCCGTAGATTTTTACCACTTGCGCGTACATCGCCTTCACGCTTTCTTCCTCGGCCACGTTGACCTTGACGAAGGTGCCGTTGATCTTTTTAGCGAGTTCCGTCCCCTCTTTTTCCGAGAGGTCCGCGACCGCGACCTTGGCGCCTTCGTCGGCGAATCGCAGCGCGGTCGCGCGCCCAATCCCGCTGGCCGCGCCGGTGATGATCGCGACCTTGTTCTCCAAACGTCCCATCAGCTCTCCTCCGTGGCGATAAACACATTCTTCTCTTCACTGAAACCGAGCAGCGCGTCGGGACCAAGTTCTCGGCCGAGCCCGGACTGCTTGAAACCCCCAAAGGGCGTGGAGTAGCGCACCGACGAGTTGGAGTTCACCGAGAGTGTGCCGGTTTCGACGCCGCGCGCGACGCGAAGGGCCCGTCCGATATCTCGACTCCAAATTGATCCGGAGAGGCCGTAAGGGCCCTCGTTGGCTATCGCGATGGCTTCCGCCTCGTCCTTGAATCGAACCACCGACACCACGGGCCCGAAGATCTCTTCTTGAAACGCGCGACTCTTTCGGTTCGACGTCTCGAGCACGGTGGGCGCCATCCAGTAGCCGGGTCCCTCGGGGGCACTGCCGCAAAAGGCGACGTCGGACTCGTCGACGTACGAGCGCACCGTGTCGCGTTGCGCGGCCGTGATCAAAGGTCCCATTTCGCTCGAATCGCTCGTGGGGTCGAGGACCTTTACGGCCTTGACGGCGGGCTCGAAGAGCGTCATGAAACGCTCGTAGGCCGACGCTTCGACGAGGAGCCGGGACCTCGCGCAACAGTCCTGGCCCGCATTGTCAAAAACGGCGTAGGGGGCACTCGCGGCGGCCTTCTCGAGATCGGCGTCATCGAAGATGATGTTCGCGCTCTTGCCGCCCAGCTCTAACGTGACGCGCTTCACCTGCTCGGCGCAGCCCTCCATGATGACCCGACCCACGGCGTTTGATCCCGTGAAGCAAACCTTTCGAATCGCCGGGTGGGTGACGAAGCGCCGTCCCACCATGGTGCCGTCGCCGGTCACCACTTGAAACACGCCTTCGGGAAGACCGGCCTCGAGGGCTAACTCACCGAGTCGAAGGGCGGTGAGGGGCGTCAATGTGGCGGGCTTCAAGACGACAGTGTTGCCCGCCGCGAGCGCGGGACCGAGTCCCCAACCGGCAATAGGCATCGGAAAGTTCCACGGCACGATGATGCCCACGACCCCGAGCGGCTCGTAGAACGTGATGTCCACGCCACCGGCTACGGGGATCTGGCGTCCCGAGTGCCGCTCGGGCGCTCCGGAGTAGTACATGAGTACGTCGCGCACGTTGCCCGCCTCCCAGCGGGCGTTCGAGATCGTGTGCCCGGAGTTGGCGACTTCGAGCTGAGCGAGTTCTTCCAGGTGGGCGTCCACGACGTCAGCGAAGCGGCGAAGGAGGCGCGATCGATCGACGGGCGTGACGCGTCGCCACGCCGGCGCCACTTTCGAGGCGAGGTCGATCGCCCGGTTAGTCGCGTCGAGATCGTGGACGGCCACTGAGGCGATTTGTTCCTCCGTCGCGGGATTGATGATGTCTAACTTGGTGCTCACAGCCGTTCGAAACCTCGGTAGCGCTCCCAGTCCGTCACCGCGGCGTCAAATGCCGCTACCTCGACCCGGGCGGCGTGAACGTAGTGATCGACCACTTCATCAGAAAAAGCGCCGCGCGCCGCCGCACTGTGGTCAAAGAGTTGCAACGCGTCGTGCAGGGTCGTGGGTACCCGCGAAGCGTTCGCGAGGTAGGCGTTGCCTTCGAACGCCGCGGGCAAGCTCAGTGACTCCTCGACCCCGCGCAGTCCGGAAGCCACGAGTGCCGCGAGCGCCAGGTAAGGGTTGACGTCGCCGCCCGGGATACGGCACTCGACACGAATTGACGATCCGTGCCCCACGACTCGAAAGGCGCAGGTTCGATTGTCCAGTCCCCATAACAACGCCGTCGGGGCAAAAGAACCCTCGACGAATCGCTTGTAGCTGTTGATGTTCGGCGCGAGGAAGAGTGAGAATTCGCGCGCGTAGGCAAGCTGTCCCGCCAAGAAGTGTTCGAACACCTCGGAGAATCCATGAGCCTTTTCGCCCGAGAACACGGGCGTACCGTCCTTCTCGCGCAGCGAGAGGTGGATATGACACGAATTACCCTCGCGCTCGTTGTACTTGGCCATGAACGTGAGACTGCAGCCTTCCTGCGACGCAATCTCCTTGGCGCCCAATTTAAAGAGACCGTGCTCGTCGCACTTGTCCACCAGTTCCGCGTACTTAAAGGCGATTTCGTGCTGGCCGTAGTTGCACTCACCCTTGAGCGACTCCACGATCATGCCGGCGTCGCGCATGGAACGACGCACGCGCCCGAGCAAGGGCTCCACTCGCGACGTGCCCAAGAGGGAGTAGTCGACGTTGTAGAGATTGGCGGGCGTGAGATCGCGATACCCAGAGTTCCACGCCTCTTCGTAGGTGTCGTCAAAGACAATGAACTCCAGTTCAGTCCCGGTGAATCCGAACCAACCGTGCTCGCTCAGCCGCTCAACTTGCTTTTTTAAAATCTGACGAGGCGACACGGCAACGGCCTCTCCGGCCACGGTCTCGACGTCAGCGAAGATGATCACGGTCTTTTCGTGCCAGGGGACGCGTCGAATGGTGGAAAAGTCGGCGTTAAATGCCAGATCGCCGTAGCCACGATCCCAGGACGTCAGGGCAAAGCCGTCGACGGTGTTCATGTCGACGTCCGAAGCCAATATATAACTGCACCCTTCGACGGCGCCGTCGACGATCTCGTCGGCGAAGAACCGCGCGTCGAGCCGCTTACCTTGCAGGCGGCCTTGCATGTCAGTGATCGCCAAAATGACGGTATCAATTTCGTCGTTTCGGATGAGCCGAAGCAGCTCGTCGCGCGACAACCGGCCCGGGGTTGAAGAACTCACCATCATCTTCTCCATTCAGCAGTGGTCAAAATGGTAGCCCCATGAGCCACGATGCTGCATTTCGCACTTAGCGCGGACGTCGCCATTGCGGGGCGCACGGTCGCTTAATTGGGCGAGTGACAAGTCGCTGGCGGTCGGAATCGCTCGGCGCGTACACCTACTGGCTGTTCGACAGAGTTCGAGGACGAGTGCGGCCTTTTTGCTAAGTCGGGAACGGCACTATAGGCTCGCCGAAATGTAGTTTTCGCTGTCATCTAACTAGGGGGAATGTATGCCAGAGGGACTTGATCGACCACTCAACATGATGGACGATACGACACGATTGCATGAACTGGGCTACGCGCAAGAACTCAATCGCAAGCTGAGTAAGTTTTCGAACTTCGCGATCTCTTTCACGATCATCTCGATTCTGTCGGGCTGTCTTACCCTCTACGGCTACGGTCTCGCGCACGGGGGCCCCCCGGCAATGATTTGGGGTTGGGTGATAGTCGGTGGACTGGTGATGTTCGCGGGACTCTCGATGGCCGAAATATGCTCGGCGTACCCCACCGCGGGTGGTCTTTACTACTGGGCGGCGAAATTGGCACCCGGAAAGAGCGGCCCTATCTGGTCGTGGTTTGCGGGCTGGTTCAATCTTCTTGGTCAGGTCGCGGTTACTGCGGGCATCACCTTTGGGTGTGGGTATTCGTTGGCGGCTTTTCTCCAACTGTTTACGAGTCAGACCTATTGGACCTCTTCTGGCCACGTCGTTGTCATCACTGGCGCGCTTTTGTTTCTGCAGGGCATGATTAACACGTTCGGCGTTGACGTCGTGTCAATTTTCAACAGGGTGTCGGTGTGGTGGCACCTCACCGGTGTGGCAGTCATCGTCGTGCTGCTCTATATTGCGCCCTCCTCTCACGAACACCAGAGCGCGAGTTTCATCTTCGGTTCTGCTGGATGGCACGCCTTTGGTGGAATGTCCGGATTCTCCGCGCCGTTCTACGTATTCCTCTTGGGACTGTTGGTGGCGCAATACACCTTTACTGGTTATGACGCGAGCGCCCACGTGACCGAAGAGACACTGAACGCCGCCGTCGCTGGTCCCAAGGGCATCGTCACATCGATCTGGGTGTCATGGGTCGCCGGCTTCGTACTCTTGGTTGGCGTGAGCGCCGCGATCCCCCACATTTTCCCGTTCTCTCTGGCCGGCACCACTTACACCGGTTACGGCTCCATTCCCTTTTCGTTCACTGGGGCGGGAGGAGCGGCGGGCGCTCCCTGGGTTCTGATCTTCGAGCACTCGACCGGACGGGTGCTCGGTGAACTTCTCGTCTTAGTGGTCATCGGAGCTCAGTTCTTCTGCGGCATCGCGTCGGTAACAGCGAACTCACGAATGATCTACGCCTTCTCGCGCGATGGCGCCGTTCCCTTCTCTAGCTATTGGCACAAGGTGAGCAAGCGCAGCCACGTGCCGGTTCACTCGGCCTGGTTCGGCGTCGTGGGTGCTTTTCTCCTCTCGGCTACGGCCCTGAAGAGTTCTGTCGCGTATTTCGCGGTGACGTCAATCGCGGTGATTGGTCTGTACGTTGCGTACCTGATTCCGGTGTTCCTCCGGCGCATCAACGGCAAAGCGTTCGTACCAGGTCCTTGGAAGTTAGGTAAGTGGGGACCGGTCTTTGGGTGGATCGCCATTGTCTGGGTGGCCTTTATCTGCGTGTTGTTCTCGTTGCCTCAGTACACGCCTAAAGCAGCAGGATCTTCTCTGCTGGCGTTCAATTTCACGCCAGTCGCCGTGGTCGTCGTCATTGGCTTCGCGGGCATCTGGTACGCCGTCTCGGCCCGCAAGTGGTTTAAAGGTCCCAAGATCCAAGGATCCCCTGAAGAGCTCGCCGCTATCGAACACGAACTCAGCATTTAAATCGTGTCTCGCTCGTGGGAGCGGGCGCAATTGAAAACGAGAACCCGGCGCCACCGTAGGTGGCGCCGGGTTCGTTTTAACGACACCTCGACGTTTTTCGCTGAAAACGAAGTCGAGGACGGGCGTGGTGTTCGTCCGGGCGCTGAGGTATGGTTCTAGGTGCCTCGCGGCAGCGAAGTTGGTGCGATTCCAACGCTGTCCCGCAACTGTAAGTGGCCCGCAAGGGTCACGAAGCCAGGTCGCCTGCTGCGAGGAGATGTGAAAATCAGCTCTCGAGGTAAGGAGCGGTTGTTCGGATCTTCATCCGTCGCCCACACCACTTCGACGGAAAAGGAGATACCGATGTTTAAGTCCCTGCGACTCACCCTCGCACTGTCCCTGGGCTTCGTGGCGCTGCCTCTATTGAGCGCCGTGAGCGTAGGGGCGTCCAGTACGCCCCAGTGCGTCGTCTCGCTCTCACCGGCGGCGACCGAGACGCTTTTCGCCATCGGGGCCGGCCCCCAAGTCCAAGCGGTGGACACCGACTCGAACTACCCCGTGACGGGACTGCCCACGAAGCGGATCAACGCCCTCAACCCGAGCGTCGAAGCGATCGTGGGGCTGTGCAAGACGACCGCTTCGCACCCCTCGGCCAAGCCCGACCTGGTGATCATCTCGTACAACGCCAACGACATCCAACAGAAGTTGACCGGCCTGGGCATCAAGGTCATCCTCCAGGGCCCGCCAACGACCCTAAACGGCGCCTATCGGGAGATCAACCAACTGGGTTCGCTCACCGGACACGCCACTAAGGCCGCGTCGATGGCGACTTCGCTCCAGGCCACCATCGCTAAGGACGTGGCCTCAATACCAGCGCACCCGACCAAGGTTGTTACCGTCTACTTCGAGCTTGATCCCACCTACTACGCCTATGCGAGCAACACGTTCGCGGGTTCACTCTTGAAGTCGCTCGGCGTCGTGAACATCGCCGACGCCAAGTCGACCTCAATTGACGCGGGCTACCCCCAACTGAGCGCCGAGTACGTCTTGAGCGCAAACCCGAAGTTGATCTTCCTCGCCGACACCATCTGTTGTCATGTAAATCGGGCGGCCCTAGCCAAGCGCAGCGGCTTCTCGAGCGTCAGCGCGGTCGCGCACCACCACGTCGTGGGATTGAGCGACGACGTCGCCTCGCGCTGGGGACCACGCCTGGGCACCTTGATGAACGAACTCACGGCCGGCGTGAAGAGCGTGTTGGCCGACGCCGCGCTCTGGAAAAAGTAGCTTGAGCGCTCATCCACCGACCGGGCGCCGGGTGACGCTGGTAGCCCTCGCGACGCTGGGCGCGCTCGCGGTGGCGGTGGTCTGTGGATTGGTCATCGGCCCGATATCGATGGGCACGTCGCGCGTGCTCGGTGATGTCGTTTCTCACCTAGGACTTGGGCACAGCACGCTGACGCCCTTACAGTCGCTCATCATCTGGCAGGTGCGCGCGCCGCGAATGGTGCTCGGACTGCTGGCCGGCGCGATGCTCGCGGTCGCCGGCGCCACGTACCAGGGCGTCTTTCGCAACCCCCTGGCCGATCCCTACCTCCTCGGCGTCGCCGCGGGGGCGGGGCTCGGCGCGACGGTCGCCATCGTCGATCTCGGGGGCGGACTCAACACGCCCAGTTGGACGCCGCTGCTCGCCTTCGGGGGCGCCATGGTGGCCGTCGTGGTTACGTGGGTGATCGGTGGGCGAGGTCTGCGTTCGAGCACCTCGACGTTGATCTTGGCCGGCGTGGCGGTCGCGGCGCTGTTCACGAGTTCCCAAACGTTTCTGCTTCAACAGTCCTCGCCCAACTCGATCGCGGTCGTGTATATCTGGTTGCTGGGATCACTCGCCAGTGCGACCTGGAGTTCAGTGACGTTGGTGTTGCCCTACGTGCTCGTGTGCGTGGTCATCTGTGTTGCGGCGGGACAGGCGCTCGACGTGATGAGCGTGGGCGAGGACGAATCGCGATCGCTTGGACTGCCGGTGCGTCGGGTGCGACTCATCGTGATCGCGGCGTCCTCGCTCGGCACGGCGGCGATCGTGTCCGCCGTCGGGCTCATTGGTTTCGTGGGCATCATCGTTCCCCATATTGTCCGTCTCCTCGTGGGCACGTCGTACCGGCGAATCTTGCCGATCTCGGTGGCCTTTGGCGCGGCGTTCCTGGTCTTCGCGGACACGATCGCGCGAACCGTGATGGCCCCCTCGGAGTTACCACTGGGCGTCGTCACGGCGATCGTGGGCGCGCCGGTCTTCGTCATCATCTTGAGCCTGCGCCGTCAGATGGTCACGTGAGTACCATCGAGCTGCTTGATTTGAGCGTGCGAGCAGGGTCGACGACGCTCATCAGTGACGTCTCGCTAAACGTCGAGGCGGGCACGTGGTGCACGGTCATTGGTCCCAACGGCGCCGGCAAGACCACCCTCGTGGAAGCTGTCGCGGGGCTGCGACGTCCTTCGGAGGGCTCGGTGTCGATCTCGGGCGAACCGGTGGGTTCAATGAGTGAACGTGAGCGGGCCAAGCGCGTCGCGCTCGTGCCCCAGCACCCCACCGTGCCCGCGGGCATGAGCGTGCGCGACTACGTCGCGCTCGGGCGAACCGCGTATCACGGACTGTTGCGTGCTCCCAGCGCGCTCGATCGAAAGACGGTGGACACCGTCTTGGCCCGGCTTACGCTGGATGAGTTCTCTCACCGAGACGTCTTTACCCTCTCGGGCGGTGAGCGCCAACGCATGGTGCTCGCGCGCGCCCTGGCCCAGTCGACGATGGTGATGGTCCTCGACGAGCCGATCACCGGCCTCGACCTTCGTCACCAGATGACGATCCTCGAGCTCTTGCAAAAAGAGGTCCACGAGTGCGGTCTCACGGTGCTCGCGACCCTGCACGACCTCACGTTGGCCGGTCAGTTCGCCGATCGACTCGTCCTGCTCGACCACGGCCGGGTGGTCTTAGACGGACCCTCGGGCGAGGTAGTGCGAAGTGAGGAACTCGAAGCGTGTTACGGCATGCGACTTCGCGTCATCGACGTTGACGGGGCCGACGTGGTCATCCCCGTTCGTCACTGAGTGTGCACCGTCGTGATCGCCGTGGTTACTTCGTGGTAGCACGATCGAAGAGTCGCCGTTTCTCCGAGACGTTCTTGACCACCTCGTAGACTTAATCAACGACACGAAGGGAAACCCGTGCGGCGCACGAGAATCGTAGCGACAATAGGTCCAGCATCTAACTCTGACGAGATGCTGCGCGAACTCGTACGAGCCGGGGTGGACGTCTTTCGTATCTCGTTCGCCCACGGCGACATTGCTTCGGGTGTCGAACTGCTACGTCGGGTGCGCGCCATCGCGCCCGACCTCGCCATCATGGTGGACATTCCCGGACCCAAGATTCGCGCCGGCTCCTTCGGCACGTCACTCGTGACCTTGAACGTGGGCGACGAGATCGAACTCGTGGAGGCCTTTGGCGAAGTGTCGACCATCCAGCGCATCACTGTAGAGCGCGAGCACGTCCTCTCACAGCTCCATCCCGGCGACCGGATCCACATCGGTGACGGCGGGGTCTCGCTGGAGATCGTGCGCAGCAAGAAGCAGGTCGTGGCGCGTGTCACCTCGGGCGGCGCGGTGATGGGCAAGCCCGGTCTGTCGCTGCCCTCGTCGATCATCAACGATCGATTACCCACCGACGACGACCGCCTTCGACTTGAGGCCCTGCGTGACGAGGAGTTTGAGATTCTCGCCGTCTCGTTCGTGCGATCGGGATCTGACGTGGACTCGGTTCGCGAGGTGTTGGCTCGAAACGACGTGATGATCATGGCCAAGATCGAAACGGGTGAAGGCGTGGAGAATCTCCTCGAAATCATCGAGCGCTCTGACGCCATCATGGTCGCGCGAGGTGACCTTGGTGTCCGTCTACCGATTGAGGAGGTGCCGCACCTCCAAAAAGTGATCGTGCGCCTCGGGATCCGCTACGCCCGCCCCGTCGTTGTCGCGACCCAGATGCTCGAATCAATGACCCACGCGCAGGTTCCCACGAGAGCCGAGGTGACCGACGTCGCCAACGCGGTCCTCGACGGGGCGAGCGACGTGATGCTCAGTGGTGAGACGGCGATCGGTGACGATCCGGTGGGCACCGTCATCACTATGGACCGCATCGTGCGTCGCGCCGAAAAGTCCTTCCCGTACGCCGAGTGGGGAGCGGGGCTCGGCGTCCAACATCTCGCGGCGTCGAGTACCCGAGCGTCGAGGGTGACCGCCGCCATCACCGGTGCTGCGTGGCGCGCGGCGATGGACGAGAACGCGGTGGCGATCGTGGCGTGCACCCGTTCGGGTATGACGGCGCGAGCGATCTCGCGTTTTCGCCCACCCATGCCCATCGTCGCCATTACCCCGAGTGCGTCGACGGCTCGACAACTGCGGTCTTCGTGGGGGGTACAAGAGATATTTCTGTCGTCGGCCAACGACATCGATAGCCTCTGCGACGTAGCTCTTACTCAGCTCAAGAAAGTTGGCCTCGCTAAGTCCGGCGATCCCATCGTTCTAATGGCGGGATCTTCGTCGGGCGGCGCGGCCATCACCGACACCGTGCGCATGATAATTGTCCCTTGAGCGGTACCTGAAGCTCTGACACCGCGCCCTGTGGCTAGTCACCATCGTTTAGTACGAGGGTTCAAGATCAAAGAGAGGCGACTGACGCATTGATCCGTTCGAAGGCACCGCGTACGCCGTCGAGGTCAAGTTCGTGGCCAACAAGAGACTATGCAGAATGCGGACCATGGGGCCGTTTAGGAAACCCGCCGACATGAGTCGTCGCCCGAGCAGGATTGGACGGATTGTCCCTCAATAGAGTGGTGACAATGGTCGCCAACGCTCTTCCCCTGGGCTGGCGACTCGTCATTTACGGCGTGGCCGGTATCGCCGCGGGTATTTCTAACGGCATCGCCGGCGGGGGGACCTTCCTCAGCTTTCCCACGCTGTTGGCGATGGGTATTCCGACTTTGCAGGCCAATGTCTCGTCCACCGTGGGTGTCCTGCCGAGTTCGCTCGGGGGTATTCGGGGCTTCCACGTCGAGTTGTCGACGCATAAGCAGCTGCTGCGTTCGCTCGTCCCCACGTGTATCTTGGGATCCCTCGCTGGTGCCGCGCTGCTCTTGCTCGGCTCGAACCAAACGTTTCGCGACGTCGTGCCGTGGCTTATCGGATGCGCCACTTTGCTCTTCGCGTTGGCGCCTCGCATCACGAAACGCCTGGCCAAGTTCGAGCACGACGTCGACCAAGGTACTGAACCCGTTCGGCGCCGCGCGCTCTTCATTGGAATCTTCCTCGCGGCGGCCTACGGTGGATATTTCGGCGCGGGACTGGGCATTGTGTTGCTCGCGGTCATGGCGCTGACCCTGCCCTACGAGATCTACGTTCTTCAAGGTCTTCGCAGCGCACTCTCGATGATGATCAACGCGTTTGCGGCGGTCGTTTTCATCATTCGCGGGCACTTGGCCATGGACGCCGTGTACATGCTGCTCATCGGCACGCTCATTGGCGGTTGGTTGGGCACCTTACTTATACGGCGCGTCTCACCCAAGGTCGTGCGAGCCCTCGTCATCACGGTGGGCGCGGCTACGACCATCAAGTTGGCCATTGGAGGCTAGTCCCGAAGACACGTTCTCGCCTCGAAAGACGTGCCCGCAATGTTTGTCAGTGGCCTTCGAGATTCACGGTGCCGTAGGGCCCTAACTGGGACGTGTCGCCGATCCGCCCAGAAAGGATTAGACGAAGTCTGCATTCCGTTTCAGGTACTTCGGGCCCCTGAGAGAATGACCCGATCGCCGCCGAGCACGTACTCTTCGAGCCGTTGCGCGGCCACCTTGGGCGCAAGATTCCCCTTAAATGGTTGCAGTTTTGGCTCCCGATGGCGTCCACGGCCAATTCGTCGGTGCCCCCTCTTCGGCGACCACGTGATTAGTGATGGTGCCGATTCCCTCGACGGTGACTTCTATCGTGTCGCCGGGAAGTAGCCAGACCGGGGGTGTGCGGGCGAACCCGACGCCCCCCGGCGTTCCCGTGGCGATCACGTCGCCTGGGCGAAGCGTGGTGAAAGAGGAGAAGTACTCGACGGCCCTGGCGACGCTGACGATCATGTCCGATGTGCGCGCCGACTGCATGACTTGTCCGTTCAGTGTCGTCGTGATCGCCAGATCCGTCACGTCGACTTCGTCGTTCGTCACGACTTCTGGACCGATGGGCATCGTTCCCTCGAAGTTCTTACCCGGGGTCCACTGCGTCGCGGCCCGCTGCCACTCACGAGCCGAACCGTCGTTCATTACGCTGTAGCCGAAAATCGCCTCATAGGCGTCGTCGGCTTTGATGTAACGGCCGCCCCTGCCGATGATGATGGCAAGCTCGCCCTCGAAGTCAAAGCATTCGGTGAGCGACGGCTTCACAAGGTCGTCGTACGCTCCAATCACGCTGCCACTTCCACGTACGAACGACTCCGGCCACGTGGGCACCGCCCGCCCGCCTTCAATGGCGTGGTCGGCGTAGTTGACACCGAGGCAGAGGACCCTGGGCGGATTCGGGGTGGACGGTGCGAAGTCCTTATGGGTGAATTGCGGACCATTTCTCTCAGCCGCTGATCTCGCAGCGTCGAGCGCCGCGACTCCTCCGGCGAGGAAACCGTTGATACTGATCAGCGAGGCGTCACCGGTGGCGGTGCCTAGATCGACGTAGCCGCTACTTCCCTTGACGTGAAGGCGAAGGCCCTGCGCCGTTCTGATGGTCGCGAATCTCACAACATATCCTCCCTGAGGTGCGACCGATATGCAAACGGCGTCGAAAGAGAAAGTCCGTGACGTCGCCGAGGCGCCTACCAGGCGAAGACGGCCCATTTAGATGCGGTCCAGACCGATCTCGAGATGAGTGCGCGGATCTGATCAGACGGCCGTTTCTCTTGAAGTTCTATCTATCTCACGACCCGCGAATAGCGCCTAAGCGCACACTCGCCTTGGCGGACCGAGCTCGGAACCGGGCGGTGACGCGGCTCATCACGTGATTCTGGGTTAGCGCGACGGGTCCGAGGGTGAAGTGGATGAAAGCGCTGGGCCAATCCTGCCACTGGTTCTTGGCGGCGTCTTGGTGGATCCGGACCCAGTCGAAACCGTCGGCAACGATCATGTGCTGCTGGGAGACGTCGATGTAGCTGACGTTCGGCCCGACCGCTTCGACGATGGCCACGTGCCCCGAACCCCCCATGTTCCATCCCCAAACGGCGACGGCGCCGACGGTCGGGGTGTGGTTGACCAACACGCCGTGCGCGGCAGCCGATGCGACCCACTCGTCCGCGTTGCCGAGGCTGTAAGACGGCGTCGGGACCCCGAAAGTGGACTCGGCGTAGGCGACGTAGTTCGTGCAGTTGTCGCCCGCGTACATCTGCCAATAGGACGTCCAGGCGTGGGACGGGTACCCGTGGGTGGAGAAGGCCCCTTGGCCGCAGGCCGTGTACCCGCTGCACAAGATCGAAACGGGGGTGGCGCCTGAGGCCGAACTAACTGGTGCGAGGGTGCCGGTGGTCGCAAGGGCGCACACGGCCAAAGCGGCCGCCCAGGGCCGCCCTAACCTTGAGAGGCGCCGCCGTCCTAGGGCGTGACTGGTGGTCACGTCGGCCGACCCGACCTCCGGACGTGACCATAGAAAAGGTTGATGGCGGCGGCCCCGCGGCCGCCAACCCGTAACTATTCGCACATTGAGTGCCTCATGCTGGTTTCCCCCGGCCCGACATCACCCCAGAATGTTCCCCTGCCTGGTTACTACAGACGGCGCCGAAGCGCCAAAGGCGATGACGGACAGGTCAGAAATTGCTTCTCATAAGGGATTATCGATGATGAGACCTAGCGCCCACGTTCCGGGGCCACCAGCCATTTCAGCGGCGTCGCGCCCGCTAATTCGGTCGGGATTTGGTGTTATTAGCCCCCGGATCAACAACTGAATGTCGCACCGTCCGCGCTCGAGGCGCCGCGTTGCCACCCGCTCTTTGCACCAAAGAGGTGGTCAGGTGGCGTCCTGGCGAACCCGTCCGAGCCTTTAGCGGTGCCCCCGATCGGAGCCGATCCCTACGGCGCGATGAGGCGGTAGCCCGCGCCACGCACGGTTTGGATTAGTGGGTCGAGACCGGCGATGTTGAGTTTTTTCCTTAGGTAGCTGACGTACACGTCGACCACGTTGTTGCCCGGGTCAAATCCGTACTCCCACACTTCGTTCAGGATCCGAGCGCGTGAGAGCAAGTGCGTGGGGTGGCGCATGAAGAGTTCCAGTAGCGCCCATTCGCGCGGTGCGAGGTCGATGCGCCGTCCGGCCCGCCAGGCGATTTTGGTCAGCAGATCCAGGCGAAGATCGCCAACTACGAGCTCCGTCGAAGCCGACTGGGACGAACTACGAAGCGCCGCGCGGATTCGCGCGAGGAGCTCGGCGAAGGAGAAGGGCTTGGTGACGTAGTCGTTGGCTCCTAGTTCGAGGCCGCGTACTTTGCTGGCGATCTCGGTTCGTGAAGTTAGAACAATGACCGGCAGGGACGCGTCTCGTTGGCGAAGCACCGCCAGCACCTCCTCGCCTGAGGTGCCGGGCAGGCCGAGATCCAACAAGACGAGGTCGAAACTCTCGTCACTCGCGCGTAGGAGGCGAATCGCCCGATCCCCGTCGCGCGCGACGGCGGTAGCGTAGCCCTCGGACTTGAGCCCCTTGGCGAGGAATGACACAATGCCGGCGTCGTCTTCGACGATCAGAATTCGCATGCTCAACTGTCCTCGGTCGCCCGTGTCCGGGCCCTGGGCAGAACCATAGTCACACGTGCTCCTCCGAGGTCCGAGGTCTCGATGGTGATCCAACCGCCATGTCCCTCGGCCACGGCCTTCACAATCGCGAGGCCCAGTCCGGACCCGTCGTGGTCGCGCGCGCCCGGTCGACTGAAGCGTTGTAACACCGCGACCCGTTGGTCTTCGGGAATCCCCGGGCCCGAGTCATCGACGCTCAACCTGATGACGTCCTCGAGGTAATCGACCTCGGCGACCAGCGCAATCGCGTCACCCGGAACGGTGGCGCGCACCGCGTTGTCCATGAGGTTCATCAGCGCGCCACGAATCTTTTCTGGGTCGACCACGGCGACCAGATCACGGGGTGCCTGGGGCAGGAGGAACTGGCGATCGGCCAGTACGCGCACCGCTTCATACACTTCGTCGAGCATCGCGTGCACCTCCACGGGCCGAGTATCGAGGAAGTCCGGCTCCATTGCGCGTCCGAGCATGAGTAGTCGCTCGACCACGACCTGGGTGTGATCGATTTCGTCGATGACCAGGTCGAGCGTCTCTCGCACCTCGAGCGGGTCGTTGGCGCCGCCACGCCCGAGGACTTCGAGGTGCCCCCGCACGACCGTCAGCGGTGTTCGCAACTGGTGTGAGACGTCCGAGAGCAGGCGACGTTGGGCCGTCATCGCGGCTTGGACCCGATCAAGCATCGCGTCAAACGTCCGCGCGAGTTCGCCGACTTCGTCGTTGCTCCCCTGGTCACCGAGGCGTTGATCCAGCGTTCCGCTACCAATCTCGTCGGCGGCGGTCGTAATCCGCCCCACCTTGCGCAAGAGTCGACGCAGCAGTACGAAGGTACTGATGATTCCCACGAGCAACGCAATCGTTCCCTCAGCGATTGAGAGCAGGATCTCGCGAGAGCGCTCTTTCGCAAAGGCGTTCAGGTCGCTCGTGGCGATGAACGTCCCGACCACCGCCTGTCCGGCGACGATCGGTGCGCCGACCAACTCGGTGGGGTGTCCGCCGATTACCGTCGAGACTATGGTGCTCCGGCTCGGCGGGGTAGTGAGCCAGGGGCGCACCAGGGGACTCGCGAGGACGGGTCCCGAGCCGGGCGTGGCGAGCCGGGTGAACTTCGTCAAGTCGATTATCACCACTTCGCCGGGTGCCAGAGCGTGATTCCTTAGGAAGCTCGCGGCAAACGTTTCGAGGTTGGCGGGCTTTTGTTTCTGCGCTTGCTGCTGGAATTCGCGTAGCTCGACGCCGATGCTCGAGGCCGCCACCGCCTGGTAGCTTGACGTGAAATTGCGGATAAAAACCGCCACCACCGCGCCGAGTACCAACGCCAAGATGATGGAGTTCAGGATCGCGAGGCGTCCAGCGCTGCCGACCCTGCGCAGCAGTGGTCGGGATTTCAACACGCCGTGAAGGCACATCGCGTGAGGCGCGAAACGCCAGCGGAGTCTCGGTGCGTTCTTCGCCACGGTGCCGTCTCGCCTGGCGTGGCCCGGTCGCCACGCCCGAGCGCACTACGCCCCAATTGATTTGGGCTAGCCGACAACACTCGTCGAAGCGGTAGGTGCAGTGGTCGTCGTCGTGGTCGTCGTCGTGGTCGTCGTGGTGGTCGTCGTTCCCGAATGCGAATCGCCCAAGTCGCCCCCTCCGACCGACGGGCCGTCTCCGCCCGTGTCCTTTCGGTCGGTGACGGTTGACACGGGTTTGATCACGGTCGTGTGGTGCGAAAATGCAATCGTGGTTGGGGTCGTCGGCAAAGTGATGGGCTGAGTGCCCGGCGTCGAGACCGTCGGCACGGGGATCTTTGGTTTTGAGACAATCGAGGTGACCGTATGCGCCTGGCCCCCGACTTGGATTGCCGCTGGGATCTGCGCGGCGGTGCCGCCCGAACTCGCCACCATGACCAAGAAAAGGGCGCCGCCGGCGACGATCAGCGAGCCGAGCCACAGGCCCCAGCGCGAGTGCGAAAGCGACGACCTCGCCCCGAATCGGCGAACTCGCGTGTCCGCGACGCTTCGCGCCGCCACGTCTGCACGAGGTCGGATCATCTCACGATTCTCCTACATCTGAGTCGGTCACGTAAGACCAGTCGGTTCCGTTGCCACCAACACATCATGCGCGGTCTTTGGTGAGTGGTGCGCTGCCGCGCCCGAGACGCAGCACGACCTCAACCGGTCCCACCAGCGCGAGGGCTTGAACCGGACACGCGCTAACGGCGCGCTTGGCCCGAGCCAATGTTCTCGTGTCCTCAATGGGATCGCCGTCAACGTCGGCGTAACCCCACGCGTCGAGCGAAATGCGCTCGGGCATAACGAGCGCGCAGATGCCGTGTCCGTCGCACTTCGAGCCGTCCACCGTTATCCGCACGGCGTTGGAGTCCCCCCTCATCGTCTCAACTCAGCGTCGCGCGGCAGCGGGAAGTGATCCAAGTCTTCGTGGGCGTCGCAGACCGCGCCGCGCAGATGGCGTTCGAGCTCTGGAGTAAACGTGTCGAGTGCGCTCTCGAGGAGAGTAACCACGCCCGTCGGATGCCCGCACGCGCCGCGTCCGCGCACCAAAGCGGCCTGCTCGCGCAGACGCCGAACGTCGCTGCGGCGCGACCGGCCCGCGATGATGTCGTCAACGAAACCAGAGAGAACCGGGAGTCCGAACACGCACGATCCGCATTGTCCGGATGACTCTCCCGCGAGCCAGGCAAGCAAGCGGGCAGTTTCGGCGAGGCCGCAGATCCGATCGTTCAGCACCGCCACCAGTCCGCAACCGAGCGACACACCGATTTCCTTGAGTCCGTGGCGCTCGAGCGGCGTGCGCCACGCCGTTTCGCCGGCGATCCAGGTTCCCGCGTAGCCCCCGAGCAGAATCGCTCGCGGCTCCGCGTGGAGACCGCCCACGCTTTCGAGCACTCGACCGATGGTCACCGGACCCAGGATCTCTACGACCTGTCCGGGAATCGCAACGGCTCCCGCGAGAGTGATCAGTGTTGAACCGGGCGCCTCGGGTGTGCCGACCTGTGAGAACCAGTCCGCCCCGAAACGCGCGACGAGCGCGAGGTGCGCGAGGGTCTCGGCGTTGTTGACCACGGTGGGACGATTGGCGATACCGACCTGCGCGGCGGGCTTCGCGCCACGGCGCGGAAGCGCTCCATAGCCCCCGAGGTAGGAGACCACCGCGCTTGTTTCGCCCGCGACGTAGCGCGGAGGCGCGTCGATCAACCTGACGTGCGTGGTGTCGATCCCTGCGTCGCGCCGTTCGCCCAGTGCCTGCTCGATTGCAGCGTTCGCGCGTAGGTGTGAGCGGTGGAAGTAGATGACAATCTCATTGGCGCCCACGGCGGCCGCGGCGAAATCAGCTCCATCCAGAATGAGGTGTGGTCGAAGTTCGAGCAGCGTTCGGTCCTTGGCGCTTGCGGGCTCGCCTTCGCTCGCGTTCACCACGACGATCGGCGTGCCGGACGCGGCCGCGGCGACGTCGAATTTGGTGGCGGTGGGGAATCCCGCGCCGCCGCGACCCATCAGCCCACTCGCGCGCACCGTGTCACGAAGCGCTTGGGGGGTGGTGCGCACCGAGTCGACGGTGCCGAGGCGACGTACGTGGCTGGCCAGGGACTCGCGGCCCAACGATTGGTCCGGTCCCGCGAGGAGGCGCGTTCCCGGCGAGCCCACCACGCCGAACAGCGGTGTCTCTTGAGGGGCCTTCGAGAGGCCCTTGATTCGAAGGACCGGCTCGTCGGAGATTTCGACGGCACTCATGACGTAACTCGATCGTTCGGAGAGAAGACCTCGGAGCGTGCCGCGGCCAACGCCGCGGCCACGTCGACGTCATCGGGCGTAGGAGTCGTCGGCCGAGCGGCGCCGTATCGAGTGAGGGCAAGCCCCGCGATAAAGGCGGCGGTGGCTACGTAAAGGCCACGAAGGGCACTCGTATCGGCGCCCGCGAGTACTCCGTGAAACCACACGAGGATATAGGTGAGAATCGCAAAGCGATGGATCGCACTCCAGTGCCGCGCTCCGCGCCGACCCGCCGCGCGAGCGGTCGCGGTGAGAAGGACCATGAAGAACAACGCGATGACCCCGAGCGACACGGCGAACGTTCGATACTGCGATAGGCCCGGTACAAATGCTCCCTTCCATCCGACGCCGGCGTAGTGATCCGTCGCGAGAGCAACGAGGTGGCCCGCGACCAGTGCGAGCGTCGCGGTGGCGAGCGCCGCGTGGAGTCGAAGGCGCGTCTCGCTGTGCCCGAAGGATCGGCGCAAGCGCCACGGATGGCGCATCCAAATGCCCAGAGCGACCAGCGCACTGAGTGAGATGAATGCCGCGATGCCCAGGGCGCGTCCGGTAATCCAGGGGAAGTACCGGCTGTGCAGGGTCGGAGCGAAGAGCTGAGCGAATCCGAATCCGGCCGCAAGCGGCATGACGAGTGCCGCGAGCGCGGTGACCAGCCAAGACGTGGCGCCGCGCACGTGATCAGACGACGAGCGAGTCATGAGCGTTGCCATAACACGTAGCGACTCATGTTCTCGCTGGAGCCGACCGCACCGGTGGCGTCCACCCACAGGGCCGCGATACCTTGCCGGCTGGCCGTGCGCGCTATCTGGCGCCCGGCGAGAAAGAGACATTTGCTGTCGATCTCGGCGGCCGCCGGATCCTTACCCACCACCGTGACCGCGACGAGATCCTCTCCGCCCGGACGCCCGGTACGCGGATCGATGAGGTGATGGACGAGTTCGCCGCCCGCTCGCCAATGACGAAGCCTGATCGATGAGGTCGTCGCGGCACGGTCGCGGAGTGAGAGCACTGCCAGTGGTTCGTTTTCGTGGAAAGGGTCCTCGATGCCCACGCGCCACGCGTCGCCGTCAGAAGCTACTCCCGCGCAGTAGCAGTCGCCTCCCGCTTCGACCATGTAGTTCGCCATACGCGACGCCAACGCTCGGCTGGACCAACGTACGGCGAGTCCCTTCCCGATGCCGCCGAGGTCGACCGCCTCGCCGAGTAAAACCTCCAGTGAACCGCCGCGAAACCGCGGACGCCACGGACCGCGCCGTTGTCCACCTGGTCGCCGAATAGCTCGCTGTGGCGTGACGATATCGCCGCTCGCGAAGGCGAGGGAGCGGTCGTAGCCAAGCGCGATGAGCTCCTCAAGAACCCTCGGGTCGAAGCGCCCTTTGGTGCGCTGGTGAGCACTGCTCGCTTCCCTCAGTGCCTCGTACAAAACGGCGGGCACCTTGTGCCAGCTCCTGGGCGAGGCGTTAGCGCGCATCAGCGGGCTCGTGGGGTCAAAGCGCGTGCACGCTTTTTCGACAGTGTGAAAGACCTCAAGGGCCGTGCGAACTGCTTCGTCAGAGTTGTCGTGCTCGTGCGCGCCACCTGGCGTAGCGATCTTGATGGTGACCTCGGTGGCCATCGCCCGGGCCGTAGCGATTATCTCGCCTTCTAAGGGCTCAGCCAGCACTTGAGGCACCAGTGGTCGTATGCGTCGGTGGGGCTTGCGTTGGAGCGGGTGCGACAGCGACTGGCGCGGTCGCAACTGGCGCAGCGGTGATTGGCGCAGCAGCACTTACCGTTCTGCTGCCTGATCCTGGCGCAGGTGTCGTAAGTTGCCCCGCCCCGCCCCCTAAGGCGGCGGAGGCCGCCGCGGCACTTATGGAGGCGGTCGACGCGGCGAGCGCCGCAAGTGTTCGTTGGTCGGCAGCGATCACTGCGGAAAGTCGCGACAGTGTGAGGGTGTTGGCCACGTTTTGACTGGCGGCGACGGTCGACACGCTAGACGTCGTCGCGCTTGATGTCGGGACGATAGTAGAGCTAACGAAGGCGTTGGCCAGTCCGGCGCCGATGAGGGCCATCGAAGTGACGACCACAGAGGGAAGGATGCGCCGACGTGTTCGCGACCGTCGGAGCGCGCGGGCGCTCGTCGCGCGGCTCGCGGCCATGCGGTCACTTGCCTTAAGTAGCTCGTCGGGCAGCACTACGTCGCTTGGTCGAAGCACCGAGGGGTTCGGCTGTGAATCGTGGTTAGTTGTCATTACTGCCTCCGTTCGAACTGCTGCTGTCGTCTCCGCTTGAGGAACTCGCTCCGGTGGTGGTCTGAGTCGGCGGCGCTGTGGTGGTCGTCGTTGTNNGGTAGTCGGAGCCGTCTTCGCGACCGTCGGAGCCGCGCCGGCCGATACCGTGGACGCTGCTTCGACACTGGGAGGGCGCGCCGCGCTCCGCTGGGCGGCTTCTGCCAACACCGTTTGTTCCAGCGTCGAGAGTTTCGCGCGGGCAATAGTGATCTGCCCGCCAAGGCGTCGGGCCTCAGTGGCTAGGGAGCGGATCTGCGTGGTTGAGTCCAGGCTTGTGGTGGTGGGCAGTCCCGAGGCCGTGCTCGAGGCGCCGCCGCCCTTCAGCGCAGCGGACCCGCCCACGACAGCGCCACCGACCAGTACCGCTGAGATCAAAATCGAACGTCCCCTCACTGGTCCACCGATCGCGTTGCCCTCGACGCCGGATCGACGGTTTGCGACTTCATTGACGCACGTGGCCGGGACTGATCGCGACCCTGACCCGACGGACTAGTGGCAACGATGGTGAATTGGTGGTGCTCGGGCTGGCTCGGTTGTATGTCCATTTGGCCAGTATGGACGGGGTTTCTTACGGCTCGATGNNGCCCCCGGCAGGAGTCGAACCTGCGCACATGGCTTCGGAGGCCAATGCTCTATCCGCTGAGCTACGAGGGCGGCATGTTCAGCCTACTGGACCGGATTTTGTTTTCTCATGGTGCAACGCTCGCAACTTCTAAAGTGCACGTATGAGTATCGAGCCGATTCCTGCGTCGCTCTTTCCCGACGCCGCGACGCTTCGCGAGAATGGCGTGAGCGTGGGCGGGGTCGAGCTGCGAGAGCTCGCCCAGACCTACGGCACGCCCTTATTTGTCTACGACGAAGCGACGTTGCGCGCGCGATGCCGCGAAACGGCCGACGCCTTTGACGACGGCGTCGCCTTTGCGTCGAAGTCCTTCCTCTGCGGCGCGATGGTCCGGCTGGCTCACGATGAGGGGTTGTGCGTCGACGTGGCGACGGGGGGTGAGCTAGATATCGTGTTGCGCTCGGGCGTGCCTGCTGATCGTGTGATCATGCACGGCAACAACAAGTCCAACGAAGAGATCGCGCGCGCCATCAAAGAAGGCGTGCATCGCGTAGTGGTGGACAACTTCGACGAGATTGAACGACTGGGCGAGCTCGTGAACGCGGGTACGCCCGTGAACGCTCTGGTGCGCGTGACGCCGGGCGTCGAAGCGCACACGCACGAGTACGTTCGAACGGGCCAAGAGGACACGAAGTTCGGCTTCTCGGTGGCCAGTGGCGACGCGCGTCGCGCGATTTCGATGCTGCGCGAGTTGACGGGGGTGACCCTGCACGGCGTGCACGCGCACATCGGTTCACAGATCTTTGAGGTCGAGGGGTTCTGTCAGTCCATGAGCATTCTCTCGGACTTCACCCGTGACGACGACTTTGACGAACTCTGCGTTGGCGGGGGACTAGGCGTCGCGTACGTGAGCGGTGAGAAAGCGCCTTCGATCACCGAGTGGGCGCACGCGACGCGCGCCGCGGCCCGAAAGAGCGGGCTTCGCGCCGAGGTACGGATTCTGGCCGAACCGGGGCGGGCGATTGTGGCCCAAGCGGGCATCACGCTCTATCGCGTCGGCGTCATTAAGCGCGTCGCTCAGCGCACCTACATGGCCGTCGACGGCGGCATGAGTGACAACCCTCGGCCCGTGCTCTACGGATCGGGCTACGAGGCCTTCGATGTTGATCGGCCACTCGCCGCTCGAGCACAGAGCGTTCGTCTCGTCGGTAAACACTGTGAAAGCGGCGACGTCTTGATCGACGAGGCGTATCTTCCCGCCGACACCGGCGTGGGTGATCTCGTCGCGACGCCCGTCACGGGCGCGTACGGCTACTCAATGGCGTCGAACTACAACCGAGTTCCGCGTCCAGCGGTGGTCTTCGTGCGCGACGGCAACGCACGCGAAGTTTTGCGACGCGAGACGCTCGAGGACCTCGCGCGACTCGAGGTTTGAAGATCAGCTCGCGTCAGGCGTCGGTTAGCCTTATTTGATGGAGAGACCGGTCGTTCGAGTCGGCGTCATCGGTGCGGGGAATGTCGGCAGCGCCTTGGTGCAACTCCTGTGCGATCCCACACGGCACCACGCGTTGGTGGACGCGGCGACGGCGCCCCTGGAGCTAGTGGGTGTCGCAGTGCGCGACCTGACCAAGCCCCGTCCCGGGATAGAAACGCATTTACTCACTACCGATGTCGAAGGGCTCATCGCCAACGATCTCGACGTCCTGGTGGAGGTTGTCGGCGGAATCGAGCCTGCGCGCGGTTACATACAATCGGCTCTTCGCCGCGGCGTCTCGGTCGTGACGGCGAATAAAGCGCTGATGGCCGAGAGTGGCACCGAACTCGCTCAACTGGCCCACGAGCACGGCGCCGATCTCTTTTACGAGGCGTCCGTCGGAGGCGCCATTCCCATTCTTCGGGCGCTGCGAATCTCGCTCGCCGGCGAGCGCATCAGTCGCGTGATGGGCATCGTCAACGGCACGACGAACTTCATTCTGACCAAGATGATCAACGAAGGAAGCGACTACGAGAGTGCGCTCGCCGAAGCGCAGGCCCTCGGCTACGCCGAAGCCGATCCCCGCGCGGACGTCGAAGGATTCGACGCCGCGGCCAAGGTGCAGATCCTTTCGTCGCTGGCCTTTGGCACGTCACTGTGCGGCGAAGAGATCTCGCGCGAGGGCATTACGGGGATCCGCAGCGTCGACGTCGAGTTCGCCCGTCGTTCGGGCTACGTGATCAAGCTGCTCGGCGTGGCCGAGAGAGTGGGCCCGTCAGGGGTCTCGCGCCGGGCCCACCCGGCGATGGTGCCCGTCGAACACCCATTGGCGTCGGTAGCGGGCGCGACCAACGCCGTCTTCGTGGAGGGCGTGCGCAGCGGTCCACTGATGTGGCTCGGCCCGGGCGCTGGCGGGGAACCGACGGCCACGGCCGTACTCGGCGACGTCCTTGACGCCGCCAGAAACCGTGTCAGCGGCCGTCACGACGCCCCCTTTAGCGGCGACAAGTCCCTCTTCGCCGTCGAGGTCGGCGAACTTACGAGCGTCTATTACCTCAGTGTCGACGTCATCGATCAACCGGGCGTGTTGGGCGAAGTGGCCGGCGTCTTTGGCCGCCACGACGTCTCGATTCAGTCGATGGAGCAGTCGGGCTATGGCGACGAGGCACGTTTGTCGTTTCTCACCCACACCGCACGGAGCAGTGACGTCAGCGCCACGGTCAAGGAGTTGACCGCGCTCAAGTCGGTCGACTCGGTGGGGGCGTGTCTTCGGGTCATTGATCGAGGTGGTGCGTGAGCGCCTGGCGGGGGATCCTTCACGAATACGCGGACTGGTTAAATCTCGAGGGCGTGAGCGAGGTCGTCACACTCCGCGAAGGCAACACTCCGTTGCTACGCGCCGATCGGCTCTCCGAGCGCCTCGAAGCGGACGTCTGGCTCAAGTGTGAAGGGATGAACCCCACGGGTTCGTTCAAGGATCGCGGGATGACGATGGCCATCACCAGGGCCAAGGCCAAGGGGGTGAGGACCGTCATTTGCGGTTCGACGGGCAATACCTCGGCCGCGGCCGCGGCTTACGCCGCCAAGGCCGATATGGGGTGCGTGGTGCTCGTGCCCCAGGGCAAGATCGCGCTCGGCAAACTGGCTCAGGCCATTGTTTATGGGGCGAAGGTTCTCGAGATCCGAGGCAACTTCGACCAGGCGCTCAACTTAGCGAGAGAGCTCACCCAGCACCTGCCGATCACCATCGTCAACTCCATCAACCCCGATCGGATCGAAGGTCAAAAGACGGGCGCCTTCGAAATCGTGGACGAGTTGGGCAAAGCGCCCGACATCTTGTCGATCCCGGTGGGCAACGCGGGGAACATCACCGCGTACTGGCGGGGCTTTACCCAGTACCACTTCGCCAAGCGCTGCGCCACGTTGCCCAAGATGTGGGGCTTCCAGGCGGCCGGCGCGGCGCCCATCGTGCTAGGTCATCCTGTCGAGAACCCCGAAACGATCGCCACCGCGATCCGTATTGGCAATCCCGCGAGTTGGGTGCCGGCTCTAGAAGTGATACATGAGTCATTGGGGGACATTCGTGCGGTCACCGACGAAGAGATCATCGACGCCTATCACTACGTGGCGCGATATGAGTCGGTGTTCTGTGAACCGGCGTCGGCCGCGTCGGTGGCGGGACTGTTGAAGTTTGGCGTCCCCAAGGGCGCGACCGTGGTGTGCGTGCTGACGGGCAACGGTCTAAAGGACCCCGACACGGCGGTGGATATGAGCGCCGCGCCCGAGGTCGTGGACGCGTCGATCGACGCTTTGTTGACCGAACTCTCGAATATGTTTGCGTCGGCGCTGCGGTAGGCTACACTGTTAGTTGTCGTCCGTTCGGCGTTGCCGGCGTAAGGAATATCTTCCGAGACGACTTTTCCCGATTTTCTTCTCCGCCCTGTGGCATCGTTGCGGGCGGCGAGAAAGGAATTTTCATGGCTATCAAGCCCGCCCCAGACCGTTCAGATCTCGAGTCCAAATCTCGCGAGGATCTCCAAACGATCGCCAAAGTNNACCGTCGCCACGCCCGACGACGACTTCGATGACCTGCTCGGTGAGTTCGTCGCCGACGCCAAGCCCGAGAAGGCGTCGCCCCCGGTCAGCGTGCCGGGCGAGTCCATCCCCGTCTCGGAGCGCTCCGCGGCTCGCCAGTTCAGTCAACCTCGAACCGAGCGTCAACCCCGCGAGTTCTCGAACGACTCGAATAACCGCAGCCGGCGCAACCGGCGCAACCGTAGCGGCCGCGAGCGCTTTGGGGGCGAGGCGATGCCCAACGCCGATCAGCCCTACGCCGGGGAACTCGTCGAAATCGAGGGACTACTCGATCTGCGCGACGACGGCTATGGCTTCTTGCGCACCAAGGGCTATCACGCCTC
>PLBM01000024.1 GCA_003134515.1 Acidimicrobiaceae bacterium | reverse complement strand
CGGCGGGCAGGTTGTTGATGACGAGCGAGGTGAATCCCGATACGGCCATGGTCGTGACCACGTTGGCGTGACGCAAGAGATGCGCCGTCAAGGTCGATGAACGTGCGAACCACCCCACCGCCGCCGCCACCACGAACAACAGTGACAGTGTCACTGGACTGATGACCGAAAGCGCCCCGCGCAGCGACACCCGTTTCTTCGCAACACCCTCGTACGCCAATGCCACGACGCCCGCCACGAAGACCCAAAGAGCCGGCGCCGACACGGCCAGCATGGCGACGACGGCGAAGACCGCGGCGAAGAGTCCGGGGCCAAAGGTAAACGACACGGGAGTCGTCGCGATGGGGTGCGCACCGCGACGCAACGCGCCCCATCGCCAGGCCAGCACGACGACGATCGTCACGCCCACCGAGGCGATCCAGGGAAGAACCATCCGTCCGGCGAAGACCGAACCCAGTTCGCCACGACCCGAGAAGACGAGAAGATTGGTCAAATTCGAACCGAGGAGCAGGAGCGAAGCCGAGTTCGACATAAAGATGGTGCCGTAGAGAAAAGCCGTCTCGTCCGCCCCTTTGGCTCGAGCGGCGTGCAGTGCCACGGGTGTCATAAAGACGACCGAGGTATCAAGATTGAGTACCGCGGTCACGATCGCCACCGCCGCCATCGTCACTAAAAAAAGCGACACGCCGCCGCCCGCCACTCGAGCGCACCACGATCCCATCAGTTGAAAGAGGCCTTCGCCAGCCGCCACGTGTCCGATGAGTAGTAGTCCCGCGACCAGAACAAAGGGTGACCACGTGGCATCAAGCGTGTGGATCAACATGGACATGGAGTCACGCTAGGGCCTGTCGATATGTCGAGTGTGGCGCGGACCCTTGGGGCTAGGTGTCGCAATTACGTGCCAACAAGGCTTTGTAACCTCGTTGTATGAGTTGGCCCGCGGCGGAAGTGAAGATTGACGCGAACCTCGTCGCGGCCCTCCTTCACGCGCAGTATCCCAACTTCGACGACCTCGACTATTCCGAGGTGGCCGAGGGCTTTGATAACTCGCTGTGGCGCCTCGGTCCGGAACTTGTGATTCGTCTTCCGCGTCGTGCAGCGGCGGTGACGCCCCTCGAGAACGAACTGCGCTGGCTGCCCGAAGTGGCCCGACACGTGTCGCTGCGCACCCCCCTGCCCATGCTGCCGGGAAAGCCGGGTGAGGGCTTCCCCTGGCCTTGGTTAATTGCCACCTGGATCGACGGCGTGCCGGGCGACGAGGTCGGTCCCGAAATACTCGCTCGATCGGCTCGCTCGTTGGCGACGTTCCTTCGAGAAGTGCACGTCAACGCCCCGCGACCCGCCCCGTAATCCCTATCGCAGCGTCACCCTTGCCGGGCGATCGTCGACCTTCGAAGAGCGTCTCGGCGAACTGCGACACGAGCTCGACCACGACAAGGTGTTCTCGCTCTGGTTGAGCTGTCGTGACGTACCGATCGGGGATCGACCGGCCCAGTGGCTCCACGGCGACTTCCATCCGGGCAATACGCTCTACCGCGACGGCGAACTGATCGGCGTGGTGGACTTCGGTGACCTCTGTGCGGGTGATCCGGCGACTGATCTCGCGGGTGGACTTATGTCGCTGCCCTACGACGCAGTAGCTGAGTTTCTTCGCGAGTACCACCTGGACGACGACGCGATGCTTCAACGAACGATCGGCTGGGCCGTCTTCTTTGGTGTGATGATGGCGTCGCTCGGTCTGCACGACCGACCGAGTTATCTCAGCGTCGGCCAGCGAGCTCTCAGCAACGCCACGAGGTTGGCCGAGGACCTCAGAACCTTCTGATCGACACACGGGGCGAGGACTACCTTTTAGAAAAGGGGTGTTTCGTGGCGCCGTCCTGCGTGTATTTAGAAGAAGGCAAGAACTTGGTCTTCGCCGTCTCCCTGGACTGGCCCGGATGGTGTCGCCGCGCTAAGACCTCCGATCTGGCCCTCGAAGCCCTCGAGCACTATCGCGAGCGATACGCCCAGATCGTGACGGGCGCATTTCGACCCGGCGCCCTCGACGTCATCGGCACCGTGAAGGGGAACGGCACGACGGACTTTGGCGCGCCGGACGCCAGAGGTCCGTGGGACAAGGTGTCCCCGACGCCACGTGAACTGAATCGACAGATCGGCGTGCTAAAGGACTGCTGGAACTACTTCGACGCCGTCGTGGCGAACGCGCCGTCAACAATGAGAAAAGGGCCTCGCGGTGGTGGCCGTGATCGAGACGCCATCGTCGATCATGTTCGCGAAGCGGAACGCGCTTACTGCTCACGGGTGGGCTTTCGCGTCGCGCCCCGCACGCCGTGGGACGAACAGCGCGACGTCGTCGTCACCACGCTCAAGGCCGGAGGATCAAACGCCAAGTGGCCCGTCGCCTACGCGATACGAAGGTGCGCCTGGCACGTCGTTGACCACGCGTGGGAGATCGAAGACAAGAGCGTGTAGGCCCATTCGTCGGAGCAAACCGCGCGCGGTACGACTACGTCAATTCGAAACGAAGTTCGAGCGCCTTGTCGGCGGCCGCGAACCCTAAACGTCGATAGAAGGGGAAGGACTCAATGGAGGGATGAACGATCAAGTAGTCCAGCCCCATCGATCGAGCCTCGCTACTGAGCGTGTCCATCAGATCGGATCCAACACCACGGTTTCGGTGCTCGGGCAGCACGTAGACACTTTGAACCATCCCCGCGCGGCGAACGAAACTTCCCGGGCCGGGCACGCGATCGACGATCACGAGCCACGCGCCGCCGACTTTCACGTCGCCGACACTGGCCAAGTACCCGAGGTGCGACTCGCGGTGATCGACGTACCACTCACGAAATCTCGCCTCAAACTCAGGTGGACTCAATCCCACTTCTCCGAGTTCCACGGTTCGCCACTGGTATCGCAACGCGACGAGATCGGAGAAATTTGACTCATCAGTGCGAAGCACCTTCGCGATTGGAGACATGAGAAAAGGCTACGCCGCGAGCGAAAACCGACCTCGTCCGTGACTCAACCTGAACTCTTCAATTCGCGCTGGCCCCTACGGCGTAGAAGACCCGGAGCGAACCAGCCGATAGTGAGTGGCGCCTTCGCCGGACACGACGGCGCGGCACTCATAGCCCTGGGGCCACTGGCCGACCGCCTCGATGAGTCGTTCTCCCGCGCCCAGGCGTATCGGCACGACGGCGAGTTGCAATTCTTCGATGAGCTGGGCCTCCAAGAACTGGCGAACAGTGGCGACGCCCCCACTCACGTGAACCTTTTGGTCGCGAGCGGCGTTTCGGGCCCGTAACAGCGCGGACTCGAACCCGTCGGTGACGAAGTGAAAGGTAGTGTCGCCCATCGCCAGATCCGGGCGCTCGTAGTGCGTGAGAACAAAGACGGGATGGTGAAAGGGCGGGTCCTCTCCCCACCAACCTCGCCAGAGGGACTCTTCCCAAGGGCCGCGCACTGGTCCGAACATGTTGCGACCCATGATGGTCGCGCCGACGTCGTTACTCCTCGATTTGAAGAAGCCATCGTCGACTCCTTCGACGCCTCCGTCCTGACCAATCATCCGACGGCCGGATTTGGTCGCGAAGATCCACTCGTGCAGGCGTTTGCCGCCTACGCCCAAGGGATTGTCCTCGTCCTGAAATGGTCCCGCGCCGTAACCGTCGATTGACACCGAGAGCGAACCGGCACTCACTTTTGGCACTCGGACCACCTCTCGATGTTGGCGCTACCGGGAACGGAGCCGCTCGACGTCCACGTTAGCGAGTCGCTACGGGCCAAGTCGTCGGCGAAAGGCCTCGACTTCTCTCGTACCGCGAAGGACCTTCACTTCGGCGTGCGACGCTTCGGCACGGGCCTCATTGGGGACAATCTCGCGATATCGCGGATGGGTGTTCCACGACCACAACACAACGTTACGTTCGGGATTACGCGAGATCAGATTACGAAGCGACTCTCGATTGCCGTTCCAGAGTTCTTCACGCCACAGGCCCCGTCGAATGGTTCGTCGAAGAAGACGAGCGATTACCTGGCGCCGGGGCAGGTCGATAATGACGATCAGGTCGGCTCGGCCCCAAAGTAAATCGCGCACCGCGCGATAGTTCCCGTCACTGACCCATCGCGATTGCGCCGCGAACGTCAAAACCTGGTCGCGAAACGTTCCGACGTCGAGCGGTGTCCATTCTTCTCGGTGATATATCGCGTCGAGTTCGAGGTAGGGCACGCCCAGTGAGCGCGCCAACGCCTTCGCTAACGTTGTCTTGCCACTGCCCGAAGCTCCTTGCACCACGATCCGTTGGGGCACGGCAGAAGGGGCAACGTCATTCGACACCACGTATTCTCCTGTCACGGCGTGATGGCGAAGGTTGCGGCGCCACTCATGCTCTCAGCGATCACCCGTACCGTCTCTTCAACGCTACGTCCGGAACTGTCGAGCACGTACTTCTCATAAGCGTCGAGGTGTTCAAACTGCGAGTACAGCAGACGAATGGGTTCCTCTTCGGTCAACGCGCCGGCGTGACGAGGTTCCTTCAGTCTCTCGACTGATCGAGTAAGGCACTCCTCCACCGAGGGCCGCAAGACCACGTAGGAGATAGGTGCTTCAACGTCGGCGAGTTCTTCGTGCACCAAATCGAAGTTCCAAGGTCCGAAGATTCCCTCTAGTACCGTCGCGTAGCCCGCGCGGGCGAGTCGCGCGGCCGACGCGAGGGCCGCTCGGAGCATCGCGCGATTCTGCGCGTGGGATTCGATCTCCCAAGGCGGAATCGCACCATTCACAATTGAAGCCCAGAACCAGTCCGATTCGACGACGATCGACGGAGTGAATTCTGCGGCGATTCGACGACCCACGGTGGTCTTTCCAGCGCCCGGTGGGCCGGTAAGAATCAAGAGGAAGCAATTGCTCACCTGGGCAATCTATCTTTCGCTCTTCATCTCTCACGGCGACGTACTTACGAGCCCGAGACGGACCTCCAACTTCGCGGCCGGGTCTAGAGCGACAGCGCCTGGGCCAGATCAGCGAGCAGATCGTCGATGTCCTCGATGCCGACACTCAGGCGCACCAGGTTGACGGGCGGTTCCAACGTGGAGCCGGCGGTTGAGGCGTGAGTCATGATCGAGGGCATCTCGATCAGACTCTCGACGCCGCCCAATGACTCCGCCAGCGTGAAGAGCAACGTCGATTCGCACACTTTCCTTGCCACGTCGACGCCCCCCTTGACGGTGAAGCTGACCATGCCGCCAAAGTCGCTCATCTGCTGCTTGGCCACTTCGTGGCCGGGGTGGTCCGCCAGTCCCGGGTAGTACACCTTCTCCGCCAAGGCGTGGCCCACCAAGAAGGCCGCGACGGCGCGCGCGTTCGAACAGTGACGTTCCATTCGTACGCCGAGTGTCTTGAGTCCTCTAAGTAACAAGTAACAGTCGAAGGGACCGGGCACGGCACCAATGGCGTACTGGTGAAACTTCAATTTAATCGCGAGTTCGTCGTCGTTGGTAGCGACGAATCCCCCGAGTACGTCGGAGTGGCCGCCGACGTACTTAGTGGTGGAGTGCACCACCACGTCGGCGCCCAGGGTGAGCGGACGTTGCAGGTACGGCGTGGCGAACGTGTTATCGACGACCATCAGGGCGTCGTGCTCGTGGGCCAGCGTGCTCAACGTGGCGATAGGGACCACGTTCAAGAGGGGATTACTCGGCGTTTCCACCCACAGCATCTTCGTGGTCTTAGTGAAGGCCGCCTCGACGGCGGATGAATCGCTGAGGTCGACGCAGGCGACGCCCACGCCCCACTCACCAAAGACGCGCGTCAGCAAGCGGAACGTCCCGCCGTACGCGTCGTTACCCAATATGACGTGATCGCCCGGCGAGAGCGTCCGTAGTAGTGCGTCCTCACCGGCCAAGCCCGACGCGAAGGCCACGCCGTGTCGCGCCTCTTCGAGGTCGGCCAAGCACGTCTCGAGAGCCGCCCTCGTCGGGTTATCCACCCTCGAGTAATCCGAGAATCGTGGCACGCCCACACCGTCTTGGGCGTACGTCGAGGTGAGATAGACCGGCGGGTTCACGGCCCCGGTGACGGGATCGGGCTCTGACCCTACGTGAATAGCTCGAGTATTGAATCCCTTCACCGATCACTCCTTTGTTCCAAGAATCCCAGTAGATCGCTTCTCGTAAGCACTCCGACCGGGTGGCCCCCGTCAAGCACCAACACCCCGGCCGACGTGCTCAGGCGCCGGGTCAACTCGGTGACACTCATCCCCACGCCCACCATGGGCAGTGACGCGTCGGCGACCTCCTTCACTCGAAGATCCAACACCGAAGCGTCGCGCGTCGTCGCTTCCAAGAGCCCGAGCTCACTCAAGGATCCCGAGACCTCCTTCGCCGCCAAAGGCAACTCGGCCGTCACCGTCACCAGAAGCTGTGAGACGTCTTTTTCCCGCATCAACGAGATGGCATCACGCACGAGTACGTCCTCGGTCACGAGGACCAAGTCAGCCAGCGTGTCGGCCTGGCGCGAGATCTTCGCCGCGAGTACGTCGCCCGCGTCGTTCTCCTTATGGGGCCGCAAGAATCCAAAGTCGGTCATCCAGGTGTCGTTGAAGATCTTGGAGAGGTACCCGCGCCCCGAATCGGGAATGAGCACGACGACGACCGCCTCTTCGGGCAACGTGCTCGCCACACGTAGGGCTGCCGCGACGGCCGTGCCGCCGGAGCCGCCGATCAAGATGCCCTCGCGCTGGGTGACCTCTCGCGCCATGGCGAAGGCGCCGGCGTCACTGACGGCGATGACCTCGTCGACGAGGGACTTGTCATAGTTCTCGGGCCAGAAGTCTTCGCCGACCCCTTCGGTGAGGTACGGTCGTCCGGCGCCGCCCGAGAACACCGATCCCTGGGGGTCGGCGGCGATGACCCGGATCTTCGAATTCTGTTCCTTGAGGAACTTCCCCACGCCACTGATCGTGCCGCCGGTGCCGGCGCCGGCGACGAAGTGCGTGACGTGCCCCTTGGTCTGCTCCCATATCTCTGGACCGGTGGCCTCGTAGTGCGCGCGCGGATTGTTGGGATTGGAGTACTGGTCGGGTCGAAAGGAGTTGGGCGTCTCTTTGGTAAGTCGCTCGGCCGTGGAGTAGTACGAATCGGGGTGCTCAGGGGCGACCGCCGTCGGACAGACGACCACCTCGGCGCCGTAGGCGCGAAGGACGTCGATCTTCTCGGGCGCCATCTTGTCGCTCATCACGAAGATGCACTTATAGCCCCGCTGGGCGGCCACGATCGCCAGCCCGACGCCGGTGTTGCCGCTCGTTGGTTCGATGATCGTCGAGCCCGGACCCAAGAGGCCGTCACGCTCGGCCGCCTCCACCATCGTGAGCGCGGGCCGGTCCTTGGAGCTGCCACCGGGATTCGTCGTCTCCAATTTTGCGACGAGGTCGCACTTCAGGTCGCGGCCGATCCGGGCCAAGCGGACCATGGGCGTATGGCCAATCAGATCCAACGGGCTATTGGCCACGTCCATGTCGGCGTAACGCATCACTTTTCGCTTCTCCTAGAACCGCACCACACCTCGAAAGTTCTTTCGCTGCTCGACCCCATTCTAAGGGAACACAAGAACGGCACGTAAATCGCCCAACGAGCCACGCGAGGACTTCTAACCATGGGCGACCCACAACCACGCGGCCAGTCCCAGTCCCAACGACGCCGCGAACACGCGCATCACGTTGCCCGGTACGCGTCTCGCCACTGAGGGTCCAAAGAAACTGCCGACCAATAATCCGACACCGAGTAACAACGCCGCCTCAACGTGAACGGGACCGAAGAGCAGGTATCCCACCGCCACCGCCACGGTCTCCACGCCGAGGATCATGTTCTTCAGTGCGTTGGCCCGCGCAAACTCCTGGTCGACCGTGAGGAGCAGTAGCGCGAGGACCATGATGCCCGAGCCCGCGCCAAAGTAGCCGCCATAAATACACACCGCAAACAGGCCCACGGGAAGCATGTACTGATTGCCGCGATG
>PLBM01000075.1:10071-10362 GCA_003134515.1 Acidimicrobiaceae bacterium | reverse complement strand
TCGTGCACGTCGCCCTTGACGGTACCCATGACGAACGTGCCTACCGGTTCGACGCCGGTCTCGATCATGAGTGGGCGAAGTACCTCCAGCGCGCCGGCCATCGCCCGTCCGGCGATGAGCATCTCGGGTACGAAGAAGTCGCCACGCTCGAAACGCGTNNGAAGAGCAATGTCTCGGGACTGAGGCCCATCGCGAGACCGGCGTTGGTCAGTTCCAATACCGCCGGGGCGTTACCCATGAGCGTCGATTCGTACATTTCCTTCAACAATTCCTCTTGGTTCACGCCGCACC
>PLBM01000075.1:0-9913 GCA_003134515.1 Acidimicrobiaceae bacterium | reverse complement strand
CGAAGGCGAGTAACGCCTTGCCGAGGGCCGTTGCGTGCAGCGGCTCGGAACGACCGAGCCAGTTCGTGCCACCCAGCACGTAGTGACTGTCGACTTGGGCGATCTGGGCCACCATGCCGTGGCGGATGACGCCGAGATTGATGGTCTCACGGCAAAGCTCGCCCAGTCGCTCGAGGTAGGGATAGGCGACGCCGACCAGGTCGCTCTCGGCGTTCCCGCGCAAGGCGTAGCGCACGAACGCTTCGCCGGGTAAAAAGCCCCCGTTGGTGTCTCGACGTAAGAGCCCGTTTCGCTCCAACGCACTCAAGATCCGCGACGTCGTGCTCTTCGCGAGACCCGAGGATTCGGCCAACTCACTAAAGGTCACCGAGCGCGGAGCGGTGACCACCTGGCGCACCAGGTCGGCGGCGCGGTCGATCGATTGCGCTCCCGAAGGTTTGGTGATGTCGCTCGCTTCCACTGGTTCCATAGTACAGTACGGAGTTCTACAATGTGAATCGTGCACCGATAGGTAACGTGGCGCGAGCGGCCAGTTCGCGTGAAATGAGGTTTCGATGTTCGTCAACAAGATGGCCCGGTACGAACTTCTCTCACCCGACGCGGTCGAGGTCCTCGACCGCGGGTGGCGGCGCATCGTTTCTGAGATCGGCGTGCAGTTCGTCAAGCCCGAAGCGACGGAACTGTTTCAAAAGGCGGGCCAGCGAGTCGAAGGTCAGACGGTTTGGCTCGATCCCGATTTTGTGATGGAGCAGGTCGCGAAGGCGCCACGAGAGTTCGACGTCCAGGCGCGCAATCCTGCGAACAACGTGCACGTCGGGGGCGATCACATGATCTTCAGTGGCGTCTACGGACCGCCGTTCGTGAGAGATGGGGCCGTGCGCCGCGGCGCCACCATGGAGGACTTCAGAAAATTCTCGATGTTGGCCCAGAGCTTCCCCGAACTCGATTCGGCCGGCGGAATCATCTGTGAACCCGACGACACGCCGCTCGACTCACGACACCTCGACATGATTTTCGCCCTACAGACCCTGACTGACAAGTTCTACATGGGCAACGTGGTCTCGGGCCCGAATGCTCTGGACACGATCAAGATGACCGAGATCCTCTTTGGCGGACGTGACACCATCGAAAAGACGCCGGCCACGATCTCGTTGATCAACTGCAACTCGCCATTGCGCTGGGACGATCGCATGCTCGACGCGCAGTTCGAGTACAGCCGCGCCAACCAGCCAGTCGTGCTGACACCATTTCTGCTCATGGGTGCGATGTCCCCGGTGACGATCCCGTCGGCCCTCGTCCAGCAGTTGGCCGAGGCGCTCTCGGGCATTGCGCTCTCTCAGCTCATTCGCCCGGGCTGTCCGGTCATCTTTGGTTCGTTCCTCTCCAATATCGACATGCAGTCCGGCTCGCCATGCTTCGGCACACCCGAGTCCGCGATCGGACTGCTCTGCACGGGTCAACTTGCCCGACACTTCGGATTGCCGTTTCGAACCGGCGGAGGACTGACCTCGAGTCAGATGCCTGACGCGCAGGCCGCTTACGAGGCATTGATGACCATGATGCCGACTTTCTTAGCTGGCACGAACATGGTCATGCACTCCGCTGGCTGGCTGGAGAGCGGACTCGTGAGTTGTTACGAGAAGTTCATCATTGACATTGAGCTCTTGCGGATGCTGCGCGTCGAGTTCACGCCTTTAGAGATCGACGAAGCGGCGTTGGCCTTTGACGCGCACTTAGAAGTCGGCCACGGCGGGCACTTTCTCGGCGCCGAGCACACCATGACCCGTTTTCGCGACTGCTTCTATCGCCCGATGCTCTCGTCCTCGAAGAACTTCGAACGCTGGGCCCGTGAAGGGTCCCAAGACGCGGCCTCCCGGGCGGGCGACATCTATCGAAAGACGCTCGAAGAGTACGAAGCGCCGGTGTTGGACGATGCGATTCGCGCTGAGTTGGAGGAGTACGTCATTCGCCGACGCGCCGAGTTAGGCGACTGACGTGAGCGAATCGAACGCTCAAGCCAGAGCTGTCATCATCGGCGCGGGAATTGTTGGCAACAGCCTGGCGTACCACCTGGCTCTACTCGGCTGGCGCGACCTCGTGCTCATCGACAAGGGCCCGATGCCCAATCCTGGCGGGTCGACCGGTCACGCCTCGAACTTCATCTTTCCCGTCGACTACTCCAAGATGATGACCGAACTCACCGCCGACAGCACCGCGCAGTACAAGGAACTCGGCGTCTTCATCGAGAGCGGGGGCATTGAAGTGGCGCGCAGTGACGCGCGGCGCCAGGAGCTGCGTCGACGGATGTCGGCCGCGACCGCCTGGGGCGTGCCCTGTGAACTATTGAGCCCGGAAGGTGTCGCCAAGTTAGTGCCCTACCTCGATCCGGCAGTGATATTGGAGGGCCTCTACTTTCCGACGGTGGGCGTCGTGGACTCGTTGCGCGCGGGAACGCTCATGCGCGAACGGGCCCAGGAGATGGGCGCGTTAGAGGTGCGCGCGAACACCGAGATCTTGGCCATCGAACTCTCCGAGGACGGCCAGCGCGTGCGAGCCGTTCGAACCAGCACCGGTGACCTCGAGACCGAGGTCGTAGCCATTTGTTGTGGCGTATGGAGTGACCGCGTGGCCCAGATGGCCGGGGCCTCGATTCCCCTGACGCCGATCGTGCACCAGATGATCAGCGTCGGACCGATCCCGCTGTTCGCCGACACCGTGGGCGAGATCACGTACCCGATCGTGCGCGACATGGACACCAACATGTACGAACGCCAACACGGCGGGGACATGGAGGTCGGCTCCTACGCGCACCGGCCGATCATTGTTGATCCCAACGAGATTCCCTCACTTGAAGAATCCGCTCTCTCACCGACGGAGCTGCCCTTTACCCAGAACGACTTCGATCCCCAACTCCAAGACGCCCTCGAACTCATGCCCGAACTCTTGGGCGACGAGAAAGTCGGCGTTCGTTACGCCATCAACGGACTCATTTCAATGACGCCCGACGGAAACCCGGTGCTCGGCGAGACGCCCGAGGTGAAGGGCCTCTGGTCGGTGGCGGCGAGTTGGATCAAAGAGGGCCCGGGCATCGCCAGAGCGGTGGCGGAGTGGATGAACGGGCAAGCGCCGGAGATAGACCTGCACGAGGCGGATGTCGCACGTTTCTATGATCACCAGCGCACCAGAGCGCACGTCACGGCGAGGGCCCGCGAGGGTTTTAACAAGATGTACGGCATTGTGCACCCGGCCGAGCAGTGGGAGTCCCTGCGCCCAACGCGACTGAGCCCGGTCTATGGACGCGCGAGTGATCTCGGCGCGGTCTTCTTCGAGACCATGGGCTGGGAGCGGCCCTATTGGTACGAGAGCAACGAGCACCTCGTCAAGAAATACGGTGATCGGGTGATGAATAGGGAAGCGGAGTGGGAGTCGCGCTGGTGGTCGCCCATCATCAACGCCGAGCACCTGGCGATGCGAGAGAGCTGTGGACTGGTCGATCTGTCGGCGTTCGCGGTCCTCGACGTCACGGGACCGAGCGCCTTGTCCGTCCTGCAAGGGATCTGCGTCGCGCAGATGGACGTGGCGATAGGCCGGGTTATCTACACCTCCTTGCTCGACGAACGTGGCGGCTTCAAGTCCGACTTGACGATCATGCGCCTCGGCCAGAATTGGTTTCGCGTGGTGACGGGCGCGAGTACCGGCATGACGGAAAAAAAATGGTTCGTCGATCACCTGCCGTCCGACGGATCAGCGCAACTGACCGATCTCACCTCCTCGTGGGCGACGTTCGGACTTTGGGGACCGATGGCGAGAGACGTTCTCCAACGCTGCACCACGGACGATGTTTCGCACGATGGTTTTCCCTTCGCGACGTGTCGGGTGATTGAACTCGGTGGCATAAAAGTCCTCGCGTCACGCATCTCCTATATCGGAGAGTTGGGCTGGGAGATCTACGTACCGATCGAAGAGGGCGCCAAGGCCTGGATCACACTCTTCGAGGCCGGTCAAGTGGACAGTCTGGTGCCCGTGGGTATCGGCGTCTACGCCACGACCGGACGACTAGAAAAGGTCTACCGGGCCCTCGGCAATGAGTTGACGGCCGACTTTAACCTCGTCGAAGCCGGCATGGCCAGGCCAACGGTGAAGAAGGTCGAATTCATCGGGCGCGAGGCGTACCTCGCCCAACGAGATCAAGCTCCGGTCGCGCAGCTCTGCACGCTGACCGTCGACGATCACCGCTCCAAGAGCGGGGTGGCGCGCTACATGCTCGGCGGCGAACCGATCGTGAGCCTCGAGGGGGAGCGACTCGTGGATGAACGGGGACGACCGTCCTACGTGACCAGCGCGGGATCTGGACCCTCCCTCGGCAAACACATACTGCTCTCCTATCTACCGAGTGCCAACGCCCACGTCGGCACGCACCTATTGGTGGAGTACCTCGGCGAGACCTATCCGGTCACCGTCGAGGTCGTCGGGTCGACCCCCTTGTTCGACTCCGACAACGTTCGAGTGAGAAGTTAAGTGTGAGGGTTCTCGTGAGCGTGAAGCGCGTCGCGATGGTGGGCGCTCGCATCGTGCTCACCGTCGACGAAAAAGACGTCGACGTGCGCCAACTGGGCTTCACGATCAGTCCGCACGAGGAGTGCGCGGTCGAAGAGGCCGTAAGGATCGTCGAAGAGCACGGAGGAGTCGTGACCGTGCTGACGCTCGGACCGCCCGAAGCGGCTGATCAACTACGTGACGCGGCTTCAATTGGCGCCAACCAGCTGGTGCATCTCGTCACCGATGGCAGAGAGTGGGATCCGATCGCCACCGCCGGGGCCATTGTCGATTCCATCCGCCTCCACGAAACAGAGGATGGTCCCTACGACCTCATCCTCTTTGGCAACGACGCCGCCGACACCGGCGACTACCAGGTGAGTGTTCGCGTCGCTCACGCGCTCGGTCGGTCCTGCGTGAATGGCGTCAAGAATCTCGTTGTGGGTGACGGGGCCGTGGAAGCAAAACGTGAGTTCCGCGGTGGCGACGAACTCTATGAACTCGGGTTGCCGTGCGTCATCTCGGTAAAAGAAGGAATCAACCTGCCGCGCTATCCCTCCTTACCCGGGCGCGTGCGAGCGAAGAAGATGGCGATCGAAGCGAGCGAAGTGGCGTGGCAACAAGGACCTGTGACATTGGAGCGGCTCCGAGTGCCGAGTGAACCGCGCGAGCGCGCCGAGATACTCGGCACTGGTGTTGACGCCGTGGCGGCGTTGGTGGACCTTTTCGAGCAGTGGGGAGTCGTGGCTTGAGCGAGGCATCGCTCGAATCGCGTGGCGGCGTGCTCTGTCTCGTGGAGTACGACGACGACGGGGTTATCGACTCCTCGCTGCGCGCCCTCAGTTTCGCTCGGTCCCTAGGTGAGTCGTCGGACACGGCGCTCGCGGCGGCGATCTTTGGCACGGTGTCAGCTTCGACGCTGGCATCGTTGCAGTCCTATGGAGTGAGCGAGGCGTACGAGATTGTTCTCGAGGGCGTCGACGCCTACGCGCCGCTCGCGTGGGCTCGGGCGCTGGAGCGACTCTCAGAATCTCTTGGAGCCCGGGCCGTCGTGGCCGCGGGAACCGACCGGGGCAACGAGGTCATGGCGTACGTCGGCGCCACGTCGGGAATGCCCATGGTGGCTAACTGTCAGCGCGCGTCGTGGTTGAACGCGACGACGGTCGGCCTGAGCAGGCAGCGCTGGGGGGGCAGTCTCATCGAAGACGCCGTGCTCGAAGGCGTGCCGGCGTTGCTGACCGTGGCCTTCGATGGTGTTTCGGCCGAGCCGGCTTTGGCACCAATGGCGACGCTGGTGCGCGACTACCGTAGTTCGCCGAGCGATTCCGACCTCAGCGTGAAGGTTGCGGAGTGGAAAAGTCGCGGAGGGGGCGTCTCGCTCGCTGACGCGCGCGTCGTGGTTGGCGGCGGACGCGGCGTTGGTAGTGAGGAAGGCTTCGCACCGTTGGATGAGTTGGCCGGTCTGTTGGGCGCGGCCGTAGGCGTCTCGAGGGCCGTCACGAGCGCCGGATGGCGTCCCCACGCTCAGCAAGTCGGTCAAACGGGTACGCGAATCTCGCCGGATTTGTACTTGGCGTGTGGCATTAGCGGCGCCACTCAGCACTTGGCGGGATGTCGGAGCGCGAAACACGTGGTGACCATCAACACCGATCCAGACGCACCGTTTCTCTCTCGCGCCGACTACGCGGTCGTCGGTGACGTCAGCGTGATCGTCCCGGCGCTAGTTGAAGCGATTAAGGCGCGAAAGTCCGGTCGCGTCGGCCCCGCGTAGTTCCTCGATGATTCGATCAGCCGAGTCTTAGTCGCGGGTGTGACGATAGAAGTCGACGGTGGACGGCGCCAGAGGCGTGTTGCCGAGAATGAGATCGGCGGCCTTTTCCGCGACCATCATGACCGGCGCGAAGATGTTGGCGTTGGTGACGTAGGGCATGACTGAGGCATCGACGACACGGAGTCCCTCGAGGCCGTGCACCCGCAAGGTTGACGGATCAACCACGGACATCTCGTCCGTTCCCATCTTGCAGGTGCACGAAGGGTGCAGGGCGGTCTCCGCGTCGCGCCGGACCCAGTCGAGAATCTCTTGATCGGTTGAGATGGCCACGCCAGGAGAGATCTCGCCGCCGCTAAAGGGACCAAAGGAGGGCTGGCCCAGAATGTCTCGAGCGACGCGCACCGCCTCAACCCACTCCCGGCGATCTTCGTCGGTGGAGATGTAGTTAAAGCGCAGGGCTGGGTGCACCGAAGGGTCGAGCGACGTTAGTTTCACCGAACCGCGCGAGTTCGAGTACATCGGTCCGATGTGTATCTGATAGCCGTGGCCGCCCGCGGGCGCCGACCCGTCGTAACGAATCGCGATCGGCAGGAAGTGAAACATCAAGTTGGGGTAGGCGACGTCCTCGTTGCTGCGCGCGAAGCCCCCACCTTCGAAGTGGTTCGTCGCGCCGGGGCCTTTTCGAAGGAACAGCCACTGCGCGCCGACCCAGGGGCGATTGCGCCACTTGAGGGCGGGCGCGACCGAGACCGGTTGGGTACTCGAGTGCTGGATGTAGACCTCGAGGTGGTCCTGGAGGTTCTCTCCGACGCCGGGCAGATTCTCAACCACCTCGACGCCGAGCGCCGCGAGCTCCTCGGCGTTTCCGACGCCCGAGAGTTGGAGTAGGTGGGGCGAGTTGAACGCCCCGCCACAGAGGATCACCTCGCCCGCGTGGATCTTTTTGATACTGCCGTGTTCGGAGACTTCGACGCCGACGGCCCGTTTCCCCTCAAAAAGAATCTTTGTCACGAACGCTCGACACTTCACTTCGAGGTTCGCGCGGTTCATGACCGGGTGCAGGTACGCCCTCGCGGCGCTGAGGCGCCGTCCTCGGTGGAGGGTGCGGTCAAAGGCGGCGAAACCCTCTTGTCGATAACCGTTCACGTCCTCGGTGAGTTCGTAGCCGGCCTCTTGGACCGCGCCAAAGAACGCTCCGAAGAGGGGATTGGTGACGGGGCCGCGCTCGAGGATGAGTGGACCGTCGGTGCCGCGGTACTCGTCACCTCCGGCGAGGCAGTTCTCCATACGCTTGAAGTAGGGCAGGCAGTGCTCGTAGTCCCATTCGCCCATCCCGGGATCGGCGCCCCATCGTTCGTAGTCGAGGGCGTTCCCGCGCTGGAAGATCATCCCGTTGATGCTCGAGGAGCCGCCGAGCACCTTTCCTCGGGCGTGATAGATCTTGCGCCCGCCCATGTACGGCTCGGGTTCGGACTCGTACTTCCAGTCGTAGAACCGGTTCCCGATGGGAATGGTGAGGGCCGCTGGCATGTGGATGAAGACATCCCAGCGATAGTCAAGCCGACCCGCCTCTAACACCAACACCTGGGTAGAACCATCGGCCGTCAATCGATTCGCCAGGGCGCTGCCGGCGGAACCACCTCCGACGATGACGAAGTCGTATCGGTCTCGCTTCATTGGCTCCTCTGGCGCCTCGACTCCTTACGGGGTTGATGGCCACGTCATCATTCGTTGTGGCTCAAAGGTCTAGGCGACTTTCCGCCTCACGTCAAAAACGGGCTGAATACTGCTCAAGAGTTCGCACAATGTTCACCCTGGCGTAACTTTCGATTGGTCCATTGGTCATATCTGAATGGCAATGTTTAAGTGCCAACGATGGAACTTAATTGGAGCGACGTGACTGATGTGCAAGTAACGCCCGCAGTATCTGGGCCAAGTGAACTACCCGCATTGAGTCAGCGCTCCGTAACGGATCTCGAGTCGCTGCGATGCGCCAAGACCGTGAACCAGTTGCTCGATGAGGCGCCCCTAAGCGGGTTCCATCGCCGAGCGGTGTTGATCTCGGGGATGGGATTCTTCACTGATGCCTACGACCTTTTCGTAATCGGCACGGTGGCCGCAATTGTCAAACTTCAATGGAATCTTTCGACAACGCAGACGAGCTGGGTAACGGGGGCCGCAATCTTGGGCGCCTTTGTCGGTGCGTTTGTCTTCGGTCGACTGGCCGACGTGTTTGGTCGCAAGACGGTGTACATCGCCGTGGCGGGGATAATGGTGCTGGGCGCCGTCGCTTCAGCCTTCGCACCAAATTTAATGTTCTTGATCGTGGCGCGTTTCGTTCTCGGACTGGGCATTGGCGGCGATTACCCGGTGTCGGCCGTAATAATGAGCGAGTTTTCGAATCGCAAAGATCGGGGCCGACTCGTCGGCCTCGTATTTTCGATGCAAGCCGTTGGTCTCATCGTCGGGCCACTCGTGGGGCTCATTCTCCTTTCGTCGGGAACGAGTTCTTCCTTGACGTGGCGCATCATGCTCGGACTCGGCGCCGTTCCTGCGGCCGCCGTGATTTACTTCAGGTCCAAGATGCCAGAGTCGCCTCGGTTTAAGTCACGCGTCCAAGGCATGTCCGAGAAGGCTGCCCAGGACCTTCATCACTTCGCCCGGGGAGCCGTCGACGCTTCGTCAACCGTGAAAGTCGAGACCCGTTTGATGGGACTGCGCGAGTTCATTTCCAACCCCCGGATGATTGTTTTGATGCTTGGCACCGCGGGCTCTTGGTTCCTCTTCGACTACGCCTACTACGGCAACACCCTGTCTCTGCCGAGCATCTTGACTGAGGTCTCGCCCAACGCCAGCCTCGTGATGAAGTTGCTGTTGACCCTGGCACTCTTCGTGGTCTTTGCCGTCCCCGGCTACTTACTGGCGGTGTGGAGGATGGACAAGATTGGCCACCGCCGTTTGCAATTCATTGGCTTTGCGGTAATGGCGGTCTGTTTCCTCGTTCTCTGGGCATTTCCGGCGCTCACTTTGAATGTCGCGCCTTTCATTGCGATCTTTGGTGTCAGCTACCTGTTCACTGAGTTCGGGCCGAACACGACGACGTTCGTGATGCCCTCCGAGGTGTTCCCGGTGAATATGCGAGCTACCGGTCACGGCGTCGCAGCCGGCATTGGAAAACTCGGCGCTTTCGTGGGCGTTTTCCTCGTCCCACAGCTGGAAACACACGTCGGACTTCGAGGGGTGCTTTTGGTTGCGGGTATTGCCGCAATCTTGGGGTTCTCGTTAACCAGCGTTCTACCCGAGCCGTCGGGGCGCACGCTCGAAGAGGTGTCGGGCGAAGACGATCGATTCGACGGAGACGTAGGCGCGGAGACAACAGTCAACGCTGCGTAGGCCACGTGAAGGGGTATGCACCTACGTCCAGAGAGTATGGGGTGATTGAGGCCTGGTGGGACCTGGACGTGGGTTCTACTAGAAACTCGGGTATTTTCTAACTCGGAGAATCGCCATCTTCGAAGTCAACCGTGTCCATCGTCAGGGCGCGCGAACGGTCACGGTAACGAAGAAGAGCCGGCTGGCCATCAGGCACTGGGGGTAGCAGGCTGG
>PLBM01000012.1:1836-2938 GCA_003134515.1 Acidimicrobiaceae bacterium | reverse complement strand
GTGCCGTTGATGATGAACGTTCCCTGTTCGGTCATGATCGGGAAGTCGCCCATGAAGACGGTCTGTTCTTTGATCTCGCCGGTCTCGGAGTTCAAGAAGCGAGCGCGCACGAAGATGGGTTGGGAGTACGTGGTGGCGCGTTGACGGCACTCTTCGACGGTGAACTTAGGGGGACTCTTCAGGTCCAGGTCGTCGGGGTCGAACTCGAGTTCGAGCGACAGTCGTCCGGTGAAGTCGGTAATCGGTGAGATCGCCTCGAACGCCTCGCGCAGTCCCTGCTTCATGAATAAGTCGAAGCTGTCGCGTTGAATTTCGAGCAGGTTGGGCAGGGGGTGTGCTTCACCCAGCGCCGAGAAGTTAAAGCGCTCCGGGCTAGTGGACCGAGACGTCAACGGTCTATCCTCCGTGTGAGTGGGTGGCTACTGCTACGTGGCCGGTCCAAGCACAAAACGGCGTCAAGAGATGACGAAGTCGAGGGCAGGAACACGGTCTACCAACTCTAGTGGTTCCGCCAGAGAATGCGCAACTGGCGCTCCCCAAAGGAGAAACGCGGCCGCTCAAAACGGTTGCGCTCACCCTAGGCACGTTCGCGGCCCAGGTCAAGTCATTTCGAACTGAAGATGATGATCCCGGCCGGTTCCCCGGCCGGGATCCTTCAAAATCCTTGAAACTACTCGACTTCTACCGTCGCGCCGGCGGCCTCGAGGGCAGTTTTGGCCTTCTCGGCATCGGCCTTGGAGACCTTTTCGAGCACGGGCTTGGGTGCGCCGTCCACGAGGTCCTTGGCCTCTTTGAGTCCGAGGCTGGTCAGCGATCGCACTTCTTTGATGACCTGAATCTTCTTGTCGCCGCCACTAACCAAAATGACGTCGAAGTCGCTCTTCTCTTCGGTCGCGGAGTCGGCGTCGTCAGCGCCGCCGGCGGCGGGAGCCGCGGCAACGGCCACCGGGGCCGCGGCCGTCACGCCGAACTTCTCCTCGAACTCTTTGAGCAGTTCGCTCAGTTCGATAACGGAGAGATCCGCAATGCCGCTAAGAATCTGCGCCTTGGTCAAGGTTGCAGCCATGGTGTTTCCTTTCTCTTCTTACTTCGTTGTCGGTTA
>PLBM01000012.1:0-1820 GCA_003134515.1 Acidimicrobiaceae bacterium | reverse complement strand
GGCGGTCTCTTCGATCTCGACCGGCGCCGGAGCGACGATCACGCCACCCTTGCTGTCGATCAGGACTGAGAGGCCGTAGGCGAAGTTTTGCGGGATGGCCTTCAAGAGACCGGCCAGCGTGGTGAGCGGAGATGACAAGAGTCCGAGCAGACTCGCGAGGAGCGCGTCACGCGAGGGAAGATCGGCGAGCGCCGCGAGGTCCCGGCCCGTAAGGGCCTTGCCGTTCAGTACGCCACCCTTGACGACCAACGTCGGGGTGGCTTTGGCGAAGTCGCGTAGGGCCTTCGCGACGGCGGACACGTCGCCGTTAACAAAGGCAATCGCAGTGGGACCTTCGAGGAACTCGCTCAAGAGCTCCACTGACGTGCCGGCGATGGCGCGACGAACGAGAGTGTTCTTAAAGACCTTGAAGTCGGCGTCGAGGGTGCGAAGTTGGCGGCGCAGGGTCGAGATCTCGGCGACAGTCATGCCGCGGTACTCGGTGACGACGGCCGTGGAGGAGGCGTCGACCTTGGACTTGAGCTCGTCGACGGTAGCGACCTTGGCGGTGCGAACCTTGTTCATCGTGTCTCCTTCACCGGATGCCGCCCGATAACGGGCCTCGGACATCCAAGCGAACGAGCTCCACCAGGAAACTCGAACTCCTCGTCAGGCGGACCTTCGTCCATTACGCACTCTCGTGCACCGGATGTCTTCGGCGTTCTTTCTAAATCTGTGGCACGAACCTCGTGCGAGGTATCAAGCGTAGTGACGACCCAGGGGTGGCGTCAATACGACCACTAGGCCGGGGCCAACACCTCGTCGTCGCCGTGTACGCGAGCGGGGTCGATCTTCACGCCCGGTCCCATCGTCGACGAGACCGTGATACTCGTGAGGTAGCGGCCCTTGGCGCTCGCGGGCTTGACGCGAACGATCTCGTCGATGACGGCCTGCACGTTTCGTACCAGGTCGTCGCGCGAGAAACTGACCTTGCCCACGCGAAGCTGCACGTTGCCAATCTTGTCGGTGCGGTACTCCACGCGTCCACCCTTGAACTCCGTCACGGCTTTGGCGACGTCAGTAGTGACGGTGCCGGTCTTGGGGTTAGGCATCAGACCGCGAGGTCCGAGTACGCGACCGAGTCCACCTACTTGGCCCATCAGTTCAGGAGTCGCGATCGCCACGTCAAAGTCGAGAAAGCCTCCCGCCACCTTCGCGACGAGGTCTTCGGCCCCGACTTCGTCGGCCCCCGCGTCACGCGCGGCTTGGGCGGCCTCACCGGTGGCAAAGACCGCCACTCGGTTCGTTTTTCCGGTTCCCGCGGGCAGTGAGATCGTGCCGCGCACGATCTGCTCGGCCTTGCGCGGATCGACCCCGAGGCGAATCGCCAGTTCGACGGTCTCGTCGAACTTCGCGGTGGAGATGGTCTTCACCTTGTCCAACGCCTCGACGATCGTGAGCAACCCTTCGCGGTCGACCTGGGCGAGCGCGTTGTTGTAGTTCTTGCCGTGCTTCATACTCTTCTCCTAGCCCGCGACCGTGATGCCCATGGAGCGCGCCGTGCCGGCGACTTGGAGCTTGGCCATCTCGAGATCATCAGTGTTCAGGTCCTTCAGCTTGGTCTTGGCGATCTCTTCGACTTGGTCCATCGTGACCGTGGCGACTATCTCTCGGCCCGCGAGCCGCGCGCCCTTGGCGACCCCGGCGGCCTGGCGCAACAGCACCGGCGTCGGCGTCGTTTTTAAGATGAAAGTGAACGTGCGGTCCTCGTAGATCGAGATCTCCACGGGTATGACGGTGCCGCGCATCGACTCGGTGGCCGCGTTGTACTGCTTGCAGAA
>PLBM01000104.1 GCA_003134515.1 Acidimicrobiaceae bacterium | reverse complement strand
TCAGCGACCCAAGACCATTGCCTACGTGACGTCGAACGACCCATTCACCGAGCCCCAGATTCCTGTCGCCGCGAAGATCATCAAGGCAGCGGGCGTCAAGACGGTGTACAACAAGGTCTTTGCCGCTGAAGTGACTGACTACACGCCCATTGCGGACGCGGTGGCGGCAGCCAACGCCCAGGTCGTCGTGCTTGGATCGGTGGACGTTCCTACAGTGTCCTCCTTCATGCAGGCGTTCGAGCAAGCGCACTACAACCCCAAGGCCTTCATCGCCACGGCCGGACCCGACCAAGGCACGACGTTCCTAAAGGCCGTAGGTCCTACGTTCGCGAACGGCGTGATGGTGCCTAACGCGTGGTTCGGCGGTTCGAAGAATGCCGAGAGTGTGAAGATGGTGAACGAGTACATCAAGAAGTACGGCGGGACTGCATCGGGCGTCAACGCTGACGTCGCTGAGGCGTACGCCGTGGGTCAAGTGATAACTGCAGCGGTAAAGGCAACGGGTGGATTCAATAACGCCTCGATCATCACGTACCTACACTCGGGCGTCACGATTCCCAGCGTTCTTGGTGCGGTGAAGTTCAATTCGCTCGGAGAGAATAACCAGCCAACGGCCTTCACCTTCCAGTGGCAGGGGACGAAGTTCGTTGAAGTGAATCCAACCACGGACCCCGGCGCTACGAAGATCCTCTATCCAAAGCCTGCGTGGAAGGCATAAACATTGAATGGCACCGCGGTACTGCATTCGATCATCGATGGCGTACTGACCGGTTCGGTCTACGCCTTGATGGCGACGGGGCTCACGCTGATTTTTGGAGTCATGAACATCATCAACGTGGCCCAGGGGATATTGGTGATCCTCGGTGCCTATTTGAGTTACGCCCTCTCGGTGCATTTGGGTATCGACCTCTTTGTTGGACTGGCCATCACGATCCCCACCCTCTTTGTGGTGGGGATCGTGGTGGAACGCATTTTCTTGAGTCGCATCAAGGGCCCCGAGAGAGTCGTCATGTCAATCCTGGTCACCTACGCAATTGCACTGGTGATCGAGGGCCTGCTCAACATTGTCTTTTCCGCCAATTACGTTGAGTTGCACGCTTGGTACGTTGTTCGATCGGTGCGCGTCTTTGGCATCTGGCTTCCCTACATCTATCTCTTGGGATTCGCCCTGGCGGTCGTTCTCTTGGGAGCTCTGTACGTCATGCTCTATCGGACACGCTTTGGCGCGAGCGTAAGAGCGTCGTTGGCCGACCAGACGGCGGCGGCGCTGGTGGGCATCAACGTTCGTCGCGTGTCGACCATCTGTTTTGGTCTTGGCGTCGCGGTCACGGCCGCGGGCGGCATGATTTACGGCGCGACGAACGCCTTTAACGCGAACTCGAGTTACGACCTCATCTCGCGTTTGCTCGTCATCATCGTGTTGGGCGGGATGGGAAGCCTTGGGGGCGCACTCGTCGCGGGCATCATGATGATCACCATCGAAGACCTGGTGTCCGTGGTGTGGGGTCCGACCTGGTCGAACCTGTCGTTCTTCGTCATTTTGGTCATCGTCTTGTCGCTTCGACCACAAGGTCTCTTCGGTCAGCGCTCGGTGAGAGTCGCCTAGTGTCACGACTCAAATACGGGTGGTGGCTTCCCCTGCTCGCCGCCTTCGTAGTCTTTCCTCTGGTTGAAAAGAATCCGACCTACACGACGATCGGCGTCTTCACCCTGATCTTCATGGGTTGTGCCGCGTCGTGGAACATGTTCTCTGGTTATTCGGGTTACATCAACCTGGGCGCCGCCGTGTTCTACGGTACTGGTGCCTACACCATGACGCTGCTGTCGAATCACTTACACGTGCCCGGCAGTGGAGATCAGTTCTGGCTGGTGCCCGTGGGTGGGCTAGTGGCGATGATCGTGGCCCTACCCTTTGGTCTCATCGCGCTGCGCGTTCGTCGGCACACCTTCGTCGTCATCACGATCGCCATTTTTTTCGTCTTCCAGCTTTCAGCTATCAACTTTTCGTTTACCGGCGGCACGTCTGGATTATCGCTACCCCTCATCCCTTGGTTGGTGACGAATTTCAACACGCCCTTTTACTACATTGCGCTCGGTATTGTCATCTTCGCGACGCTGCTCTCCTTCGCTGTTCGCCGTTCGAGGTTCGGCCTGCAGCTCCTCGCTATCCGAGACGACGAAGATCGCGCATCGGGTCTGGGGGTCAAAGTGTTCGCCGTCAAGCTCACGGGCTTCGTACTGTCGGCCTTCGCGATTGGTATGTGCGGGGCACTCTACGCCGTCTTCGAAGGTCAGATCTATCCACAGTTCGTTTTCGACCCGCTGTTTGACATCTCCATCGCGCTCATGGCGATCTTTGGCGGACTGGGAACCCTCGTTGGCCCGCTACTCGGGGCCCTCGTCCTGGAATCGATGCAGCAGTACCTGACGCTTCAATTCTCCAACAGTTCGCTCTACCTGGTGCTCTTCGGCGCGCTCTTCTTGTTCATTGTCTTGTTCATGCCTCAAGGCGTCGTGGTCTATGTACGCGACCTTTGGACGCGACACTCGTTGGCGAGTGACGACGACTCGACAAGCATGGATCCCGCATTGAGTGGAAGCACTTTGTCGTGACGACGTTGCTGAAGGTGCAAGGGGTGTGCAAGGCTTTCGGGGGCTTACAGGCCCTCTCGTCGTGTTCTTTGAACGTTGAAAAGGGCACTATCGCCGGACTTATTGGACCGAATGGCTCGGGCAAGACGACCCTATTTAACGTGATCACTGGCTACGTGAAGCCCGACGGCGGCAGCGTGACTCTGGCCGACCAGGACATCACGGGCGCGCCCTCGAACAAGGTCTTTGCGCTGGGAATTGGTCGAACGTTTCAAATCACGAGGATCTTCGCTCGCCTCAGCGTGCTCGAAAACATGTTGGTCGCGACTCAGCGTGACGAAAGTTGGCTGCGCGGACTGACGCGATCTAAGTCGTCGAAGTCCGAGGTGGCCGCCGCGATGGAGTGGCTGGACTTCGTCGGCATCGCGCGCCTCGCCGCACTGTCCGCGGGATCGCTCTCCTTTGGTCAGCGCAAACTCTTGGAACTGGCCTACATCTTGGTGGCCGACCCTGACGTCATCTTGTTGGACGAGCCGGCCGGTGGTGTCAATTTGACGCTCCTTAATGGGATAGCCGAAAAGATTCGCGCCCTTAATAAGAGCGGCAAGACCTTCTTGATCGTGGAACACAACATGGAGTTCGTCATGAATCTCTGTGACAACGTGACGGTTATGCACCAGGGCGCTGATCTAGTCACCGGCACACCCGCCGAAGTTCGGAGCAACCCCCTCGTCCTGGACGCGTACCTCGGCGGTAGTGAAGTTGACGAAGCCGAAGAGGCTTCGTGACTGAGTCGACGCCATTCCTGGGAATTGAGGGCGTCGTCGCTGGGTACGGCGGGGGTGATGTCTTAAAGGGCGTCGACTTCACCGTGAAAGAAGGCGGCGTGACGTGCATCGTGGGACCGAACGGCTCGGGTAAGTCGACTCTGCTCAAGGTGATCAGTGGGCTCTTGAAACCACGACTCGGACAGATTTATTTCAAGGGGACGCCCCTGGTGGGCCTGACGCCGCGCGCGATACTGAAGTTGGGCATCGTCCAGGTGCCCCAGAACCACAGTCTCTTTGGCGAGATGAGCGTCGAGGAGAACGTCGAGCTCGGCGCGTTTATCGTTCGGGACCGCTCGGTGATCGCCCGGCGAATGGACTCGGTGCGAGAGATGTTCCCGATCGTGGCCGAGCGCGCGAAGGATAAGGCTGGCAGCCTTTCGAGTGGCCAGCAGCGCTTGGTCGAGTTCGCACGTTGTCTCATGCTTGAGCCTGAACTGGTGGTACTGGACGAACCCTCGATGGGTCTGGATCCCAAGACACTGCGTGTGATGTTCGATACCGTGAAGATGATGAACGCCATGGGTCGAACGGTGTTGTTGGTCGAGCAAAATGCTCGTCAGGCGCTCAAGATGAGTCATCATGGCGTCGTGCTGGAGAATGGTCAGGTACGGCTCTCGGGAACGGGATCGGAAGTCCTGAACAATCCAGAGATTGGTGTGTTGTTCCTTGGTGGCGCACTTCTCGAGAAGCCCAAGGCGTCCTAGGTCGGGCGATGAAGGAGAAACGACTGATGAGCCAGCAACTGCGCGTTGGGTGGATCGGCTGTGGTCGCATGGGAACGGCAATGGTCAAACGGCTCATTGTCGCCGGAAGCGACGTGAGCGTGACGAATCGTACCCGGTCCAAGGCCGAAGCCCTCGGAGAGCTTGGGGCCAAGGTCGTCGACAGCCCCCGGGAACTGGCCAATTGTGACGTCGTGTTCATCATGGTTTCGGCGGACGCCCAACTCGTCGAGGTGACGAGCGGCGAGAACGGCGTGCTGAGTGATGAATCCGTGGTGCCCAAGGTCGTCGTGGACTGCTCGACGGTGTCAACGGAGACGTCGGCGCACGTGAGAAGCGCCTGCGTCGCCCGGGGCGCCGAGTTCCTCGCCGCGCCAGTGAGCGGCAATCCTAAGGTCGTGGCCTCGGGCCAATTGACGTTCGCGGTGTCGGGTAAGCGCGAAGCCTTCGAGATCGTGCGTCCGCTCTTTGAGCAGTTGGGTCACGGGGTTTCGTACGTGGGCGACGAGGAAGGCGCGCGTCTGGTCAAGATCTGCCACAACATGTTTCTCGGTATCGTGACCCAGGCCATGGCCGAGATCACGGTGTTGGCCGAGCGCGGTGGCATAAAGCGCAGTTCGTTGCTCGAATTCCTCAATAATTCAGTAATGGGTTCGACGTTCTCGCGCTATAAGACGCCGGCGTTCGTGAATCTCGACTTCACCCCAACCTTCACCCCGGTGCTCTTACGTAAGGACTTCGACCTCGGGATGGCCGAAGCCAAGAAATTGAGCGTGCCCATGCCGATTTCGGCGCTCTGCACGGAACTCGTGGTGAGTGCCATTGGTGCGGGCTACCGGGACGAGGACTTTTCGGTGCTGCTCCTCGAAGAGGCTCGTAGCGCCGGACTGGTTATGGAACCAGAAAATCTGGTCGTGGACGACGGACTGGGGTTGAAATAATGAGAGAGGGATTCGGACCCATCATCAATACTCCCGGTCACAATGGAGTGGACTTTGAGACCCGGGTGGATTTCGATCGTCTGCGTCGGTATCGCCTCGCTCGAGCGCGTGAAGCCCTGGAGGCGAGCGAGTTCGGCGCGATTCTCTTGTTTGATTTTTACAACATCCGCTACGTGTCGCAGACCTGGGTAGGCGGGGCGCTCGGCGACAAGATGTCGCGCTACTGCCTCTTGACGCGCGGCGGTGAGCCGATGGTCTGGGACTTCGGTTCCGCGGCGCGCCATCACCAGCTCTTCGCTCCGTGGCTCGACCCCGAGAACTGCCGGGCCGGAATGCTCGGCCTGCGCGGCGCCATCGCGCCCCAAGCCGGACTGTTCGAATCGGCGGTCAAAGAGCTCGTCGGAATCTTGAACGACCACGGACTGCGCGACCAGCCGGTTGGCATCGACCTCGTCGAACTGCCGTTCCTGTTCGAGATCCAAAAGGCCGGAGTGGAGATCCGCGACGCGCAGCAGTTGATGCTCGACGCGCGTCAGATCAAGAGCCAAGACGAGTTGATGCTTCTCTCCCAGGCGGCCGCGATGGTCGACGGTGTCTACCAAGACATCTTCGAAGCACTGAAACCCGGCGTACGAGAAAACGAGATCGTCGCGCTGGCGAACCAGCGACTGTACGAGATGGGCTCGGACCAGGTCGAAGCCATCAACGCGGTCTCGGGCGAGCGGTGCAATCCCCATCC
>PLBM01000031.1:187-6100 GCA_003134515.1 Acidimicrobiaceae bacterium | reverse complement strand
TCTACGTCGACCACGCCCACCCTGAGTACTCTTCGCCCGAGTGCCGTACCCCGCGCGAGGTCACGCTCTACGACGTCGCGGGCGAGGAGATTATGCGCCGGGCCCTTGGAATAGCGAACGAATCACTCGAGGCGAGCCAAGCCATCACGCTCTACAAGAACAATTCGGACGGCAAGGGCAACTCGTACGGTACGCACGAGAACTATCTCGTACGCCGCGACGTCGAGTTCGCACACCTGATTCGAGCCATGGTGCCCCACTTCGTCTCTCGTCAAGTGGTCGTCGGTGCTGGCAAAGTCGGCGCCGAGACCGAAGGGGCTTTGGACTACCGTCCGGCCTTTCAGCTCTCGCAGCGAGCCGAGTTTTTCGAGGAGGTCGTGGGATTAGAGACCACCCTGAAACGGCCCATTATCAATACCCGCGATGAACCCCACAGCGATGCCGAGCGATTCCGACGCCTTCACGTGATTATTGGCGACGCCAACATGAGCCAAACAGCGACATTTGTAAAGCTCGGATCCACCGCCCTTTTGCTCGCGTCCCTCGAAGAATTCGGACCGGAGAACTTTCCCGCGATGCCGAAGTCGCCGGTTCACACAGTGCGTGCGTTCGCGCGGGACTTGACCCTTCGTGAGTCCGTGCTCTGCGAGGACGATCGCTCAAGGAGCGCGTGGGACTTCCAAGACGANNCAGTGGCGCGAGATGCTCGACGGCGTACGCGACGACCGTGACGCCGTGGCCGACCGTGTCGACTGGGTGGCGAAGTGGCGTGTCGTGGAGGGCTACCAGCGTCGTTATTCTCTGACGGACGCGAGTGCGAAGTTACGCGCAATAGACCTGCAGTACCACGACCTTCGCCCCACGCACTCACTCGCGCAGCGTGTCGGACTGCGCACGCTAAATAGCGACGAGGACGTTCGTGAAGCCGTTCACAACCCACCGCGCACCACTCGGGCCTACTTTCGAGGCCAGTGCGTGGCCCGTTTCCCTGAACAGATCGTTGCCGCGAACTGGGATTCGGTGGTCTTTGACCTCGGGGAGGGACCCCTGCAACGCGTGCCCATGATCGATCCCTTGAGGGGTACCCATGCACTGACCTCGGAGTTGCTAGAAACGAGTGCGACGGCAAGTGAACTTCTTGACGGACTAGACAGGTAGAACAAACGTATGAGTGAACGAGAGCGAATCCAAAAGCAGCGCTCCGAGCGCGCCAAGACCTCCTCGAGCGAGGTCTCGGTCGACGCGACCAAGGGCGACCAACTGAAGGCCGATCTCGACGACCTACTAGATGAGATCGACGAGGTGCTCGAAGAGAACGCAGAGGAGTTTGTACGTAACTACGTGCAAAAAGGCGGCGAGTAGACGTGGGGCTGCCGCTCTATAGCGCCCACGGCGATCCGGGCCCCTCGTTCTGGCACTTCGCGGAAACCATGGGTCTCACCTGGGTGCCTCACGCAACGGCGAACGACACGACCCACGCCACCACCGTCATCGCCGTGCGATATCAGGGCGGGGTCGTCATGGTGGGCGATCGCCAGGCGACGGGTTTCTACATCGCGAGCCGCGACGTGCGAAAGATCGAGCCGGCCGATCACTTCACCGCGCTCGCCATCTCGGGCAGCGCGGCGCGCGCCATTGAGTTGCTCAAGATCACCCAGCTCTCCTTCGAGCACTACGAGAAAATGACCGGTTCGGCGTTGAGCCTGGAGGGAAAAGCCAACTATCTCTCGCCCATCATTCAGCGCAACAACCTCTCGTCGCCACTCATTGTGGTGCCGCTCCTTGCTGGGTGGGACGAGAGCAACTTGGTGGGGCGAATCTTCGAGTACGACGGCGCCGGGGGGTGTTACGAGCGCTTTGACTTCGCAACAATCGGTTCGGGTTCCCCGTTCGCTGAGGGAACCTTACGGCTGGGCTTTCGATCCGACCTCGACCGTGAGGCGGCCCTCGAGCTCGGTGCGCTGGCGCTTTACGAGGCCGGGGACAACGATCCGAGCACTGGCGGTCCGGACTTTGTTCGAAACATCTTTCCCATGATGGTCACCCTCGACGAAAAAGGGTTTCAAGAGCTCTCCGTTGATGAGGTGGGGGAGCGATTCCGGGTCATCAATCAACGTCGCACCGAGAGCGGCGGCGTCGCGGGCGGAGCCCTTCGATGAGCAACTACTTCTACGTCGCACCCGAACAGCTGATAAAAGATCGTGCCGAATTTGCTCAGAAGGGAATTGCGCGTGGGCGATCAATTGTCGCGGCCGTCTACGACAAGGGCGTGATCTTGGTCGCCGAGAATCCTTCGGCGTCGCTCAACAAGGTCTCGGAGATCTACGACCGCATCGCCTTTGCCGGTGCGGGAAAGTACAACGAGTTCGACCGACTGCGCGAGGCGGGCATCCGCTGGGCCGACAGCACCGGATTTACGTATTCGCGTGAGGACGTCGACGCCCGAGCCCTGGCCAACTACTACGCCCAACATTTGGGCGACATGTTTACCGAGGGCCAAAAACCCCTGGAAGTCGAGATCCTGGTCGCGCAGTTGGGCAACAAACTTCGCCCGACCAAACTCTACAAGGTGGCCTACGAGGGAACCATCTCGGACGAGCCACGATTCGCCGTCCTGGGCGGAGACTCCGAGACCATCAAAACTCGATTCGCCACCGCCGAAGAGACCGTGCAGCCACTCGACGTCACCCTGCGCAATGCCACCAACGCACTGAGCGGTCCGGAGCGTACGATCACCGCCGCGGAGCTCGAAGTGGGAATTCTCGAGGACCGCGGCCACCGTCGGACCTTTTTGCGACTCAGCGACGATGAAGTAAGTGAGCTCTTGGGCTGAGGTCAGTCCAAGCCACGTCATGTTACGGAGAATCTACGGCGTAGAGACCGAGTACGGGATCACCTTCTCGTTGCGCGGTCAACGTCGGCTGAGCCCCGACGAGGTCTCTCGGTTCCTCTTTCGCAAGGTCGTGGCCTGGGGCCGATCCTCGAACGTCTTTCTGGAAAACGGCAGTCGTCTCTATCTCGACGTGGGCAGCCACCCCGAATACGCCACCGCGGAATGCGACACGCTCGAAGATCTGGTAGCCCAGGACAAAGCCGGTGAGTCGATCTTGCGCGAGCTTGTCGGCTACGCGCAGTCCCAACTCAGCGACGAAGGGATTCGCGGCGACATTTTCTTGTTCAAAAACAACACTGATTCGACAGGTAACTCCTACGGCTGTCACGAGAATTACTGCATCGAGCGTATTGAGGACCTCAGCCGACTCGAAAACGTCTTCATCCCCTTCTTGATCAGCCGGCAAATCTTCACGGGCGCCGGCAAGGTAGTGACGAACGCCAAGGGCACCGCCTACTCGATGAGTCAGCGCGCCGAGCACATCTGGGAGGCGATTTCCTCCGCCACGACACGGAGCCGGCCGATCATCAACACCCGAGATGAGCCCCACGCCGATCCTGAGAAGTACCGACGATTGCACGTGATCGTCGGCGATTCGAACATGAGTGAGTTCGCGACGTACCTCAAGGTGGGCACCGCGTCAGTCATCCTTGCGATGATCGAGGACAAGAACACCATGCTGCGCGACTACTCGATGGCCTCGCCGATCAACGCACTGCGCGACATCTCCTACGACCTTTGGAGCAAGGAGCCCGTCAAACTCACGAACGGCCGTGACTTGACGGCGTTGGAAATCCAAGAGGACCTCTGCGAGCGGGCCGAGCAATTCGTGGACGCCCACCATCTGCCCGCTGACCAAGTTCATGCGGTGAAGCTTTGGCGTGAAGTCATCGAGCAGTACCGCAGTGACCCGATGGGCCTGGCGGACCGCGTCGATTGGATCGCCAAACTCCAGATCATCGACCGTGAGCGTGAGCGCAGCGGCGTGGAGCTGAGTGATCCGAAAATCGCCCTGATCGACCTGCTCTATCACGACACGAACTTCGAACGAGGGCTTTTCTATCGACGCGCCGCCCGGGGACACTTTCAACATATGGTGACCGAGCAACAGATCGAGACGGCGTCGTCGACGCCTCCCGCGACGACACGCGCGCACATGCGCGGCACGTTCATCCAAGCCGCGAAACAGTGGCGTCGTGACTACACCGTGGACTGGGTGCACCTAAAATTGAATGACGAAATGCAACGCACCGTACTGTTGAAGGATCCCTTTAAGAGCACTGACGAACGATTCCAGAAGCTCCTGGCTTCTCTCGAACGTCACGGTTGAGGCGACTAGCCTTACTACGTGTCTGAAGAGAACTCCACGACTTCGGGACTCGCCGACCCACCCGATCAGACACCCCTGCCAAGAGCTCCGAGGAAGCGTTCGCGGGCTCGGGTAACCGGCGAATGGGCCGCCATCGTCATCATTGCCGTCGCGGTCTCTTTCTTAATTCGAACGTACGGATTCCAGACGTTCTATATTCCGTCAGCTTCGATGGAACCCACGCTGCAAATCGGAGATCGGCTGATCGTGGACAAGTTGAGCGTTGACTTTGGGACGATCAACCGAGGGGACATCTTGGTCTTTAAGGCGCCGCCCGCCGAGAACTGTGGCGCCAAGGTCGCGGACCTCGTCAAGCGCGTCATCGGCGTGCCGGGGGACAAACTCACGTCGAAAGGCAACACCATTTATGTCAATGGGAAGCCGTTCAAAGAAGCATGGACCCACACCGAGCCGCTCGGCCCCGCCATCGGCAACATCACGGTAGGCGCCAATCACTACTTCATGATGGGCGACAACCACTCCGACTCGTGCGACAGTCGCAGTTGGGGCACCCTGCCGCGCTCGGACATCATCGGCAAGGCCTTCGTGAGAATCTGGCCGCTTTCGCGCGTCGGCGTGCTCTAATAGTTTGAGGTGACGCGCCCTACAATGGGGGCGTGTTCAGTTTGAGCCCCATAAAACTGATGGTAATTGCCGCCGTGGTCATGCTGTTGATGGGCCCGGACAAGCTGCCCGACGTGGCCCACAAGTTGGGCGCGAGTTGGCGCGCGATCAAGAACCTCCAAGAGCGCGTGGAAACCGAGGTTCGTGAGGCGATTCCCAATCTGCCGAGCACGGGGGACATCGCGCGCATCGCGCGAAGCCCCGTCAATCTCTTGAACCAACTCGCCGACCGCGTCGACGCCAAGGAGTCCGCCGCCGCGGAAATCGCGACACCGCCAGAGGAACCGGCCCAGCCCGCCGCGCCCTTGGCGACAACGCGACAGCCCACTACGACACCGTCTTCGCGCAGCGAGGACCATGCGCCGCCCGATCCCTCACTGAACTAAGGGACCATGTCAAAATTTCGCCGCGCCGAGAGTGGTATGACGCTCGCCGAACATTTGGGCGAGCTTCGCCGCCGTTTCCTCCTTGTCGCGGTGTCAATCGTGATCTTTGGCGTTTTGTCTTTTCTCTTCTATCCGAATCTCCTCAAGATCCTTCAAAACCCCTACTGCGCGGCTATCCCTAATCACTGCAAGTTCCTCGTGACCAACCCACTGGACGGTCTGACCCTGCGGGTGAAGATTGCGTTCTTTGGCGGCTTTCTCATCTCGTCACCCATCATCCTCTGGCAGGTCTGGCGATTCGTGACGCCCGGATTAAGGGCAAGGGAACGCCGCTACGTGGTGCTCTTCGTCTCGTCATCGCTGCTGTTCTTTGCATCGGGCATCGTGGTGGCCTACTTCAGCTTTGGTCACGCCATCCACTTCCTTAGGGCCATCGGTGGTTCCACATTGATCACCGAGTACAACCCCAATCAGTACCTGACACTTTTCTTGTTGATGATGTTCATCTTCGGCCTGACGTTTCTCTTTCCGGTCGTGTTGGTGGCCCTCGAACTCGCGAATATCGTGACCCCTTCGCAACTCCTGCGCGGTTGGCGCTACGCGGTGATCGCCATTACGGTCGCCTCGGCGGTCTTCACGCC
>PLBM01000031.1:0-161 GCA_003134515.1 Acidimicrobiaceae bacterium | reverse complement strand
CGCCGGCAAGCTGCTGCACAAGTGAGCGTGCTGGAGTATCGACTCCGGTTTATCGACGGTCTCGGGTTCGGACTCGACCGATTCCAACTTGACGCCATCGAGGCCGTGGACCAGCGCGTCAACGTCCTGGTGAGTGCGCCGACGGGGTCGGGCAAGACGCT
>PLBM01000113.1 GCA_003134515.1 Acidimicrobiaceae bacterium | reverse complement strand
CTCGCCCAGATTGCCGGTCAGTACGTCTTTGACCTCTTCAACGCGAACGGCATTGGCAATAACGCCACGAGCCCCTGGGTGTTGGTCGTCGGCATTGCTTGGATCGTCGCCATGACCTGGATCTGCTACGTCGGCATCGAGATCTCGGCCAACTTTCAAAAGGCTCTGCTCGGGATCGAACTCACGATGCTGACGGTGTTGTCGGTGTGGGCCCTCGTGCGAGTGGGTAACGGCAGCGCACCAGTTGGCCATATGGCGCCGGCACTCTCGTGGTTCGACCCCTTCAAGGTGAAGCACTTCAGTAACTTCGTCGTCGGCCTCGCGGACATGCTCTTTATCTACTGGGGATGGGACACGGCCCTTAACCTCAACGAGGAGACGGACGACCCGGAGAACACGCCCGGCAAAGCGGGCGTCATCTCGACGTTCTTCTTACTGGGGATCTACACGCTGGTCATCCTGGCCGTCGAGTCCTTCGCTGGCATTGGTTCTAGCGGCGTCGGACTCGGCAATCCGGGCCACACCAATGACGTGCTCTCCATCCTCGGCCCCGCCATCTTCGGTCATTCAACCCTGGCGTCGACGCTGGATCACCTGTTGTTGTTGATGGTGCTTTCGTCCGCGGCGGCGTCGACTCAGACCACCATCTTGCCGACAGCTCGGACCGTCTTGTCGATGTCGGTGCACAGGGCGGTCCCCAAGGTGTTTTCCAAGATGCACCGGCGCTTTCTCACCCCGACCGTCGCGACCGTGTCCTTCGGGTTCGTGTCAATCGCGCTTTACGTGGTCATGAACTTTCTCTCCGCGGGGCACGTCATCGCCGACTCGGTCTCAGCTCTTGGCGTGATGATCGCCTTCTACTACGGACTCACGGGCTTCTCGTGCGTGTGGTACTACCGCAAGAACCTGTCCCAGAGCGTGCACAATTTCTTTATCCAGGGCGTGTTGCCCCTGATCGGCGCGCTTATCTTGTACTTCATCCTGGGCTGGTCCCTCTGGTACTACTGGCAGCCCGTCAATAGCTACACCCACTGGGACATCTTTCACCGCGAGATCGGCGGTACGTTCACCCTCGACGTCGGCGCGCTCTTGCTGGGTGTGATTCTGATGCTCACCATGCGCGCGATCCGCCCGGCCTTCTTTCGCGGTGAGACGCTGAGTCGTCACTCTCCGACCCGCGCGGGCGAAGGTCTCGTCACCCAGCCAGAAGTGAAGGGTTAACTTGAGACACCATCGCTTGTTCTCAATGATTTCCCTTCAAGGAGGCAGAGCCTTATGACGGACGAAATTTCCCCGCCGCGCATCGTCGTCGGTGTCGACGGATCCGATCTCGCGACCAACGCGCTCGAATTCGCCATAGAAGAGGCCCGCCTTCGCCAGGCGGACCTGCACGTCACGTACGCCTACGCCGTCATGGCGTCACCGGTCACGGGATCGACAGGTAGGGACTACTACGAGCAGGTCGAGGCGGAAGCGAAGGCGTTTCTCGAAAAGATCAAGGACGCGGCGCCCCCTACGGCGGGTCTCGAGGTCGAGTGGTTGGGTGTGCCGGGCAATCCGTCTGAGGTGCTCATCGAGGCCAGTCGCGACGCCACGTTGCTGGTAGTCGGCTCACGGGGCGTCGGGGGTTTCCGGGGGCTGTTGATGGGCTCAGTCTCGAGCCAGTGCGTGCACTACTCACACTGTCCGGTACTGGTGGTTCGAGAGGGACATTGACGCGCACAACATCGTCAAAATTTCGTGATCCCCGATTCATTGTGTAGTACGAAGGAGCGGCCCGAACTTTGGTCCGGGCCGCGCCTTCGTTGACTTCACTTCGTTCAACCAATGGATATCTCGTCGCGCTTGTTGGCCACGACGTCCGACTTTGGTGTCGTCACCGATTCCTTCATCTGGAGGGTGGCGAGGTGGCGATCAAAGGCGCTGGCGAGACGGGCGTCGTGGTGACGCTGACGGTAGCCAGAGATCAGTCCGTCCACACCAATCCAACTTGAGGTCTGCCACGTGGCGAGAATGACGATGGCGATGAGTGCGTAGAACGCGCACACGCTCGCCGTGCCCGACATCACGTAAGTGAACAGCAGCGCCAAGCTACCCAGCGCGGCAAGGGGAGTGAGAAAGCCCAGGACCAAGAGACAGCCAATGGCGAACTCCGCGAGTGCCACCGTGACGGCGATCCATCCCGCGTTCGGCACGACAAAGGAGTGCATGAAACTGCCCCACCAGCTGTAGGCCGCGACACCGTGCCCCGCGAAGCCGGCGACACCGGCGCCACCATTGTGCATGAACCCCGGGTTCTCGGCACCCCACAACTTGCTTACGCCGGCTTGGAGCCACATGACCCCGAGCCACACGCGCATCGCGGTCCAGACCAGCGCCGCCATCTTGGAACGTTGCAACCGGCGCAAGAGTTCCGGTGTCCTGACTCTCGAAGGGTCACCAATGAGACCAAAGAGCTTTTCCATGGAACCACCTACTTTCCGGTCCCGATTGTCAAGACCTCACTTGCATCTTGGCTCTATGTGAAGTTCTTCACATAGGGAATATGGTCCCAACTTGGGGTGACTTTTGGCCCTTCCCGCACGAAGGGTGGACGGCCCTGGCCCCCCGTTGAAACGTAGGAGACCCCTTACTCGAGGGTGAGTCCGAGCCGTGCGAGGTAGCCCACGCCCATCACGGCCGCTTCGCAGCCCACCTCGGCCAGGGCCGTAAGGTCGCCGTCGTTTCTGACGCCTCCGGCCGCGATGACGGGAATACCACTGGCGCAGAACTTCTCGTACAACTCGAGATCCGGTCCTTGCATGGTGCCGTCACGCTCGACGGCCGTCACGTGCATCCGGGCCACGCCCACGTGCCGGCATCGATCAAGCGCGTCGTCAACGGTGAGTGGCGCGAAGCCGACCCAGCCACGAACGGCGAGCCGGCCCTCTTTGACGTCAAGGGCGACGACCAGCTGGTCGCCGAGGGCGTCCACGAACGACGCCAAATTGGCGTCGTCTTGCCAGAGTTGAGTCCCGACGACGACGCGAGTAGCGCCGGCCCTCAGCGCGTCACCGGCGGCTTCGATCGAGCGCAGACCCCCCGACACCTGCAAGGGGACCCCGTGGGCCGCGCGCCGACACCGTTCGATGACTAGGGGCCGCAGCGCGCCGTCGCGCGCCCCTTCGAGGTCGACCACGTGAATGAGGGTGGGATGGGTCCCGATCAGACGCCCCATGAACTCCTCCAACGGTTGGCGAAAGAGGACACGGTTGAAATCGCCCTGCTCCAGACGAACGGCGTCGTCGCCGAGAAGGTCGAGGGCGGGGATGACTTGCATAGTAGCGAATTAGCATACTAGCATGTGACCATGACCAGTGGAAAAGTAGTTCCCGCCGACATGAGCCCGGAAACGGCGACGCGCTTTGACGAACTCGTAGAGGCTTTCGCACGTTTGAGAAACGCGGAGGTCGTGGCGGCCTTCATGCGAGATCTCTGTACGTCCACCGAACTCGACGCGATGGGTCAACGTCTCCAAGTGGCGCGCCTCGTCGACGAGGGCGTGCACTACCAAGAAATCTCGCGTCGCACCGGCGCCTCAACGGCCACGGTGACCCGGGTCGCGCAGTGGCTGCATCACGGCGAAGGGGGCTATCGGGCCGTGTTGAAACAGAGCCGCCGATGACGGGCCGTATGACGTTGGCGCTGCCCTCCAAGGGCCGGCTGCGCGAGCCTTCGTGGGCACTCTTAGAGGCCAGTGGCGTTTCGCCCCAGGAACCCGGCGAGCGAGTGTTGCAGGCTCACTGTCGTAACGCCGACATCGATCTGTTATTCGTGCGCGCCGACGACGTGCCCGAATACGTCCAAGACGGCGTGGTGGACTGTGGTATCACCGGGCTGGATCTCGTCTTGGAACGCGAGTGCAGTGTCGAGGTACTGCTGCGCCTCGGTTTTGGCACGTGCTCCTTGCAAGCGGCCGTGTCCAGTGAAGACGCAGCGACGTGCATAGAGGACCTCGGAGGCCGTCGCGTGGCGACGTCGCACCCGCGCGTCGCCGCCAAGGCTCTCACCGAGCGCGGCGTCGCCGCCGAGATTGTGTCGGTGGCCGGATCGGTGGAGATCGCGCCACGCCTCGGCCTGGCCGACGCCATCATTGACTTGGTCTCGACGGGTAGCACCCTTCGAACCAATGGCTTGCGCTCGATTGGCGTCCTCTTTGAGTCCGAAGCGGTGTTGATTGGCCGAGTCAACTCCAAGGACTTCGAAGCCCGACGCGTCTTGACGACGGTGTTGGGATCGGTGATTAACGCGCGGGCCAACCGGTACCTCCTGTGCAACGTCGCCAAAGATCGCCTCGGCGAAGTGACCGCCGTATTGCCCACGGTTGGTTCGCCCACCGTGATGGACTTGGCCACCCCGGGAGTTGTGGCGGTGCACGCGCTCGTGCCCGCGGCCGATATCTGGTCGTTGTTGCCCAAGCTCGAGGCCGCCGGCGCGAGCTCGATCATCACTTTGCCGGTGGAGCGGTTGGTGCCGTGAGTACACCGGTCAAGTCCGATCGCCAAGTCTCGATTGAAGAGATAGTTAATGACGTGCGACGCCGCGGTGACGCTGCCGTCGTGAAGTGGTCGCGGCGATTTGACGCGACGACGGCCAACGTGCCCGAGCGCGCCGTGGCGAAGGGCGATATACCCAAGACCGCGGTGCTGGCGGCCGCCGACGCGGTACGGCGTTGGCACGAAGCCCAACGACCCACGGATCTGGTGATGGAGGTATCACCCGGGGTGACCTTGGAGCGACGTTGGACGCCGGTGCGCTCGGTGGGCGTGTACGTGCCCAGGGGTCTGATCTCCTCGCTCATCATGGGCGCGGTGCCCGCTCAGGTGGCCGGGGTCGAACGGATCGTGGTCTGCACGCCGCCCTCGGGCGCGGGCGCGGTGGCCGCGACGGCGGCCCTACTCGGCCTCGACGAGGTCTGGGCCGTCGGGGGGGCCCAAGCGATCGCCGCGCTGGCCTACGGCACGGAGTCGATCGCGCCGGTGGATAAAATCGTCGGCCCCGGCAGTGGCGCAGTCAATGCCGCGAAGCTGCTCGTCAGTCGAGACGTCGCGATCGACCTGCCCGCCGGACCGAGCGAGATCGTGGTCGTCGTCGACGAGGGCGTGGACGAGTCGTTGATCGCCCAAGAGATCGCCGCGCAAATGGAACACGGCGCCGATTCGAAGGCCTACGTCGTGCGCGTGGGCGAGGACCTTGACTCCGCACTTCTAGAAGTCGAGGGGTACGCCGCCGAGCACGTGGCGCTGCTTGGTGAGCGGGCCGAGTCGTTGGCCGGGCGTATCCGAAACGCCGGCGCCGTCTTCGTGGGGCGGTATTCGCCCGTGCCCGCGGGCGACTACGCCACTGGTGCCAATCACGTGCTCCCGACCGGCGGATGGTCGAAGTCGACGGGCGGCCTGGGACTCGAAACATTCATGAAGACCGTCACGGTGCAGCGACTCACGAGAGAAGGGCTCGAACGCTTGGCCCCCACGATCGAAGCGCTCGCGGAGTTCGAGGGATTGAGCGCGCACCAGGCGACGGCCCGGCGATGAAGCCCGTGGCCCTCGAGGCGTACCAGTGGCCCTCCTCAACTGAGGTGATCGCCCAGCGCGTCGGACTCGATCCGCGGGCGATCGTACGATTTGACGGCAACGTCGCGGCGAGCGCGCCCGCGAGTGCCCGACCGGCGACGCTCGCGAAAGCTCTGGCAGACGTGAACGAGTACGACCGCGGACGGTATCAGCCCTTGCGAGAAGCGATAGCCCGTCACCACGACGTCGACCTTGAGCAAGTGGCGCTCGGGGCCGGGAGCGACGAATTCATAGTCTTGCTAGCTCGACTCTTCGCCGAGGGCGGCACCATTGCGACGGTGCCGGCGTTCTCGTACTCGATGTACCGTTTCGCCGCGATCATGGCGGGCGCGACGATCATCGATGACCCCCAAAAGGCCGATCTCGTCTTTGTCTGTCGACCGAACAATCCGACCGGTGAACTGCCCGACGTACCCGAGGTGGCCGGTCAGCTCGTGATCGACGAAGCGTACGCCCACTACGCCGGCGTCGACGCGCTCGATCGCGTCGCGAGCGGCGCCATCGTGCTGCGCACGTTCTCCAAGGCGTATGGTCTTGCCGGCGCGCGCGTCGGCTACGCGCTGGCGACGCGCGAACTGACGAGTGTCATCACTTCTCGTCAAGCGCCGCTGTCGGTCTCGTCGCTCTCGGCGGCGCTGGCATTGGCGGCCCTCTCGACGCCGCTGGATCTAACGGCCGCCCTGGCCGAGCGCGAGCGACTCTCGGCGGAACTGGCGGCCCTCGGTCTCAAGCCGCTTCGCTCGTTCACCAATTTCCTCTTCATTCCCATGGACGAGCCCGAAAGGCTCGTCGACCAACTGTTGCCCTTAGGCGCGGTAACCAGGGCCTACCCCGGAGGACTTCGCGTCAGCGTGCGTGACGAACTGGACGACAACTTCCTGCTCGACGCTTTGCGCGCTGTGTTGCTCGACCAACCCATGCCGCCCCAGGCTCTTCGCTACGAGCGAAACACCGGTGAGACGATTTTGAGCGTGCGCCTGCGCGTACCGGGCGAAGGCCGGGTCTACGTGCACACGGGCGCGGGCTTTTACGATCACATGCTCCAACAGCTGGCCTTTCACGCCGGGATGGACCTTCGATTAGAGGGCGTGGGCGACTTGGAGACCGGCGATCACCACACGGTCGAGGACATGATGCGAACCTTTGGTGAGGCGCTCGACCGGGCGCTCGGCGATCGAAAGGGTCTGGCGCGTTACGGCGAGGCTCGCGTGCCCATGGACGAGGCCCTCGCGCACGCCGTGGTGGACCTGTCGGGCCGGGCGACGGCCACTCTCGCCATCTCGCCCGACGAGGGAATGGTCGCGCACGCCTTCACTTCACTCGTGCAGTCTGCGCGGATTACCTTGCACGTCACGGCTAGCGGTGAGAACGCGCACCACGTCGGTGAAGCGTCCTTCAAGGCGGTCGGGCGAGCGTTGGCGCAAGCGCTCGCGAAGGACGGGTCCCTGGTGCGTTCGACCAAGGGCTCGCTGTGAGCGACGTGGTCGTCGTCGACTACGGCGCGGGCAATACCCGCTCGGTGCGCGCGGCCCTGACCCACTTAGGACGATCGAGCGTCGTGACTAATGATCCCGTTGCGGTCCGCGAGGCGGACTTTGTGGTGTTGCCCGGGGTCGGTTCGGCGCGCAGCGCCATGGCCCACTTGCACGAGACCGGCGCCGCCGCGGCACTGAGAGAGCGATTTGACGAGGGGCTCGTCACACTGGGCGTGTGTGTAGGGTTACAGCTCGCGATGGAGTCGAGCGAAGAGGACGGCGGGGTAGAGGGACTCGCCCTGCTGAGCGGCGACGTCGTGCGTCTGCGAGAAGGAAGGGTGCCGCGCCTGGGCTGGGCCGTCGTTGAACCGTGGGGCGAGGCGTACTACTTCGCCCACTCCTACTCCGTGCGCTCGCCCGACGCCATCGCGAGCGTCGACGGCGTCACCGTGGCGGTGCGCCACGGAGCGTTCACGGGTGTGCAGTTCCACCCCGAAAAGAGCGGGCCCGCCGGGCTCGAATTCCTCGATCAATGCCTTTCGCTCGTCTAATCCCGTGCCTGGACGTCGCCCACGGGCGCGTCGTGAAGGGCGTCAGCTTCGTCGGACTGCGCGACGTGGGCGACCCCGTCGAGCTCGCGCAGTTTTATAGTGACGGGGGCGCGGACGAGTTGGTCTTTCTCGACATCACCGCAACGCCCGAAGACACCGCGACCCTCACCACCGTCGTCGCCGACGTCGCCGAGGTCCTCGATATCCCCTTCACGGTTGGCGGCGGCGTGCGCTCGGTGGATGACGCGTCGCGGTTGATCGAAGCCGGTGCCGATCGAGTGTCGCTGAACTCTGCGGCGCTGGCCGACCCTTCACTCATCACGGCCATTGCTCGTCGCTTTGGCTCCCAAGCCGTCGTCGTCGCGATTGACGCCGGCGAAGGAGTTGTACACACCCACGGAGGGCGCGTGGCGACCACGACCGCGACGGTGCCCTGGGCCGTTGAAGCCAGCGAGCGGGGCGCCGGGGAGATCTTGTTGACCTCGATTCGCCAAGACGGCCAGCGCAACGGCTACGACCTTGAGTTGACCGCGATGGTTCGAGACGCGGTGACCATTCCGGTCATCGCGTCGGGCGGGGCGGGATCGGCCCGGCACGTCGCTGAGGCGCTGCGCGTCGCGGACGCGGCGCTCGTGGCGTCGATCGTGCACGAGAATCCCGCCGGTCTTGCGGCATTGCGTCGAGAGATCGAAAGCTTAGGCATTGAACTTCGACCAGTGAGGGAGCGTCATGGCTGAGGAACTTCGAGCGGCAATCGTTCAAGACGAATTGACGAAGCGCGTCTTGATGCTCGGCTGGATGGACGACGAGGCTTTGGCGCTGACGCGTTCGAGCGGTCTCGTGCACTTCTTCTCGCGTTCTCGTCAGCGAAGCTGGCGAAAGGGCGAGACGTCGGGCAACACACTGCACGTCATCGAGGTCGCGCTCGACTGCGATGAGGACGCGGTACTGGTGAGCGTGCACGCGGACGGCCCCACGTGTCACGACGGATCGACCTCGTGCTTTACGCCGTGGCTCTGGCGAAGGATTCTGCGCCGCGAGAACGAAGGCGCGGAAGGTTCATACGTCGTCTCCCAACTTCGAGCCGGCGTGGCGTCCAACGCTCGAAAAGTGGGCGAGGAGGCGGTGGAGTTGGCGGTGGCGGCGCTGAGCGAAGACGACGAACGTGTCGTCAGTGAAGCGGCCGATCTTTGGTTTCACGCGCTGTTGCTGTTACGCAGCCGCGGACTGGATCCGGCGGCCGTGGACGAGGAACTGCGTCGACGCGCCGTGACGGCGTAGTCACTCTTCAGCGTCCTTTCCACGTTGGCGAGACGAATCGGGGAGTTGAGGTAAGAATCGACCCATGGTGATGGCGACGGTGTCCTCGAACGTGGTGGTCTTGGTTGGCGCGGTCTTTCTGGCCAGTGCCGTGGAGATGGTCGAGGCACTGACCATCGTCGTCGCTGTCGGCCACACTCAGGGTTGGCGCTCAGCGCTCGAGGGTGCGGCCGTCGCGCTGCTCACGCTCGGCGCGCTCGTGGCAATCGTGGGACCCGCGCTCGTTCACTTTCCTCTCGACGTGCTTCGTCTGATTGTCGGCGCGGTCTTGTTGATCTTTGGCATGCAGTGGCTTCGAAAGGCGATTTTGCGTTCGTGTGGACTGAAGGCGAAGCATGACGAAGACGCGATCTACCAAGAGACGGTCGAGTCGCTGGGCGCGGGGACGTCGAACACACCGCGCGATCGCGTCGCCTTTGTCCTGGCCTTCAAGGGCGTGTTCCTCGAGGGTCTCGAAGTCGTGATCATCGTCATCACCTTGGGCATCTCGGCGCGACACCTGGGTCTGGCCGCGCTCACGGCGTTGGCGGCGCTCGTCGTCGTGGGCGTGATCGGGGTGATCGTGGCCCGTCAGTTGAGCAAGGTGCCCGAAAATGCCCTGAAGATGACGGTCGGGGTGTTGCTCTTGAGTTACGGCACGTTCTTTGGCGGCGAAGGACTGAAGATTCATTGGCCCGGCGGCGACGCCATGTTGGTCGTGCTCGTGGCGATCTACGCCCTGGTGACCTGGCTCTTCGTCGCGGGTCTGCGCGCACTCAGCGACCGTCAGCAGGTGGTGGCGCGGTGAAGGCTCACGCGTCGTGGCCGGTTCGCCTGGTGCGAGGATTCGCCACGTTCTGGTGGGACTTTCTTGTTGGTGACACGCCCGAACTCTTCGTCGCGGTGTTGCTGATCGTGGGCGTCATCTCTCTGGTCAGTCTCGTGGGTCACTTGAACATGCTCGCGGTCGTGCTGTTGCCCATGTTGAGCGTCGTCGCGCTGGGCGCGTCAGTGCTGCGCGCGTGGCGTAGTTCTCGGCGCGGCTAGTTTTATTCGCCCGAGAGTTCGTACGCGGTCATCGACAGCGAACCCATCTCATAGCCGTCGATCAGCGTGGTCGTGTTCGTGTTAGCCGCGGCCGACAGCCCCGCCACGTACGCCAGGGGTAGAAAGTGGTCAGGCGTGGGTACCGCGAGGGCGTAGTCGGCGTGCGCACTCGCGGTCCCGAGGTCGCCCGGGTCGTTGGTCATGATCTCGCGCATATCGTCGTCGAAGCGCCGGGCCCAGTCTCGGCCTTCGCCGGGTAAGTGCCAATCGATCAGTCGAAGGTTGTGCACGACGTTGCCGCTGCCGAGAATGAGCACGCCTTCACTTCGCAGCGCGTGCAGCTTGGCACCGAGATTGAAGTGGTAGTCAAAGGGCAGTTCGGCGTTGATCGAGAGCTGCAGGACAGGCACGTCGGCTTGGGGGAACATGTGCACGAGTACCGACCACGTGCCGTGATCGATGCCCCAGCTGTCCGCGTCGAGCCCGACGTAGGTCGGTTCGACGAGGTCGATCACCCGTTGGGCCAATTGCGGATCGCCCGGCGCGGGGTACTGCACGTCAAAGAGTGGCTGGGGGAATCCGTAGAAGTCGTGAATGGTACGCGGGATCTTCATCGCCGTCACCGCGGTGATATTCACGTACCAGTGGGCCGAGATAACGAGCACGGCGCTGGGCTTGGGTATTGACGCGGCGAAGTTCGTCCAGCAGGCGGTGTATCGGTTGTGATCGAGGGCGTTCATGGGACTGCCGTGTCCAATGAACGCGGCGGGCATTAGCTCTGACATCGTGACCTCGCTTTGGCCCCTCAGCGTAGTGGTGCATTTCGAACAACCCGGCGTCCTAGCGTGGCGTCATGCGAAGGTGGCGAGTCGGAGGTAGCGCGTTGGCGATGGCGTCGCTCGTCTTGGGCGTGTCCACAACTTCGTCGTCGGCGGTTTCGAATCTGGCGTGCGCGAATCTGGTGGTGTCGACGTGGCCGCTCGCTCGACAGGCCAACGAGACGATCACCGTCTCGGTGAACGCGCTCGATATCGGCGCGATGGGTTCGGCGGCGCGCGCCGGATACGGAGGTCTGCTCCTGTTCGGCTTGACCGCGCCAGCGAAGTTCGCCGCCATCGTCTCGACCCTCCAACGTGAAACGCCTCAGCACTACACCATGCTCGTCATGACCGATCAGGAGGGCGGCGGCGTCGAGCGACTCACCAATCTCGTGGCCGCGCTGCCCTGGGCCCAGACCATGGGCAAGAACCTGACGGCCGCGCAGATTACTGCGGTGGCCTCGCGCGTCGGACGCTCTATGAAGGCGGCGGGCGTGAACACCGACTTAGCGCCGGTGCTCGACGTCGACGGGCGTGCCGTGGAACCGGGCGCCACGAACCCCGACGGGTATCGCTCGTTCAGTGGGGTGCCAGCCATCGCGGCGCGCGACGGCGTGGCCTTTCTTAACGGCCTTCACCAAGCCGGGGTGACGTCGGTTGTGAAGCATTTTCCCGGTCTCGGTGGGTCGACGGGCAACACCGACTACGGTTCGGCGGCCACGCTGCCCTGGGCGACACTCAAGAAGAACGGTCTGATCCCCTTTGAGAACGCGGTCACTGACGGCGTTACCGCCGTCATGGTTTCGAACGCTAGGGTGCCGGGGCTCTCGTCCTTGCCGTCGAGCATTTCGCCCGTCGTGATTGGCGTGCTTCGCCAACAACTGGGATTTAGTGGCTTGATCGTGACCGACTCTCTTGGGGCCGGCGCGCTCAGTGCGCTACATCTCGCGATTCCCGCCGCGTCGGTGAAGGCTCTTGAGGCCGGGGCCGACCTAGTGCTGGCCGGTTCACCGGCGTCGAGCGCCGCTTCGCTGCAGTTGGCCCTCGAGACCTCGAACGCCATTCAGGCCGCGGTCAACACGGGCGCGCTCGCGCGCACCACCCTCGAGGCGGCGGCGGCGCAAGTGCTAGCGAGCCAAAACCAAATTTCGTGCCCGAGCGCCAGTTCGACCACGCGGGGCTGAGCAGCTAGAGGTAGTGCGGCGGGCGTTCGTCGAAGTCGCGGCGAAGTCGGGCGATCTCTTTTTTGAGCCGCTCAATTTCTGCTCGCAAGGTCCGAATGAGCGATTCGAACTCTTCTGTGGGGTCGTCATCGTTCGTCACGACTTAAGACTGACACGACGCGACACGGCGCCGGCGAATAGGTCGTCTCGCGCGAGCGAAATCCGGTTCACGCTCTGAATCGAGTTGGCGATAACAATTAGGGAAAGAGTCCGCGCAGCTCGGTGGCTTCGGCAATCCGTTCCACGCCGACCACGAGCGCGGTGTCGCGAAGGGGCACGTTTAGTTCGTCGTGGCGCAGCCAGACCGAGTCGAAGGCGTCGTGCATGGTCTTTTCGAGTCTTTGTTGGACGAGTTCCATCTCCCACATGAATCCTTGGAGATCTTGGGCCCATTCGAAGTACGACGCGACCACGCCCCCTGCGTTCGCCAAGACGTCGGGCACCACCTGGATGTTGCGACTCGTCAGCACCGCGGCTCCTTCGCCGGTGGTGGGACCGTTGGCCGCTTCGACCATCACCGAGGCCGACATTTTCTCGGCGACGCGCTCGTCGATCACGCCGCCGAGCGCGGCCGGAATGGCGATGTCGCTGGGCAGTGCAAAGAGCTCGTCGGCGTGGACTTCGTCGCCGCCGGGGTAGCCCATGATGGACTTGGCCTCGTCGTAGTGGGCCGCCATCTTCATGTAATCGATGCCCTCGGGCACGTGAATCGCGCCGTGAATGTCGGCCAGCCCGACGACCACCATGCCCCGCTCGCTCAAGAGTTTGATGAGCGGTGCGCCGACCTTGCCGTAACCCTGAATGACGACGCGCTCGCCGGCGGGTGGCCGATTGAGTTGCTTTAAGAGAGCGATCGTGCAGATCGTGACGCCGAACGACGTGGCGCCGGCGTGGCCGAGCGAGCCGCCAATGGCGAGGGGCTTGCCGGTGACGACGCCGGGCAGGCTGTGGCCGGCCAACATCGACACGGTGTCCATGATCCAGCTCATGACCTGAGGGTCGGTGTTGATGTCGGGCGCGGG
>PLBM01000138.1 GCA_003134515.1 Acidimicrobiaceae bacterium | reverse complement strand
GGTTCGAACGTGCGACTCCCCGCTAACGCCCGAGGTGTACTCAATCTTGATCTGGGAGTGACCCTCGACGGCGCTCTCGACTTGGGCGAGTAGTACCTCGTTGGAGACCATCTCGACCTGCACTGACGTACTCGTCGCCCCCTCAATTTTCTCAATGGCGGAATAGATGGCCGGGTCGGTGTAAATTCGCGACGCCTCGCGCAAGGCGATGTTGAGTTCGAAGAGGTCACGCCACATGAATGGCGAGGGATCGTCGGCGCCCTCGGGCAGATCAGAGAAGTCCGCCCGATAAGTGGAATCGTCGGTGGCCTCGTTGTCCCAGTCGTCGCACTCCTTGATGACGTGCGCGGGGAACGTGTTGGTTCCGTCGGTGGCTTCGGCCATGGGCTCGAGAGAGACCAGGCGGTCCATGATGAGTCGAACGTGTTCGAGCGAGAGCGCAAATCGCTGGGCCAGTTCGCTGACCCGTAAACCATCTTCACTCTGGTACACCGCGTGCAACAACCGGAGGGTCTGNNACGTAAGAGTGCCCTCGTCGGGCACCTGGCCCCGATTCACTTCCTTAAGCCAGGCGGCGAGTTCGTTCTTCAACGATTTAGGCGATTGGAGCCGCACTCGATCCGCCCCGTCGAGAACGAACCGCATCGCGGTTCGGGGGCTCTCGAAGGTAATGCCAACTTCGAACTTGCCGCCGCTCTTTCGCGCGGCGAGCGCCTCGGGAAACTGACGTACCAATAGATCGGCGTAGTTCTCGTTCGTGGACACGACCACGTCGACCGGGCGCGGCGACTTCGCATACTCCGGACGCCACGCGCGCGCAATAGCCATCGTCGCGTCGTCGACGGCAAAACTGTCCGATAAAACCGTGGGCATCGTCGTCATTCGAGTGAAACGGTATCCCTTAATCTCGTTCGTGTCTTTCACGCGCGCTACGAGGTAGGCGGTACCGTAAAAGACGTCGACGACGAGCGGATCAACGAGTCTCGGGCGATTCGTTGCGGAGAAGTAGTCAAAGGCGAGGGAGCGGCCAAGTTTGAGCGCCCGAAGGACCGGGGTGTAGTAGTTCGAGGACTCGAGACCTCCGTCGGTGGCGGGAACTTCGTTAAAGACGCTGAACGCGCCCGACTTTCCAAAGCCACAAAACGCCAGCGCTAACTTGACGACTCGTTCTTCTTCCGCGGTGAAGTAAAGGGGAGGTGCGTAACCGCTGGCGGGATCAATCTTGTAGCCGACGGAACCGTCGTCATGGTTCACGGTCTCGATCTCAAAGCCGAGGTCTCGAATTCGGGCCTTGTCGCGCTCAAACTTCTGGCGCACGGTGCCGTCGGAACCTTCATAGGCGCGAATCTTCCGCGGACCCTTGGCCGACACCGGGTACTCGTCAATCTTGAGATCGCGCAGTATCTCTTCCTGAGTGAGGGGCCCGTACTGCCACGCACGCTGGAGCAGCAAGACGAGCGCCACGAGTCGCTCGCGGCTCTGTTCGATCCCGCCTCGGATGGCGCTCATTCCACTCCCGTTCTCACTTGACACGACGGTAGCGGGTCGCGGGGTCGGCACCGCCCTTCGCTGGCGCGTCGTCAGATCTCAAACGAGCCAGGTGCGCCGTCGCTGACCGCTCGGCGCCACGTACCGGACCGCCCTCCCGACTTCTCCCACAGGGCCACATCCTCAATCACCATCGTCCGATCGCTGGACTTACACATGTCGTAAATCGTCAGCGCCGCGACCGTCACCGCGGTGAGTGCCTCCATCTCGACGCCGGTGCGGTCAATAGTGTCCACGCCGGCCTCGAGCTCAATGTACGTGTCGGCGATATTGAAATTGACGTATACGTTGCCCACGAGCACCGGGTGCGCCATCGGTAAGAGGGACGACGCACGTTTCGCGGCCTGTATCCCCGCGACACGAGCCGTAGCCAAGACGTCGCCCTTATTCATAGTATTGGCGGCCACGGCGGCCGTGGTGGAGGCGAGCATCGTGACTCGACAACGTGCCAGCGCGCGACGAGCGCTGACCTCAGAAGGTCCGAGGTCACGAGGAAATGCGGCGCCCACGGGGCTGAGTCGAAGTTGGTGGAAGTCGTCCACCGCGCCATGTTACGTCACCGACAAGGAATCCTCCTTGCCCGGTACACTGCACTAGTTACGTTGTTCACCCGGAGCCCCTTCATGCCGACCTACGAATACGAGTGCCAGCAGTGCCACGAACGTGTCGAGGCCGTCCAAAGGTTTGCGGACTCGGCGCTGACGGTCTGCCCCCAGTGCGGCGGCGAACTTCGAAAGGTCTTCTCCTCGGTCGGCATCGTCTTTAAGGGCAGTGGCTTTTACAAGAATGACAGTCGAAAGTCGTCCTCGATCACCAAGTCGACACCAAGCCCCAGCGTCGACGCCGGCGCGTCCTCAAGCCCCGCTGCGACAACCGCGACCGGTCCTGCACCAAGTCCGAGCCCTAGTCCCAGCTCGCCCGCGAAGTCAACCGCAACCGCCGACTAAGAGCCCGAAACCGCGATCCCCTCAATCGCCAGGGTCTGTCCGGCCGCGCTGCCGGGGAGCCACTCCACGTCGTTGCCAACGTGACAAAGATCGAGCAGCATGCGCTGCAAAGTAGAGGCGACGGTGAGCTCGCGAACAGGCTCGGCCAACTCACCGTCTCGAATCATGAGTCCGGTCACGCCCACCGAGAAGTCGCCCGAAATGGGATTCACCCCGGAGTGCACCCCCATTAACGACTGGACAAACACGCCGAATCCGACGTTTCGAAGAATGGCGGCCTGGTCCTCCTCGCCCGGCGCGAGTTGCAATGCCCGACACCCGGCGGATGGCGAGCCGGCGATACCGCCGCGTAGGGCACTGCCCGTGGACGACGTGCCCGCTCGGCGCGCGGAGTACGTGTCGTAGACGAACGCCTGGAGTCGTCCGTGCTTGATTAAGACGTTGCGCCGACAGGCCAGCCCCTCGCCGTCGTGCGAACTGGCCGCGAAGTGACGGGGATCCGTGGGATCGTCCAGCAAACTAAAGAGGGGCGACGCCACCAGCTCACCGACGCGATTGGCGAAGAAGGAGCGGCCCCGCACTACCGCATCTCCGCTGAGCGCGCCGCCGATAATGGCGAGCAACGTGGCCGCCGTGCGCGGATCGAAGACCGCCGCGCACTTCATCGTCGAGGGCTTGACCGCGCCGAGCATTCCCGTCGCGCGGGTGACCGCGTCGCTCGCGGCGACGTCGAGGTCAAGTCCGCTCGGGGCCCGCGCGGCACTTAAGCCCCAGCCGGTCTGATCGTCGTGGCCGTCGCTGGCAATTGCTTCGACCGAGAGGAAGGCGCCCGACCGAGAGTACGCGGCGCGGATGCCCATCGACGACACGACGGCCGCTTCGGCGACGTAATCCGAGTAATTCGCCGAATCGACTTGACGTATGCGAGCGTCACCCTCGCGCACCCGACGCTCTAACTCGATCGCCATGGCGATCTTGTCGTCCAATGGAGTCGTCAACACCGACTCGTCGCTCAGCGAGAGAGCCGCGGGCTCCACGCCGTCGGGCCGCGCAAACGCGACGAACTCGTCCTCCGACGCGAAGCGTACGTTCTCGCGAGCTTCGCGCAGCGCGTCGTGGATGGATTCCTCGTCCAACGAGCCGGCCCATGCCGTGCCGACTTGGGCGCCTCCGGGCCCGTCGCGCAAGACTCGAATGCCGATGCCAGAAGAACTCGCACTCGAGAGGTTTTCAATCTCGCCCTGGTAGGCACGCACTTCGGTCTCCACGCCACTCGAGATATAAATCTCTATCTCCTCAGCCCCTTTCGCCGAGTCGAGTAACCGTTCGGCCCGTTCGAGAAGTTGACTCACGCCGCGGCCCCGCCGATGGTGATCGCACTCAAGCGCATCGTCGCTTGGCCACAACCAACGGGAACTTGCTGGCCATCCTTGCCACAAGTGCCGGGCATCATTGAAAAGTCCTTAGCCACCGCGTCGACGCGTCTGAGAATCTCGGGACCGTTGCCAATGAGATTGCAGTCACGAAGCGGAGCGGTGATTCTGCCGTTCTCAATGAGAAACGCCGCCGTCATGCCAAAGACAAAGTCACCGGTCGCCGTGTTGACCTGACCACCACCGAGTTGGGCGACGTAAACGCCATAGGGTGTCTGGGCGACGATCTCGTCCGCGTCGGAGTCACCTTCGAGCAAATAGGTGTTGGTCATTCGAACCATCGGCAGGTACTGGTAGCTCTGACGGCGACCGTTGGCCGACACGTGACGCCCCTCCTTTCGCGAACGCAGATAATCCCACATGTAGTCGGTCAAGACGCCGTTCTCGATCAAGACGTTGCGAGAGCTCTCATGCCCTTCGTCGTCGATAGCGAGGTAGCCCCACTCGCCCGCCACCGTGCCGTCATCTACGAGCGTGACGAGGGGACTGGCTACTTGCTGGCCCACTTTGCCGGCGTACACCGAGGCCTGTTTCATGATGGCGTCGGCTTCGAGGCCGTGACCGCACGCCTCGTGGAACAAGATGCCCCCCGAACCGCTCGCGAGAACCACGGGCAAGTCACCCGATGGTGCGGGACGGGCCTCGAGCTTGGTGATGGCCTGACGCGCGGCGCCCCGAGCGGCCGCTTCGACGACCGCCGGATTCAGGAGTTCGAAGCCTCTCGTCGCCGCCACCGGTCGATAACCCGTCTGCATCCCGGAGTCGCCGGTCGCGACGCAGGCCACGTTGAATCGAGTGCGAACTTGATGGTCCGACGCGAACACCCCCTCGGAGTTGGCGACGATGAATCGGCGGGTGGAGTCGCCGAGGGCGACTTGAACTTGGGTGATGGACGATCCCTCCGAGCGCGCCACGTCGTCAGCGTGCAGTAAGAGTTCAATCTTCCTTGCCTTGTCGACGTCACCGGGCTCAATGGCCGCCGAAGAGGGAAACCGGCGAAGGGCGCCCAGGGCGACCTCGCGCACGCCCCCGCCCCCTTCTCTAGCCACCGAGGCAGCCGCGGTCGCGGCGTCGCGCAAACCTTTCTCGCTCAGGTCGGCCGTGTGCGCAAAACCCGTCGTTTCGCCCACCACCACGCGAATCCCAGCGCCCCGGTCGCGTCCCGAAGTCAACTCCTCCACTCGACGTTGGTCGAGCATCGCCGAAGAGGTCCTACGGTCTTCGACAAAGACTTCGGCGAACTCACCCCCTCGGCGCAGCGCCTCATCAATCGTGCGCTGAAGCACGTCGCTTTCTACCAGTTCAAGACTCATAAAACGTAGGTTACTGGTCGCTCCCACAGCTCCTTCGCGCCATATCGACCCCGGTAGGCTGGTCATTGTGATTCTGCCGTCGATCGAAACGCCCGCCGATCTTCAGGCACTCTCCTACGATCAACTGAAGCAACTCAGCCAAGAGATCCGCGATTTCATTATTTCGAGCGTCACGAAAACCGGGGGCCACCTGGGTTCCAATCTCGGCGTGGTCGAACTGACGCTCGCCCTGCACCGCGTCTTTGAATCGCCCAAGGACATCCTGCTCTGGGACACTGGCCATCAGGCCTACGTCCATAAACTTTTGACCGGACGTCGCTACGGATTCAAGAATCTGCGCCAACGCGGCGGACTCTCGGGCTATCCGAACCGTTCCGAGAGCCAACACGACTGGATCGAGTCGAGCCACGCCTCGACGGCACTGTCCTACGCGCACGGGCTCTCGGTGGCGCTCGAGCAACGAAAGGAGCTGGTGGGTCACGGCGGCAAGCGGCACGTCGTGGCCATTGTCGGCGACGGATCACTGACCGGCGGCATGGCCTACGAGGCACTCAACAACTTGGGTCACTCCAACCAACGCGTGGTCATCGTGCTCAATGACAACGGTCGCAGCTACGCCCCCACCATCTCGAAACTTTCGGCGTCGTTGACAGCGCTTCGCCTCAACCGTACCTATCTGACCCTCCGTGAGCGAGTTCGCCGCTGGGTGCCCCGACTGCCGCTCGGCAAAGCCGCTTACATGGGCATTGACGGCTTTACTTCAGTGGTGCGTGAGATGGTGACCCCCCACACGTTCTTTGAGAATCTTGGCGTCCGTTACGTGGGACCTATCGACGGACACGACATTGAAGCGCTCGAAAACGCGTTGAAGAGCGCGGCGGAGTGGGACGGTCCCATTGTCGTGCACACTTTGACCCAAAAGGGTCGCGGCTACGCCCCGGCGGTCAGTGACGATCTCAAAATGCACGACTACAAACTTCCGCCGCAACTCAACGTTGAGGTCGCCCGCACGCGGTCGTTCTCCCAGGCCTTTTCTGACTCGCTCGTCGAACTCGCGAGCGTGGACGATCGAATCGTGGCGATCACGGCCGCGATGGCCGGACCCACGGGTCTCTTGAACTTTCAGGCGCGGTTCCCGGAACGATTCTTTGACGTCGGAATAGCCGAACAGCACGCGGTGACCGCGGCCGCGGGAATGGCGATGGGCGGGTTAAAGCCCGTCGTGGCGATCTACGCCACCTTCTTTTCTCGCGCGTTTGACCAGGCACATTTGGACGTCGGCTTGTTGAACCTGCCGGTCGTGTTCGTCTTTGACCGCGCGGGCATTACCGGTGACGACGGGCCCAGCCACCACGGTCTATTGGACATCGCGCTCTGCTTGGCCATTCCCAATATGACCGTGTTCGCGCCCTCGTCGGCCGAAGAGGTGTCGGGCATGCTCGAGAGTGCGCTGTCGATGTCCACGCCCACCGCGCTGCGCTACCCCAAGACGTTGCCCAAACCCTTTGACGGGCACGTCGGTTCGGGACTCGACGCGCGAGTTGTCGCACGCGGGGATGGGTCGTTGTGCGTGTTGGCCGTGGGCAAAATGGCGCCCGCGGCGTTGTCGGCGCTCACGTTGCTGGGCGAGGACGCGAAGCGCGTGACCCTCTACGACGTGCGCGTCTTGCCCCCGGACCCCAAAATGATCGACGACGCGCTCACCCACGAACGAATCATCACCGTCGAGGACGGCACGCGCCACGGCGGTGCGGGCACTTTGATGGTCTCGGCCCTTCGTTCCCGGGCCGAGGAACTCGAGCACCCTTTTCCCACCACGCGCATCCTCGGCGTGCCGCGCGCATATCTCGAGCACCACCACCCCGACGAGCTCCTCGGCGAGCTGGGCCTCGATGCGCGAGGTCTGGCCGATGCCTTCACGCGGCTCTTGGCCAACCAGCCCGAGTCCGCTCGAGTTCTCCCCGAAGCGCCTCGCCCAAACTACTTCTAGACGGTCACCGGACGAGGCGCCGGTAAAATGTTCCGATGAACTTTGAGATCGAAAAGACCGACGACCAGTGGCGAAACCAGCTCTCCGCCGACCGCTTCGCCGTACTGCGAAATGCCGCCACCGAGGCGCCCTTCACGGGTTCGCTCTTGCACGTCGACAGCCAGGGTGTCTTTAGTTGCGCCGGCTGCGGGCAGGTGCTTTTCACGAGCGATCAGAAGTTTGACTCGGGCTGTGGTTGGCCAAGTTTTGACGCCTGCGAACCGGGAACGGTCATCGAGCGCTCTGACCACTCGCTCTTTCGCGAGCGCACTGAGATTCTCTGTTCGAAGTGCGGTGGACACTTGGGCCACGTCTTTGACGACGGGCCCACGCCCAGTGGACTTCGCTACTGCGTCAATTCGCTCTCGATCGACTTCGACGAATCGAAGAATTAGACGTCGAGGAAACGGCGAATGGCGATCGCCGAACCGACCGAACCGATCACCACGCCCACGATCAATACCACCGCGTTCGTGCCTAAGAGCGCCGACGTATTGAGTCGAAACTCGTTGTGCAGCGGATACCACGTGTGCAACGCGGTCACGGCCAACATCGCCACGACGGATCCGAGGAGTCCTTGAATGAAGCCCTCGGTGATGTAGGGAATGCGAATGAACCAGTTCGTGGCTCCGACCAATTTCATCACCGACACCTCGCGTCGCCGCGCAAAGATCGGCATTCGAATGGTGTTGAGAATCAACACGGTCGCCGAAAGCAACAACACGGCGGCCAGGGCTAAAAAGACGATTTGCAGGATGCGGATCGCTCGGTTCATCTCACGAATCTGTTGTTCGGGGGCCGTTACCTTGTAGACGCCGGGCTGGGTGGCGAAGGTCGATTCGACTACGAACGCGTTCGAGGGCACGGTCGGGATACATCGGAACGACGACGGCATGTCCGACACCGTCAAAACGCTCGACTCCGATGGCGGCAGCAACTGCAGCGCCTCCTTGTAGTCCTGGGCTTGGGTGTCGTACACGCAGTCCTTCACGATGGGCAGGTTCGCAAGCTGACTTCGTACGCCGTTAATCTCGCTCGCGGACGCGGTGGGCTGCATCCACACGGTGACCCGCGTGCCTTGTTGCCACTGCGCCGAGGCCTGCGCGGCGCTCTGCTTGAGTAACAGCGCCGATCCGACCAGCGAGAGGGACACCGCGACAGTCAAGACGGCCGCGATAGTCATCATGCGATTGCGCCAGAGATTACTGAAGGTCTCCTTAAAGGCGTAGCGAAAGTACACGCGCATTACAGGGTGATCCCTTCGTCGATGCCGTAGACCCCGCGCACCTGGTCACGAATCATCTCACCCTTGTCGAGTTCGACGACACGTCGGCGCATCCGGTCCACGAGTCCCTTGTCGTGCGTCGCCATCACTACCGTGGTGCCGGTGCGGTTTATGCGCTCGAGCAGCGCCATGATCGATTCAGAGTTCGCGGGGTCGAGGTTACCGGTGGGCTCGTCGGCCAAGAGGATGAGCGGGCGATTAACGAAGGCCCGGGCCACCGCGACGCGCTGTTGTTCTCCGCCCGAAAGTTCGTGGGGCAGGTTCTTCGACTTGTCGGAGAGACCCACTAGTTCCAAGATCTGGGGCACCTGGGATTCGACGGTGGAACGAGGGCGTCCGATGACTTCCAAGGCGAAGGCCACGTTTTCGAAGACATTCTTATTGGGCAGCAAGCGAAAGTCCTGAAAGACGCAGCCAATATTTCGCCGCAGGTACGGGACGCGCCATTTGGGCAGCTCGCCGATGTCGCGGCCGGCTTCGAGAATACGCCCCTGGTCGGGATGCTCCTCACGCAGCAACAGCCGCAAAAATGTCGTCTTCCCCGAACCCGAGGCACCCACCAAGAAGACGAACTCGCCTTTTTCGATGTCCAGCGAGATGTCCTTCAGGGCCGACGTGCCGTTCTTATACGTCTTGGAGACGTTTTCGAATCGAATCACGGCAACACCCCCTCGGGCTCATTGGTAGTTGTGCGACAAACGGGCACAGTAGTAGTTCCATTCTAGTTTGGGCGCGACGCGCGTCACGACCAGAAAACCCAGGCATTTGTGGTATCTCGAAACTTTTATGAAGTCGATCGCTGACGTCGCAACTCGGCTTCCATGAATCCGTCGAGGTCGCCGTCTAACACGGCCTCGACGTTGCCGGTCTCATGGTCGCTGCGATGATCCTTCACCAATTGGTACGGCGCCTGCACGTAACTGCGAATCTGCGAACCCCACGCGTTGTCGCTGCGCTGACCACTCAGCGCGTTCATTTCGACTAGGCGCTGGGCCCGCGCTCGTTCGGCCAACTTCGCTTCCAAGATCTGCATGGCCCTCGCTCGGTTCTGGTGTTGAGAGCGCTCGTTCTGACAACTCACCACGATGCCGCTGGGCAAGTGGGTGAGGCGAATCGCCGAGTCGGTCTTGTTGACGTGCTGGCCCCCCGCGCCCGAGGACCGGTAGGTATCCACGCGAAGGTCCTTCTCGTCAATCTCGACCTCGGTGGCGCTGTCCTCGAGCAATGGCGTGACGTCCAAGCTGGCAAAGCTCGTTTGGCGCCGCGCTTGAGAGTCGAAGGGGCTCATTCGTACCAGTCGATGCACGCCGCGCTCGACCGACAGCCAGCCGTAGGCGAAGCGGCCCTTCAGAATGAACGTGGCTGAGAGCAGTCCGGCCTCTTGACCTTCGGTGACTTCGTCAATCTCGACGCCGAAGCCGCGACGCTCGGCCCAGCGTGAGTACATCCGCAGCAGCATCTCGGTCCAGTCCTGGGCGTCGGTGCCGCCCGCGCCGGCGTGCAGTTCCACGATGGCGTCGTTCTCGTCGTACGGCCCACTGAAGAGGCTCTGGGTCTCCAGGGCGGCGATGGCGTGGCCGAGCAGTTCCACCGAACTCGCGAGCTCGTCGAAAACCGACCAGTCGGCCTCGCCGGCGCCGAGCGACTCGCGGGCAAACTCCTCCAGGACGATCGCGTCGTCGAGGGAACGGCGTAAGGCGTCAAAAGAGTCGAGGTCGTTAGCGAGACGTCCCAGCTCGGTCGTGACGGTTCGGGCATTATCCGGGTCATCCCAGAGATTGGGGTCGGCCGCGAGTTCGCCCACGACCGCCTGGCGGGCTCTGCCCGCGTCGATCTTGAGATACTCTCGCGCCGCGTCCCAGCGGGTCTGGAGGTCTTCCAATGTCGCCTGGGCGCTGCGTAGGGCGTTCTCCGCCTTAGGGTCGGCCATGGCACTGCTTGAATTTGCGTTTCGAGCCACACCAGCACGGATCGTTACGACCGATTTTGTCGCCCTGTCGAGGAGTGGGCTTTCGTGACTGTTCATGCGCGGGCAGCCCCGCGGCACCGGGTGCGACCTCGATCGCGTTGGTCAAGGCGCCCTCGAGTCCCTCGTCGGCGTCGCTCAGCGGCTCGGGCTCGGACACGATTTCGACGTGGGTGATGTATCGCACATAGTCGAGGTCCACGGCCTTTAAGAGGTGCTCGAACATCAGGTACCCCTCTTTTTGCCACGCGGTGAGGGGATCTTGCTGTGCAACTTGACGAAGATGTATGCCGTCGCGCAAGTAGTCCATGTCCGAGAGATGTTCTCGCCAGCGCTGGTCGAGAATCTGGAGCATCACGTCGCGCTCGATCTCCTTAGCGGTGTCGAGACCTCCGACGAAATTCTCCGACTTCAGCTCGTACTGGCTGACCGCTTCGTCCACCACCAGGGCCACGATGTCGTCGGCGTCTTGGTACGCACTCAACGTCTCGACGTTGAGTTGCGTAGGATAGAACGCCTGCAGATCGAGCACCAGGGTGTTCAAGTCCCAGTCTTCGGCGAAGCGGCCGCCGAGCTGTTCATCCACCGCCTCCACGAGGCGTTCTTCAATGAGCGCCACGGTGGCGTCGTGAATATCCTCGCCGTCAAGAACCTGTTGTCGCCGTCCGTAGATGACTTTTCGTTGTTCGTTCATCACTTCGTCGTACTTCAAGACGTCCTTGCGTATCTCGGCGTTTCGAGCCTCGACCGTGTTCTGGGCGCGCTCAATCGCGCGCGATACCATCTTGGCTTCGATCGCTTCGTCGTCGGGCATCGTGCGATCCATGACCCACGACACCGCGCCGGTGGCGAAGAGTCGAAGCAACTCGTCCTCGAGCGATAGGTAGAAACGACTTTCGCCGGGGTCGCCCTGACGGCCAGAGCGTCCGCGCAGCTGATTGTCGATTCGCCGAGAGTCATGTCGCTCGGTGCCGAGCACGTAAAGTCCACCGAGCGCGCGAACCTGATCGCCGTCCGCCTGGGTGATCGGCTTCCACTTCGAAGCTGCCTTTTGATAGGCGGTGTCGTACTCCTCGGTGCCCGGCGAGAAGCCCTGCGCCACGGCGTCACGAATGGCCAGACCCTCAAAGTTGCCGCCCAGCACGACGTCGACACCTCGGCCGGCCATATTGGTGGCTACGGTAACGGCGCCTTTTCGCCCGGCCTGGGCGACGATCTCGGCTTCACGAAAGTGCTGTTTTGCGTTTAGGACTTCGTGCGCGATGCCTGCCTTGGATAGTTCGCGCGACAACAGTTCTGACTTTTCCACCGAGGCGGTTCCGAGCAATATCGGCTGGCCCCGATCGGAGCGTTCGCGCACGTCATCTACGATCGAGGCGAATTTGGCGGCCTCGGTCTTGAAGATGAGATCGGCCTGGTCGAGACGGATGGCGATCTCATTGGTCGGAATGGGTACGACGGAAAGACCGTAGGTGTTACCAAATTCGGCGGCCTCGGTCTCGGCGGTGCCGGTCATCCCGGCCAATTTTTCGTAGAGGCGAAAGTAGTTCTGCAAAGTGACAGTGGCCCACGTGTGATTCTCTTCTTGAATTCGCACGCGCTCCTTGGCTTCCACGGCTTGGTGCAGTCCGTCGCTCCATCGGCGACCTTCGAGGGTTCGACCCGTGAACTCGTCGACGATCTTCACCTCGCCCGCGTCAACCAGGTACTCCTTGTCGCGATGGAAGAGCTCCTTCGCCCGAAGAGCTTGGCCGAGTTGGTGTACGTAGTTCGTCGCCACGGCGTCGTAGAGATTGGTCACGCCAAGTTGGCGTTCCACCTTCTCAATGCCGGCTTCGGTCGGCATGACCGTCTTCTTTTCCTCGTCGACTTCGTAGTCGGTGTCGCGAGTCAACGAGCGGGCGATGGAGGCGAACTGGTAGTAGAGCTTCGTCACGTCCGAAGCGGGACCCGAGATGATAAGGGGCGTACGGGCTTCATCGATAAGAATCGAGTCAACCTCGTCGACGATCGCATAGTGGTGCCCGCGCTGCACCATATGTTCACTGCGACGCGCCATGTTGTCGCGCAGATAGTCAAATCCGAACTCGGTGTTGGTGCCGTAGGTGACGTCCGCGCCGTAGGCGTCGCGCTTCTCGTCAAAGTCTTGAAGATCAGGGCCAATTCGACCCACGCGCAGGCCCAAGAAACGGTGGACCTCACCCATCCAGTTCGCGTCACGTGTGGCCAGGTAGTCGTTCACGGT
>PLBM01000033.1 GCA_003134515.1 Acidimicrobiaceae bacterium | reverse complement strand
CCGCCCGTGAACAGAAACATCAGTACGCCTACCACGTACTGCAATCCCACCACTTTGTGGTCAAGGTTATAACGGAAGTACTTGCTCCAACCCGTAAGCTCCACGCTCTCTTTCGCGTTACGTCCAACTAGTTTGGCCAGCGGATAATTGAGCGCGCCTATTCCCGCGAGCCAACCAACCACCATAAATATCAACGCCATTAGATCGGCGATGGAGTTTTGACCCGTGTTGGTCACGACGGGATACCCGCTCGAGATGTAGTTACCTAGCCAATGTCCCAGGAGGTAGCCAAGGAACCCCGCCACGATGGCGGTGCCGACGTGTTGGCTGAGCCAGCCACCTCCCTTTTTTCCGGGCACGCCAGTGGACGCGGGCGGCGATGGCCTGCTCACCTCGACTTCGCTCGACCGTTCAGCGCTCAGTGTCATCGCGCGATCCCCGTTTCTTTCCTTGTCAACGTTCGGTCACTTTTCGAGAAGTCCATCATCACGAACCCGGCTGCTTCGATCCGTAAATCTCTTGTGGGCTGTAGGGCGTCAACTTTCCGTCGGGGTAGTAACCCCCGGCCGCACCGTTGGCGTCAGGTACGTAGGACCACGCAAATGCCGGCAGGTCCAGGGTGTTGGGCGCGTTCGCGGCTTCGGTTTGCGTTGCCCAGGTCATGAAGTCCGCTTGGCTGACCACTTCGCCATAGTTGAACATGGCGCCGTGCCAAATACCACAGAGTTCACTACAACGAACCACAAATTTACCCAACTGTTGGGTCTTGGTGAACGCCACATTGTTCTGATCCGGGTTGGCGTCCGCCTTGACTTCGAGCTGATAGGCCCAGAAACTATGGATCACGTCGAGCGAAGTGACGTTGAATTCGATATTGGTGTTATCGGGCAAAATGAGTTTCGCCGACTCGAAGCCACCGAACGTCGGGTAGCGGTACGTCCACTTCCACTGTTGACCAATGACCTGCACCGGTAGTACGGCGTTCGTGTTCGGTGCCCACGTTCCGGTTCCCGCCAGCGCTGCCGTCTCAGCCTTCACCGATCCCGATGGTGACCACAGCGGGTTGGGTCCCTCGCCACCGCCCGAGCCCTTGCCCGCTATAACACTGACCGTGCCGAAGGCGGCGAGGAGCAACACCACGACCGAGGTGATCACAATCCAAGAGACTTCGGTTCGCTTGTTGCCCGCCGCCGCGGGCCCACCCACGGGCTCGGGCACTCCTGCACGCGTTGATCTCCACGTGAACACCGAGTACAGCATGAACTCCCAAATGCCAATCAAGACGGGCAGCGCCACAACAAAGAGCACGTTGAAGTCGAACTGGTCCGCCTTGGCGGTCGACGTCATCCGCCCGGGCGGTACGTGAGGACCGACGAGGAACCAATAGAGCAGATCCAAAACGACCGAAAGTACAAGCCAGATGACCGTGATACGGCGGAGATGAGAGTTGGTATCGGTGGAGTTCTCTTCAGCCATTCTCAGCTCACCACTTCCAGTTCGCCACCCATGTAGCCCTGCGCTGACATCGCTCCGCCATTGCCAAACAGATAGCCCAACGCGCACGGCACGAAGCACTGCCAGTTGTAGACGCCTGGCCCCGGCGTTTTAAAGCTGAAGGTCTCGGTGTTGTGCGGAAACGCGGACGGGAGACACGGCGCGGTACCGCAGATATTGTCACCGCCCACGCCGACCAATGGGACGACCAAGTTGAGCGACGGAATGGCGAACGTGTGGCCCACCCCCGTACCGGTGTTCGAGTCGTAGGTGGAAAAGTCCTTGCCGTTCATGGTGGCGTTATTCCCAATCGTGCCTTCGACCTGACCCCACTGCTGATTGCGCAGCGGGCTACCGCTGTCGTATTGGTAGATCGTCATATCAATGACCGTGTTCGCTGGTAGCTCCCATGAAGTTATGTGGACGTACTTGCCCGTGTGCGGATCTTTGGTTAGGTAGGAAACCCACGTGGGGTGGGCACCGTAACCAATCGACCCCACCGTTTCTACCGTGAGATTGACCGGCTGGCCCGCCGCTTGTGTATTGGTGTAGTTGATAAGACCACCCGTGACGCCGGGTGTTATGTACGTGGCTACTCCCCACACCACCAGACCTACCGCAACCAAAAAAAGACCCAGGACTCCCGCGAGTCTGCCTCCCATTGACATAGCGCACCCCTTTCTACAAAGCGTGCCTACTGGATCCTCAGACTAAGAATAGGGAGCGGCGTCACTAATGTAAAGGCTTGTGAGCCAATATAACAATAAGACTGTTTGGACTCATCTTGGCCTAGTTTTGGCAGAAACAATCTGTGTTACCGGGTTTACCGTCGAGATTCTTCGGGTCCGTTCAGGGAATACGCTCTCATGGGCGTACGTGTTCGAGTGGCCCCTGTTCGCCGCCTACGCGGTGTACATGTGGCACAAGTTGCTACGAGATGAGGCCGGAGGTCTCCCTCGCGGCGAGAATTTACCCCCCGGCGACAGCGACCAGGCGTTGGTGAGTTACAACAACTACCTGCGGTCGGTTCATGGAGGCGCCCCCGACCCGGAGGGCGCTCGCTCTAGCGAGACTTGGTGAATCCGGCTCGATCCACGTACTGAGGGATTCCAGCCACGAGGGAGAGCGAATCCGACTCAACCCGACGTACCGACGTCAGTTGTGAGTGGCGAATGCCCAGTGCGTTTAGTGCACGTTCACCGAGGCCAGGAGACTCCGTAACTCTGAAACCGCTGACGCCTGGCCCGACTTACTCGACAGCGGATCGTCGGGGATAATCCAGTGCAACGTGCCCTTAGCGTTAATGATGAACATGAAGTCCGAGTGGACACTCATCTTATTCGTCGGTGTCATTGTCACCCCGATTCCGTACGCCTTCCAAACCTTTCGAACATCGGCCAATTTGCCAGTCACGAAGTAAAAATTCTTCACGTGCGCGAGACCCCGGATCGTGATGAAGTGACGTAGATCCGACAGCTTCTCGTGATACGGATCGGCTGCGACAGCCACGATGTCGAGTTGGGCGTTGGCGGACAGTTCCGCGCGAACGTGCTCGAGTTGCTGAGCCAGCAGGGGGCAGTCGGTAAAGCACCGGGGATCGAGAAAGGCGAGCAACGTGACGCGTCCGGAATGCTCGCCCAATTTGTATGTCTTGTCGAACTGGTCGGTTAGCGTAAACGCCGGCGCCGGCGCCGAGATCGCCGACGCCGGCCCATTGTGTGCCTCGTACAACGTAGTTTCCGCACTGGCGAAGGTGGCGCCGGCCATGGTGAACGCCGAAAAGAGAATCATCGCCGACGCGAAGGTAGCCACGACGGCGCCGGCGCTGCTCGTCATCTCTCGAGGCAAACGACGCTCTCGCGGTCCGAGGTCACGAAGTTTCGGCGTCGCACAACGAGCCAACACGGCTATGGGAATAAGTGAGTTCAGGTCGGTCGCGAGCCCACCAAAGAGCGCGGTGTCCTCGGACGCCAACCAAAAGAAGACGCAACCCACCACCAGCGTCCACACCGGCCAACTCCAACGTCGCTCCACCGACATCCACAGACCGATCGCACACACCACAAGCCAAATGATCACCACGAGGTTAAAGCCGCCACCCATCGATGCCGCCAACGACCCAACTCTGCGAACGAACCACGCGAGCCAGTGCGGTTGGGCGAGGCCGGTCATGTAGGTCGTCATGGTCGTAAGGGCATTGGTGTTGCCACCGTGCCAGAACTCCGTGGACGGCAAGGACTGCACGAGCGCAGCGAGCACCAGCACCACACTGAGGCCACGGAGAGTGACAGTAGAAAACAGTCGACGAAAGGTGTCGGGCTTGACCAACAACCACACGCCGGCGACGAAGTAAAAGAGCGTGGCCCCGGGCCAGCCGAACAAGAATGACGCTCCGGTCAGGAAGATGCCGCCCGCGCCGTTGCCAATGAACCAGATGAGAGCCGCCCACAGCGCGGAGATTCCCCCGACGATTCGACTTGAGCGTCCATTCGAGACCAACAAGATGAGTCCTATGCCGACCTGCAGCCACGCCACCCCCACCGCCAAAACGATGGGATGGCTGTTCCACAGGTAGATCCCGTGTTCCATCATCGCGTGCAACCACGAGGGCGTGTTCACGGTGACCGGGGCCACCACGTGGTTGGCCAGTCCGAGGGGCATCGAGGCCTGGAACTGCAGGATCCCGTCGATCAGCCACATCGCGCCGAAGGCCCAGCGCAGATATGTCCGAGCCCGCGGTTCGTCGAGGCCCTCGCTGGAGAGATTAAAGCGCAAGATCACCCGTGTCAGGGCGACGACGAGCATCAGCACTACGGCCAGCCCGGTGAGCCACAGCACGCCCGTGACAAAAAGTGAGTGGCGAAACATTGACACGACGAGCGCATTAGTCAAATCGATTGACTTGTGACTCATGCCCGGCACGACGCGTCTCCCTTACGAGTTGTTTTCTCTCACTGTAGGTGTTCCACGCACGCGGCTAACACGCCGTTGACGAACGGAGCCGACTCTTCGGTGGAGTAGACCTTGGCGAGTTCGACCGCTTCGTCGAGCACCACCGCCGTAGGCGGAGGATCGGGCAAGATCAACTCAGCGAGAGCCAATGTCATGATCAGTCGATCAACAATGGCCAAGCGATCGAGGGTCCAGTCGCGCGAGAATTCTTGAATCAGATCCTCAATGCGGGTTCGATTTTCTTCGGCCGACGTCAAGATCAAGACGGTGTAGGGATCCGGCGTCACCCTCAGTTCGTCGATGATCAACGTGAATGCCCGACTCTTCATGTTCGCCTCGTACGCGAGTTCGAGGGCCCGAGCGCGAGCGCGGTGGCGACGTCGGCCGAGCTCGCTCAACTCAGGCTCGGGTCATGTACTCACCGGTTCGGGTGTCGACCCTGATGGCCTCCCCCGGTCCGACGAAGAGTGGTACTTGTACCACGAAACCCGTTTCGAGCGTGGCCGACTTTCGCGCGCCGGACACACGGTCGCCCTGTACGCCCGGTTCGGTCTGGGCGATCGTGAGTTCCACCGACGCGGGAAGTTCCACGCCGATGATCTCCTCGTCGTACGAGATCAACATGGCCCTACCCGTCTCGATGAGGAAGTTCGTCGCCTCTCCGAGACTCTTCGCCGAGACCGGCACCTGATCGAAGTTGATCTGGTCCATGAAGATGTAGTCGTCGCCGTCACGGTAGAGGTACTGGGTGTCGCGCTTGTCGATGATGGCCTGCTCCAGGCGCTCGTCGGCGCGATAGGTGCGTTCGATCACGGCCCCCGAGCGCGCGTTGCGCAACTTGGTGCGAACGAAGGCGCCCCCCTTGCCAGGCTTGACGTGTTGGAACTCCAAGACGGTGAAGAGTCCTCCGTCAATCTTCAAGGTGATGCCGTTCTTAAGATCCGATGTAGAGATGGCGGCCATGGGCCAAGATGCCTTTCGCGATTCGTGCGCAACCAGTCTAGGCAGCGCCCGCTGATGCGCGATCTAAGAGCCTTCGAGCAAGCGGCGAATTGCGTCGAAGGCTAAGTCGTAGCTGAGAGCGCCAAAGCCGGCGATCGTACCGTTGACAACCGCCGCGATAGTACTTACTTGGCGAAACGGTTCGCGCGCGGCCGGATTCGACAAGTGCACTTCGATCTTGACCCCGTCAAAAGTGGCCAGCGCATCGGCGAGGGCCCACGACGAGTGCGTGAGCGCCCCGGCGTTCACGACAACGGCCACGCTGCGCCCACGGGCGTCGCGCACCGCTTCAATCAAGTCACCCTCAAAATTGGACTGGAGGTGACGCACGCTGTAACCCGCGGCACTCGCTAACGCCTCGAAGCGTTCGACGTGTTGTGCCAGGGTCGACGTGCCGTAGATATCGGGACTGCGAGTGCCGAGTTGGTCGAGATTGGGTCCCGACAACATAAGAATTTCCCCGCTCATGGTTCTCCTTGGAATCGCTCTAGTACCTTGCGCACCGTCGTGGGATCAACGTCCGCCTCCACTGCAAAGCCTTGCGGTCCCGGCAGGACGAAACTCAGGTCGTGATGGGCCTTCTTGTCATGCGCCATGGCGTCGGTGATCTCGCCTGAGTCCGCCCAGGTTGGCACATGGCGCGCCAATGCGAAGTGATCGAGCACGGCGTCGTGATTGGCGAGCTCGTCAAGGTCAACCCGGCCCAGTTCGTGCGCCAGTCGAACCGCGAACGCCAGACCGATGGCGACGGCCTCGCCGTGGCGCAACTCATCCGGCCCGCGTCGCAACGCCAGTTTTTCGAGAGCGTGCGCGAGAGTGTGGCCGTAGTTCAACAGCGACCTCGAAGCGCCCTCACGCTCGTCGTCCGAAACAATCGCGACCTTCAGGCCAATCGAAAGTGCCATCAAATCGGTGAACGAGGTCGACGATAGGGCCTTCGCTTTACGTCCTTCTAAGAGCCAGCACTTGGCGATCTCGGCCAATCCGCTCAAACGTTCACGTTCGGGCAGCGTCGCGAGTACGTCCGGGTCGCAGAGTACGCCGAGGGGCTGATGGAAAGCACCGACCAGGTTCTTGCCCGAGGCCAGGTTGACGCCGGTCTTTCCGCCGATGGC
>PLBM01000083.1 GCA_003134515.1 Acidimicrobiaceae bacterium | reverse complement strand
GCCGATCCCGAAGGCTCCACCATTGAGCGGGCCCTGCCGGCGCTGGGGTTTAGTGGCGTCACGAACGTGAAAGCCGGTAAGTCGTTTCGCCTGAGCATCGAGGCGAAGAGCGAAGCCGCGGCCCTCGAAAAGGCGACGGCGCTGGCGGAGCGCCTGCTCTCGAACCCGGTGATCGAAGACGCGTTCGTGCGCCTGGGTGAGGTGGTCGGCTCGTGAATCGCGTCGGGGTCGTGGTGTTTCCCGGGTCGAACTGCGAGTACGACGCGCTGGCGGCTATGAACGCGCTCGGTGCAAAGGCCGAGCTGGTGTGGCACTCGGTCACCGACCTGTCGGGCTTTGACGCGATCATTTTGCCCGGAGGTTTCGCGCACGGGGACTACTTGCGCCCGGGCGCGCTGGCCCGTTTCGCCCCGGTCATGACCGCGGTCGGCCGATTCGCCGCCGACGGGGGACCGGTGCTCGGGATCTGCAATGGGTTTCAAGTGCTCACCGAGGCCGGGCTCCTGCCCGGTGCGTTGCAAAAGAACATCGGATTGACGTTCCTCTGTCAACCCACGACGCTCGTNNTTCCGATCAATCACTTCTCGGGTTCCTACACCTGTGACGACGCCACCTTCGCGTCCCTCGTCGAGCACGACCAGATCGTGCTTCGCTACAAGGACAACCCCAACGGCTCGCGCGGTGACGTCGCGGGCATTGCCAACGAGCGGGGCAACGTCGTGGGCCTGATGCCCCACCCCGAGCGCGCGATGTCCACTTTGCTCGGCAGCGTCGACGGACGGGTGTTGCTCGAAAGTTTTCTCACCGCCCCCGTCGCGGCGTGAGACGGAGTTCAACCTCACCGCAGCCCGTTAGTTTGGTGACGTGAGCAGCCCGTCCGAGAGCCTTCACCGAGCCCTCGGACTGAGCGACGATGAGTTTGACGCCATTCGCTCGGTCCTCGGCCGGGAGCCCAATCACTTGGAACTGGCGCTCTATGGCGTGATGTGGTCCGAACACTGTTCGTACAAGTCGTCGCGTCTGCACTTGCGCCGTTTGCCGACCACTGGCCCGCACGTGTTGGTGGGCCCGGGCGAGAACGCGGGCGTCATTGACGCCGGGGATGGGATCGCGGTGGCGATACGCATCGAGAGCCACAATCACCCTTCGGCGATCGAGCCCTACCAAGGAGCCGCCACGGGGGTCGGGGGCATCTTGCGCGACATCTTTACCATGGGCGCTCGTCCCTTGGCCGTGATGGACCCCCTCTTTTTTGGCGAACTGTCCGACGCGCGCCAGCGCTGGTTGGTCGAAGGCGTGGTGTCGGGCATCTCGGGCTACGGCAACTCAGTCGGCGTGCCGACGGTGGGCGGGGAGCTGACCTTCGACGAGTGCTACCGCTCGAACCCACTGGTGAACGTGCTCTGCGTGGGCGCGCTGCCCATTGAGCGCTTGGTACTTGGGGTCGCGTCGGGCGTGGGCAATCTTGCGGTGTTGCTCGGATCACGCACCGGGCGTGACGGCATCGGCGGCGTGTCGGTGCTCGCGTCGGCCGGTTTTTCTGGCGCCGACGCCGCCTCGAGTGACGACGCTAAACGACCGAGCGTGCAGGTCGGCGACCCCTACGAAGAGAAACGTCTCATCGAGGCCTGCCTCGAACTGCTGGACGGCGGCTACGTCGTGGGCATCCAAGACCTCGGCGGTGCGGGGCTGGTGTGCGCGACGAGTGAGACCGCCGCTCGAGGCGGCGTGGGAATGGACGTCGACGTGACGGCCGTGGCGCTTCGCGAAGAGGGCATGATGCCCTACGAGGTCATGACCTCGGAGAGTCAAGAGCGCATGCTCGCCATCATTACGCCTGAGAACCTGGATGCGGTGCGAGCGCTGTGCGACAAGTGGGAGGTGCGCGCGAGCGTGGTGGGACACGTCGTCGAAGGAAGCGTCGGTCCAGATGGCACGACCCGGGGCATGTTGCGCATTCGCAATGGTTTCGACGGCGAGGTGCTGGCCGATGTGCCCGCGGCGTCGTTGGCCGACGAGGCGCCGCTCTACGATCGTGCGCGCGAGCGTCCCGCGACCCTCGACGCTCTTCGCGCGAATGATCCGACGTTCGATGAACCGGTGGGCTCGCCCAACGACGATCTGCTCGCGCTCTTGATCGATCCCGCGTGGGTCTATCGCCAGTACGACTCCCAGCTGTTCTTGAATACCGTCGTCGGGCCGGGTCGCGACGCGGCGCTGTTGCGCTTGGCCGGGCCCGGTCTGCCCGCGTCAAACCGCGGCATCGCGATCTCGACGGACTCGAATCCTCGCTGGTGCGCGCTCGACGCTCGTGGCGGCACCGCGTTGACGGTGATCGAGGGCGTCGCCAATCTGGCCTGCGTCGGCGCGAAAGCCAAGGCCGTCGTCAACTGTCTGAACTTTGGCAACCCCGAACACCCTGAAGTGATGTGGCAACTCTCGGAGTCGATCGACGGACTCGCCGACGCCTGCGCCCTCTTCGAGACGCCGGTCATCGGCGGGAACGTGTCGCTCTACAACGAGAGCGGGGGCGAGGACATCGACCCCACGCCCGTCGTGGGGCTACTCGGCGTCGTTGAGAAGCTGGTCGCGCCGCCGCCCGGATGGAACTGGCGCCAGGGTGACGCCCTGGTACTCGTGGGCGCGCGTCACGCCATTGGTGACGTGGCGTTTCCCCTGGGCGGTTCACGGTGGGCGGCCCGGCGAGGGAAACGGGGCGGACGCATCGCGGGCGTTGATCAAAAGGCGCTCGTGGCGACCGTGGACTTCGTGGTCGGTGAGATCTCATCGATCTGTGCGGGCCAAGTGGGTGACGTGACGGCCGTGCACGACGTCAGCGGCGGTGGTCTGGCGACCGCATTAGCCGAGATGGGCGCCGTCACGGGCATTGGTGCGACGGTGATCGAGCTCGAGGGTCACGGCGAACTCTTCAGTGAGTTCCCCGGCCGTTTCGTGATGGCGACGAGTAATTTCGTTGCCTTTACTTCAAGGGCCGAGGCGGCCGGTGTGGTGACGACCCGACTGGGCACCTGTGAGGGCGAGCGACTGCACGTGGGATCGATGATCGATCTTTCCGTGACTCAAATCACGGAGCGACGACGCGACGCTCTTGTCGACGCGCTGGGCGCGTTGAGCTAGCGGGCCGCTTTCAGTTCGAGCAATATCTCGTCGGGCACGTGCAGATCACCCGAGCGCCCCACCCCGAGCGAGACGTCTTCTTTGTAGTGGCCGTGATAGTCCGATCCGCCAGTGGGGATCATGCCCGCGTCGCGCGTCAACTTCACCATCAACTTCCTCGTGGGCGCGCTGGTGCCGCCGTAGTAGGCCTCGATGCCCTGAAAGCCCCGCTCGCGCAGTGAGGCCATGACCCGAGGCATGGTCGCCTCGAGCGTGGCGTTGGTGTCGTCGCTGACGTAGTTGACGAGCGGGTGGGCGATCGAGAACACCGTGCCCGAACCTTTTGCCGCATCGACGAACTGCTCGATCGGCATGCTGGTCTTGGGGATGTAGGCCTGGCCCGTGTTGCCGAGCCAGTCGATGAAGATGCGGTTCCAACTGACGTCGGTTCGCTCGCCCACGATCTCGGGATGAAGTTCGAACATGGCCCGGGCGAAGTGCG
>PLBM01000069.1:2210-11166 GCA_003134515.1 Acidimicrobiaceae bacterium | reverse complement strand
TTTTGGTTCCAACTGATCTTCATCGTGGTGGCCTTTGGCGTGGTCGTCACGGTCCTGCCCCACCGGCGCGGCTATGACGACGAAGAGGCCGAGAAGAAAGCGAGGGCCCGCCAAGAGTTCAAGCAGTTGGATTGGATTGGCAGTTGGGCGCTGTCGATCGCGGTGACGGTGTTGATGCTCGGACTCTCCATCGGACCGTCGCTCGGTTGGACCAGTTTCTGGACGGTGGGGGCTTTCGTACTCAGCGTCGCGACGGCCGTGGTGTTCGTTTATCGACTCAATCACGCAACGAATCCGCTCATTCCCGCCTACTACTTTCGACGGCGAAACTTCGTGATGCCCCTGATACTTAGAGCGACGGCGAACTTCGCGTATTTCGGCGCGTTTTTTTTGTTTCCCCTAGTTATGGAACAGGGGTACAGCTACTCCATTTCCCGAGTGGGCGCCCTGGCGATCGCCCGGCCGCTCACCTTCGCGCTCTCCTCACCGATCGCCGGGTACGTCGCGATTCGCATTGGCGAGCGGCGAAGCGCCGTCGCCGGCGCGACTTTTCTCTGTGGCTCGCTGGGACTCTTTGCGCTGCTCCAACCAAGCTCGGGCGTGTGGTGGGTCATCATCGCGCTCGCTCTTTCGGGGCTCGGCATGGGTGTGGCGATGCCCTCGTCAAGTTCCGTGATGGCCAACGAGGTCAAGGTCAGCGAGTTTGGCGTGATGTCGGCCGCGCAGTTGCTCGCGATGCAAGTGGGCGAGGTCGCGGGCATCCAAGTCCTCGAGACCGTCCAACAGTCGATCGCGCGTCGACGGGGCCTCGCTCACGCGCACCCCGGTCCGGCGCTCCTCGCCACCTTCCATGCTTCGTTTCTCATTGGCGCGAGCGTGGGCGTCGTAGGTCTCGTGGCCGCCACGTTCATGCGCTCGGTGCCGCGCCGCCGAGCCACGAAGTCGGTCTAAATCTGCCGGTAGTCTTGAGGGCTATGGCCGTTGACATTATGCCGGGCTGTGAGCCCTTTTCTCATCACGGCGGCGCCTCGGGGGTGCTGGTGTTACACGGATTTACGGGCAATCCCGCCTCCATGCGCTCACTCGGCGAGTTGGCGGCCTCCGCTGGCTACAGCGTCGAACTGCCGAGACTCGCCGGTCACGGCACAACGGTCGAGGACATGATCGCCACTACGTGGGCCGACTGGTCCAACGACGCCGAAGAGGCGTATGACGTGCTGAGCGCTCGATGTGATCGCGTGGCGCTCGTGGGACTGTCGATGGGCGGCGGGCTCGGGGCCCACGTCGCTGAAGTTCGTACGTCGGTGGCGGGATGCGTCTTCATCAATCCACTCGTGAAGCCGCCGCCGGCTGAGATGCTAGATGGACTGCGCCAACTTCTCGAAGCCGGCGTCGAATCGGTGGAGTCGATCGGCTCGGACATCAAGAAAGAGGGCGGCTTTGAAGGCTCGTACAACGCCACGCCCCTCGCGCCCGTGCAGAGTCTCTTTGCCGGCATTCAAGCGGTGCACGAAAATCTCCACTTGATCAGTGCGCCAAGCCTCTTGATCTCCAGTCGAGAAGATCACGTCGTGACCTCGGACAACGGCGACGACCTCGCGGCGATGGTCTCGGGACCCATCGAGCGAATCTGGCTCGAAAACTCGTATCACGTGGCGACAATGGATAACGACCAGGAGCTCGTCGAGTCCTTGACCTTGGACTTTCTCGCCCGAGTCCTTTCGTAATGGCCCCACCGCTGGGTCGAGACGACGTCGCCAAGGTCGCCAAACTCGCGCGCTTGACCTTGAGCGAGGCGGAGCTCGACTTGTTCACTGAGCAACTCAGTCAAGTTCTCGAACACGCCAACGACATCGCGGCGTTGAATCTCGAGGGCGTCGTGGCGACGGCGCACCCCTTTGGTCTGATCAACGTGGTGCGAGACGACGAGCTTCGCCCGAGCATCTCGCGCGACGCCGTGCTGGCGATGGCTCCTGATACCGAAGACGGCCGATTCGCCGTGCCGCGCATTATCGGCGAGGCACCGTGAAGAGCGCTCGACAGATCGCGAGCGATGTCCAAAGCGGCGTCACGACGGCCGCGGCGGAAGTGGCCGCGTCGCTGGAGAGCATTCGAGCGAGAAACGATGAGCTCAACGTCTTTCTCTTCGTGGACGATGCGGGTGCCCTCGAGGCCGCGCGGCGAGTGGACGAACGGGTCGCTCGGGGAGAGAACGCGGGCGCGCTGGCGGGCGTCCCGATTGGGTTTAAGGACAACCTCTGTCAACTCGGCGTGCCCACGACGGCCGGTTCGCGGATTCTGAAAGGTTGGCTCCCGCCCTATAACGCCACGGTGATCGACCGAGTGCTCGCCGCGGGCGCAGTGCCCATGGGCAAGACCAATATGGACGAGTTCGCCATGGGTTCATCGACCGAAACCTCGGCCTACGGCCCGACCCGCAACCCGCTCGATCCTTCGCGGGTCCCCGGGGGTTCGTCGGGCGGTTCGGCGGCGGCGGTGGCGGCCGAGATGACCCCGCTCGCGCTGGGCTCGGACACCGGCGGCTCGATTCGTCAACCCGCCGCGCTCTGTGGACTGGTGGGCTTAAAGCCGACGTACGGGTTGGTGTCACGGTACGGTCTCATCGCCTTTTCCAGTTCCCTTGATCAGATCGGACCCTTGGCGAAGAACGTCGCCGACGCGGCCCTGCTGCTCGAAGTGATCGCGGGACACGACCCCTTGGACTCGACGTCCCTGCCCGAGCCCGCGCCCGAACTTCTTTCGCATCTCGATGACGGGGTTGCGGGAAAACGGATTGGTTTGGTGCGTGAACTCGTCGAAGGCGCCGAAGATGAGGTCGTAGCGGCAGTGCATCGTGCGGCCCAAGCGCTGCGTGACGCGGGCGCCACCATCGTCGAGCTTTCCGTGCCTGAATTTCGCCTGGGCCTGAGTGCGTATTACCTCATCGCACCGGCGGAGGCCTCGAGCAACCTCGCGCGCTACGACGGCGTGCGCTACGGGCTGCGTGTCGACGCCGAGGACGTCGCGGCGATGAACGAGGCGACGCGGACGTTGGGCTTTGGCGCCGAAGTAAAACGCCGCATCATGCTCGGCACGTACGCGCTGTCGGCGGGTTACTACGACGCTTACTACGGGCAAGCGCTGAAGGTCCGCACCCAGATGATCGACGCCTTTCGTCGCGCGTATCAAGAGGTCGACCTTTTGCTCGGCGCGACGACGCCGACGGTGGCCTTTAAATTTGGCGCGAAGACGAGTAACCCGATGGCGATGTACCTGTCGGACGTCTACACGATTCCCACCAACTTGGCCGGCGACGCCGCGATCTCGGTGCCCTTTGGCCGTGGCGAGTCGGACTTGCCAGTGGGCGTGCAACTTCTCGGCCCGGGGCGCAGCGAGGCCCAACTCGTGGCCGCGGCGCGCGTGCTCGAACTCGCGGACGGTCACTCGTGACCTGGGCCGAGGGCTGGGAGATCGTGGTGGGGCTCGAGGTCCACACCGAACTTAGGACGACGACCAAGATGTTCTGTGGCTGCGCCAACGCCTTTGGCGCCGAGCCCAATACCCACGTTTGTCCCGTCTGCCTCGGACTGCCCGGTTCGCTGCCGGTGTTGAACGTGCGCGCGGTCGACCTGGCGATGGCCATTGGCTTTGCGCTGCACTCCACCATTGGGTCCTCGACGTTCCATCGAAAGAACTACTTCTACCCCGATATGCCTAAGGACTATCAGATCAGCCAGTACGACCTGCCGATTAACTCGGGGGGCTACTTGGACCTGCCCGACGGCTCGCGGGTGACGATCGAGCGCGCGCACCTAGAAGAGGACACCGGAAAGTCCACGCACTTAGGCGGAAGCGGGCGTATTCACGGCGCCGATCGCTCCTTGGTCGACTACAACCGTTCGGGCGTGCCGCTGGTGGAGATTGTGTCGGGACCCGACATTCGCAGCTCCGCCCAGGCGCGGCTCTACGCCTCGGAACTACGCGGCATCTTGATCGCGACGGGTGCTTCGGACGGACGCATGGAAGAGGGCTCGATGCGCATCGACGCGAACGTCTCGGTGCGCCAGCTCGGCCAACCGCTCGGGACCCGATGTGAGATCAAGAACCTGAACTCGTTGCGCAGTTTGCAACGGGCCATCGACTTTGAGGCCACGCGCCAGTTCGAACTGATCGAAGGTGGTGGCGTCGTGCGTCAAGAGACTCGACACTGGGACGAAATCCTGGGCGTGACCTCGACGATGCGCACCAAGGAAGAGGCCGACGACTACCGCTACTTTCGAGAGCCCGACCTCGTGGACCTGGTGCCCGACGAGTCGTGGCGCGAGCGCGTTCGTGGCGCCTTGGGTGTGATGCCCGCCGAGCGGCGCGCCACGTTGCGGGCCGCTCTAGAGAATCCGTCCACGTCCCAGCTCGACGCGCTCGACGTGGTGGTCGCTCTCGGCTTCGACGAATTCGTGCGTGCGGCGATCGACGCGCACGTCGACGCCGCGTTGGCGATGGCCCGAGCCGCGAACGAACTGGCGACGGACGTCGACCACCTCGCCAATCTCACCTCGGACGCCTTCGCCACGACGCTCACGATGGAACAGAGCGGGCAGCTCTCGGCGACGCAGGCCAAGACCGTGCTCTTAGAGCTCTTGGCGCATGGGGGAGAGCCCCGCGACATCGCCAGGTCGAAGGGCTACGAGCAGCTCACTTCGGCCGCGCTCGGGGACACCGTGAGCGAAGTGATCGCCCAGCACCCCGACGAGTGGGCCCGTTACCGCGACGGCGATGACAAGCTCGCCCAATTCTTCATCGGTCAGGTGATGAGCGTCACGAAGGGTCAAGCCAATGGCAAGGCGGTCATCGCTGAACTCACCGCGCGCCGGTAGCGACATTGGCTCCTGGGCGAGGTGGCTTCGTAGACTTCGCCTATGACGAACCACCCCACGCCTCGAAGTTCTGACGTCACACTCGGCAAGGGCCGCGCGCCCGCGAGGGCCATGTTGCGCGCGATGGGCCTGGGTGACGAGGACATGGTCAAGCCCCAGATCGGCGTTGCGTCGAGTTGGAACGAAGTCACGCCGTGTAACTTGCCCCTCGAGCGTTTGGCCAAGCGAGCCAAGGTTGCCATTCGCGACGCCGGTGGACTGCCCTTTGAGTTCATGACCATCGCCGTGTCGGACGGGATCTCGATGGGCCACGAGGGCATGCACGCCTCGCTCGTCTCGCGAGAGATCATCGCGGACTCCATTGAGATCATGATGCACGCGGAGCGCTTTGACGCCATGGTGACCTTGGCGGGGTGCGACAAGTCGCTGCCGGGGATGTTGATGGCCGCGGCCCGCCTGAACGTGCCCAGTGTCTTTCTCTACGGTGGGACGATCATGCCGGGTCAGCTCAACGGTGAAGCGCTCGACATCGTGTCGGTCTTTGAGGCGGTGGGGGCGAACGCCGTGGGCGCGATGAGTGACGAAGAGCTCAGGGCCATTGAGTGCGCGGCCTGTCCCGGCGAGGGAAGTTGTGCCGGTATGTTCACCGCGAACACCATGGCGAGCGTGGGCGAAGCGTTGGGCATGTCACTTATGGGCAGTGCGTCCGTGCCCTCGATCGATAACCGTCGTGATCAGTACGCCTACGACTCGGGTCTAGCGGTACTCAATCTGTTGGATCAGGGAATCAATGCTCGCCAGATCATGACCAAACCGGCCTTCGAGAACGCCATCGCGGTCGTTATGGCGCTCGGTGGCTCGACGAACGCCGTACTGCACCTGCTCGCCATCGCCCACGAGGCCCGCGTCGAACTCGAGCTCGACGATTTCAACAAGATCGCCAAGCGCGTGCCCCATATTGCCGACACCAAACCGCACGGCAAGTACCACATGAGTGACCTTGATCTCATCGGCGGGCTCCCGGTCGTACTTCAGCACCTCTTAGAGAACGATCGCCTTCACGGTGACGTTATGACGGTCAGTGGCAAGTCCATGGCCGAGAACCTAGAGGCGTACCAGGCGCCGCGCCCCGACGGTGAGGTCGTGCACGAGATCAGTCGTCCCATTCACGCTCAAGGCGGGATCGCGGTGCTGCGCGGCTCACTGGCCCCCAACGGCGCGGTCGTCAAGGTCGCGGGCATGGACGAACTGCGCTTCGCCGGCACGGCGCGAGTCTTTGACGGCGAGGACCAGGCGATGAAGGCCATCATGGCGAACGAAATCGTGCCCCAAACCGTCGTGGTGATCCGTTACGAAGGGCCCAAGGGCGGCCCGGGCATGCGCGAGATGCTGGCGGTCACGGGAGCCATGAAGGGCGTGGGCCGCGGCGCGGACTGCGCCCTCGTCACGGACGGGCGCTTTAGTGGAGGCACGCACGGCTTCTGTGTCGGTCACGTCGCGCCCGAAGCGCTCGACGGCGGGCCAATCGCTCTTGTGCGCGACGGCGATCAGATTGTGATCGACGTGGACACGCTCTCCATCGACCTCTTGGTCGATCCGGCCGAGTTGGCGCTGCGCGCCAAGGTTCAAGCGCCCTTTACTCCTCGGTACACGTCGGGCGCGTTGGAAAAATTCGCCCGCCTAGCCCAGGGCGCGGACAAGGGCGCGGTGACGACGAGCTAGGTCTCTTGTGTCCGCGGCGTAACTGTGCCTAAACTATTGACGTGACCACGCGCAATGAAATTCTGACGATTGTAGGCGCTCGGCGCCGGTAGTCACGCGTAGACGTATACCGGAAGCCTCCCAAGGAAGGGAGGCTTTTTTGCTTATCTGAGATCAAAGGAGCGAAGTGCAACTCACCGGCGCGCAAGCGCTGATCAAGAGCTTGGAGCACGAAGGGGTCGACACCATCTTCGGACTGCCCGGTGGCGCCATCTTGCCGGTGTACGACCCGATTTTGGACTCCTCGATTCGTCACATCCTCGTTCGTCACGAGCAGGGCGCCGGCCACATGGCCGAGGGCTACGCCCTGGCGACCGGCAAAGCCGGCGTCGCCATGGTCACGAGCGGTCCGGGCGCGACCAATATCGTCACGCCCATCGCGAACGCGCACATGGACTCCACGCCGCTCGTCGTCATCACCGGCCAAGTCGCCACGGCCTCAATTGGCTTGGACGCGTTTCAAGAGTGCGACATCACCGGTATCACGATGGGCATCACCAAACACAACTTCCTGATTCAATCGGCGCACGAGATACCTCGCGCCGTCGCGGCGGCCTTTCACCTCGCCACGACCGGTCGACCCGGTCCGGTGCTCATTGACCTGCCCAAGGACATCTCGCAGTCGACGATGGAGTGGTGGTACCCGACGACGCTCGAAGAGTTGGATCTGCCCGGTTATCGGCCGGAGGTGCCGCTCGACGACGAGGTCGTGGCGCGCGCCGTGGCGCTCATCAGTGAGTCCGAGCGCCCGGTCCTTTATGTCGGCGGCGGCACATTGAAGTCGAGGGCCACCCTTGAGTTGCTGGCCTTCGCCGAGAGAACCAAGATGCCGGTCGTCACGACACTGATGGCGCGCGGCGCCTTTCCGGACTCGCACGAGCAGCATCTCGGAATGCCGGGGATGCACGGCATGTACAGCGCGGTCACGGCCATTCAAAAAGCCGACTTGTTGATCTCGCTCGGCGCCCGATTCGACGACCGCGTCACGGGTCAGATCTCGAGCTTCGCCGCCGGCGCGAAGGTCATTCACGTGGACATCGACCGGGCCGAGTTCAATAAGGTGCGCCGCGCCGACGTGGCGCTACAGACCAACGTGGCGAGCGCGCTACGCGCCCTCGACGCGGCAAAGGCGATGCCGCTCAATCTCGACGTGTGGTGGAAACAGATCCGCACCTGGCAAGAGCGCTACCCACTCGTCTACGACGAACCGTCGGCTGAGGGTCCGCTGCTGCCCCAACACGTCATCCAAGCCATCGCCGCCAAGGCCGCGCCGGGCACCATCGTGACCGCCGGCGTCGGCCAGCACCAGATGTGGGCTTCGCAGTTCTGGCAGTTCGAAGAGCCCGGCACCTGGGTGAACTCCGGCGGCGCGGGCACCATGGGTTTTGGTGTGCCCGCGGCCATTGGCGCCAAGGTCGGACGTCCGGATCGCACGGTGTGGTGCATCGACGGCGACGGTTGTTTCCAGATGACGGCCCAAGAGCTCGTGACGGCGAGCGCGGAAGGTATCCCTATCAAGGTCGCGATCCTGAACAACGCCTATCTGGGCATGGTGCGTCAGTGGCAAGAGATGTTCTACGAGGAGCGCTACTCCGAGGTTTACCTGAGCGCCGACCTTCCTGATTACGTGAAGTGGGCGGAGGCGATGGGTTGCGTGGGGTTGCGTGCGCGCACTGTTCAAGAGATGCACGATGTGATTGAGATTGCCAATCAGGTTAACGACCGGCCCGTCGTCATCGACTTTCGCACCGATACCTCGGAGAAGGTCTTTCCGATGGTGGCGGCGGGCGCTAGTAATGACGACATTATTGTGCACCCCCTACAGCGAGGCGACGCCCGATGAGCCCCGAACCGTTCCTCGGCGCGACCAACCACGCGCCGGCGCGTCATCACATACTGTCGGTGTTGGTCGAAAACAAGGCCGGTGTCCTGGCCCGAATTGCGGGGCTCTTCGCGCGCCGGGGCTTCAACATCTACTCCCTGGCNNGTGAACGTGGTCGCCATTACCGACCTCGCGCCACGAGACGCGATCGAACGAGAACTGCTCCTTGCGACTCTCAGCGTTGACGACGCCAACCGACGCGACGTACTGGACGTGGTCGCCAATGCGGGAGCTGCCATCGTCGACGTGAACGCGCTCTCGGTGACCGTGATGCTGGCGGGAACGCCTGGCGCGTGTGACGAACTCGAGAAGTCGCTCGAGAGTTTCGCCGAAGTGACGGTGCAGCGTACCGGTCGAGTGGCGCTCCCTAGACTCGGCCCGACGGTAACGGGCTAAACCCTCTTGAGAGAAAGACTTCGACGATGACCACGATGTACTA